>NZ_CP091786.1:3422283-3733400 GCF_022024015.1 Prevotella sp. E9-3
CAGGTTGTTTATGACGGCATCATCGCAGAACTGGACGAAGCTCTGGCAAAAGTGACTGGTTTGGAAACAGTAAGCAAGAACTTCCTGTACAGCTCAGCTGAAGACTGGATTAAGTTTGCCAACGCACTCAAACTGCGCATTCTGATGCGTGAAAGCGGTGTGAAGGACGTTACTGCCCAGCTGGATGCTCTGGTAGCTGCCAACAACTTCCCCACTGAAGATGTACAGTATGCCGGCATCTGGAGCAATGTTTCTGGTCAGGCTAACCCCTACTATCAGGAAGAATTTGCTTCATACTTCGGTTCAACACAGGTAAACGTTGTGGCCAACATTGCCATCATCGGTACCATGCAGCAGAAGGATGCTGCTGGTGATGTGGTATATGAAGATCCTCGTTTAGCTAAGTTCTTCGAGAAGAACAGTGCTGGTGTGTTCACCGGTGGTATTTCAGGTACAAACTTTTCTACCTCAAGCACCTATAAAGCAGCTTATTGGTGCCGTCCTGTAATGGCTTACGACACCCCACTTGACCTGATCACCGTATTCGAGACTGAGTTCTTCTTGTCAGAATACTACGCTAAGAAGGGTGACGCTGCTAATGCTAAGACTCACTACGAGGCTGCTATTCAGGCTTCATTCGACAAAGCTGGCGTAAACGGTGCTGCTGCCTGCATCGCCCGTTTCCCCTATGACCAGTCGAAATATCAGGAAGTTATCGGTATTGCCAAATGGGTGGCTCTGGCCGGTGTGAACAACTTCGAGGCATGGTGTGAGATGCGCCGTTTGGACTATCCCGCATTCGGTACTGTTAGCGGTCTCGACATGTACAACAAGCAGGACGACAGCAGCTACAAGCCCGAACTCTATGCTCCTGGAACACTCTATACTCCTATCGACGTGTTCAACGAGGTAGGCGACAACAAGTTGTTGGAGCGTTTCCCCTTGCCCGGCGTATCTACTTCACGCAATACCAATGCGCCTAAGTACGACGAGAACAACAAGTTCAGTTATACAAAGCCCGTATTCTGGGGTAAATAATAGTAACACATATTAAACAGAAGACTTTTATGAAAACAAGAATCATATCAATTCTGACGCTGATGGCTGCCGTATTCACACTGAGCAGCTGCAGCGACGATTCAACCGATGGTCTCACTCGTATTACTTACTATGCGATACTCGAGTTGAATGGCGACGAGGCAATGACTGTTCCCGTTGGAACAACATTCAATGATCCCGGTTGTAAAGCACTTATGAAAGGTGAGGATGTTTCAGATCAGGTCATAGTTACAGGTACTGTAGATACTAACACACCTGACTTCTACACAATCGACTATCTGGTTGTCAACAAAGATGGTTTCAAGGCTAGTACCTCACGAACAGTAGCTGTTGTTGATCCAAACAACTTCGCAAGTCCCTATTTCAGTGCTTGCCAATACGGATCACGTCAATATAGCAATCTGCCCGTTAAAATCACTGACAACGGCGATGGCACCTATACTATCGACGACTTGGCTGGCGGTTTCTACGTATATGGCCGCTATCCCGGATATCCATACGATTTCTCCTATGAGGCCAAACTCAAACTCAATGCTGACAACACAGTGTCACTCGTAGAAGAAGGCGACGGATCAGAATGGTACTGGGAAATTCCACTTACCATCACATCAGGCAAATACGATGCCGCAAATGGTAAAATTGAGCTGCTAATCAATTTCGATGGCGACCCATTAACAGTAACTTTAACAAAGTAGTTTAGAGCTATATGAAAAAATCATTATATCTTGCAGCACTGCTGCTCACAACAGTTTTCGCTTCTTGTGAAAAAGACGAGATCGGCGGAACAGCTACAGAGTCAATGGCCGGACAGTGGTACATCACTGTTGATGCTGTAGATGAAAATGGCAAAACAATAACTTCTGGCGAGGATTACTTCGGCTATGGAAAAGTACAGATTCTGACTTACAACACTGTAGCTAACACAGCTGACTCTATGTGGGTGTCAAGCAACGGAAATTTTGATTTGGCTAGTGACTACGGTGTTCCAAGTTATCCTAACTATGCTTTCAGAGTAAAGGTTGGCATCAACCAAGGCAACTTAACATTCAGCTCTGACAAAGCTGAGAATGCTGATGGTGACTACCCTGTAACCATTACTGAAGGCAAGATTTTGAAAAATGCCGGTCATCAGAACAATGGTTCAGCTGCCGACAGCATCGTATTCTTCATCAGCTATGAAGGCGATCCCTGGTATCCGGCCGACGGCTATGCCAAGTATAAAGTGAGCGGTGTTCGCTACTCTGGTCTTGTTGAGAACGACTAAACCTTTATTACACATAATATCAGACCGGGCGTCATCATGATGGCGCCCGGTTATATATTTATAGATAAAGCACATATTATTTTAAAAACTATCATCTTTCACGAACAAATCTATTAAAAATATGTAAAAAAGGAAGTGTCAACGTACACCATATTTATCTATTTCGTATCTTTGCAATCCGAAAACTCACAAGCCAATAAAAAGTTTTCGGAACATTATTAGAATTTATATATAAATTTAGAAGGAAAAAATAGTATGAAGATTAACAAAATCATGTTGGTTGCGGCTTGCGCTGCCACTCTTGTTTCGTGTGGTAATGGCGGTGGACGCCCCAACTTTGGAGACAATGAGTTTCCCGTTGCAGAAGTAGGCACTTCAAACGCTGCCATGCAGCAGACGTATCCTGCAACAATCAAAGGTATTCAGGATGTACAGATCAGCCCGAAACTGGGTGGTTTCATCACAAAGATTTATGTAAAGGAAGGTCAGGTAGTAAGTGCCGGACAAACGCTGTTTGAGATTGACAATGTGACCTATCAGGCACAGGTGCGTCAGGCACAGGCTGCAGTGAACACCGCAAAGACACAGGTTAAGACTGCCGAACTGACTTACAATAACTCCAAGAAACTTTTCGACAACAAGGTGATTGGCGACTATGAGATGCAGACTGCCCAGAACACCTACGAACAGGCTAAGGCCGGACTGGCTCAGGCTGAAGCAGCACTGGCAAACGCTAAGGAGGCTTTGAGCTTCTGCTTTGTAAAGAGTCCTGCCGCTGGTGTAGTTGGTACGCTGCCTTTCAAAGTGGGCGCACTGGTGGGTGCACAGAATGTGCTGACCACCGTGAGCGACAACTCAACCATGGAGGTTTATTTCTCTGTGAACGAAAAGGTGGCTCTTGAGATGTCGAAGACCGAAGGCGGTCAGAGCGCTGCCTTGGATTCTCTGCCCGCTGTTAAACTGCAGTTGGCCGACGGCACTATCTACGCCCATGAGGGTAAGGTGACAAAGATGAGCGGTGTGATCGATCAGGCCACTGGCTCTATCCAGATGATTGCCGTATTCCCCAACCCTGAGAAATTACTGAAGAGCGGTGGTTCTGGCAATATCGTGATTCCACGCGATCACAGCAACGTGATTGTGATTCCTCAGAGCTGCGTGATGGAGGTACAGAACAAGATGTTCGTTTACACCATGAACGACAGCAACAAGGTACAATATACCGAGATTACTGTTGACCCACAGAACGATGGCAACACTTATGTAGTGAGAAGCGGTTTGAAAGTCGGCGACAAGTTCGTTACCAACGGTATCACCAAGCTGACCGACGGCATGGAGATTGTACCCATCACTACCGAACGCTATCAGCAGAAAATCGATGAGCAGGCTAAGGCTATGAGCGCTGGCGACATTGTGAACGCAATGAAGAAGTAAGGAGGACAAACAAATGACATTTACAACATTTATCAAGCGCCCGGTACTCTCGACGGTAATTTCTATCCTCCTGGTACTGCTGGGCTTCATCGGACTCTTCACACTGCCTATTGAGCAGTACCCCGATATCGCACCGCCTACAGTGGTCGTCTTTACCAGTTATCCTGGTGCTGACGCCGAGACGGTGAAGAACTCTGTGATTACACCGCTCGAAGAGAGTATCAACGGTGTGGAAGGCATGGACTATATCTCATCTACCGCTTCATCAGGCTCAGCACAGATTTCTATTCTGTTCCGTCAGGGCATGAACGCAGATATGTGTGCCGTGAACGTGCAGAACCGTGTCAGCCAGGCTCAGGCCCTGCTGCCCGCCGAGGTGACACAGATCGGTGTGACGGTGATGAAGCGTCAGACCTCACAGGTTATCATGTACACACTGACCAGTGACGGCCGCTACGACGATGAGTTCCTGACCAACTACTCTAACATTAACATCGTGCCTGCCATCAAGCGTATTGAGGGTGTGGGCGATGTGCAGAGCCCTGGTCTGAAAACCTATTCAATGCGTATCTGGCTGAAGCCCGACGTGATGAAACAGTACAACCTGATGCCTACCGACATCACTGGTGTACTGGCAGAACAGAACATCGAGGCTGCTCCTGGTACTTTCGGTGAGCAGAGCAATGTGGCCTATGAATATGCCATGCGCTATACCGGTCGTTTCAAGACTGCTGAAGAGTTCGGTAACATCATCATTTCGAGCGATGCCAACGGCAACACTCTGAAACTGAAGGATGTGGCAAAGATTGAACTCGGAGGTCAGCAATATACCGTATCGATGAGAAACAACAACATTCCTTCGGTACTGGGTATGGTACAGCAGATTGCCGGTTCAAACGCCAACGAGATAGCCAAGAACGTGAAAAGAGAACTGGAAGAGCAGGCGAAGCTGTTCCCACCGGGCATGACCTACAAGATCAACTATGATGTTACCGAGTTCTTGTATGCCTCTATCGAAGAGGTGGTGTTCACACTGGTGTTCACACTGATTCTGGTGTTCATCGTAATCTATGTGTTCCTGCAAGACTGGCGCTCAACACTGATTCCTCTGATTGCCGTACCTGTATCACTTATCGGTACGTTCTTCTTCCTCGAAGTGTTTGGCTTCTCTATCAACCTGCTGACGCTATCGGCCTTGCTGCTGGCTATTGCCATTGTAGTGGACGATGCCATAGTGGTGGTTGAAGCCGTTCACGCCAAACTGGACCAAGGATACAAATCTACGCTGGTAGCTTCTATCGATGCCATGAACGAGATTTCGGGTGCCATCATCTCTATCACCCTTGTGATGGCTTCGGTGTTCATCCCTGTATCGTTCATCGGTGGTACATCTGGTACGTTCTATCGTGAGTTCGGTGTGACCATGGCCGTATCTATCTTCATTTCGGCACTGAACGCATTGACACTTTCACCTGCTCTCTGTGCTATCTTCCTGAAAGCGCACGATGAGAACGGACATGAAAAGAAGATGTCAATGATTGACCGTTTCCACGCCTCGTTCAACACTGCCTACGACAAAGTGCTGGGCAAGTATAAAGGTGCTATTGAAAAACTGGTGCGCAAGCCTATCGCCATCGGCATTGCTGTCATCGCTGGTATCGCTGTGCTGGCTGTTTCTATGGCTACTACAAAGACAGGTCTGGTGCCTGATGAGGATACTGGTACCATCTTCTGTACCATCTCTATGCCTCCTTCAACGTCAGTGGCCCGCACCCGTCAGATTATCGATGAGGTAGATAAGATCTTAGCTGCCGACCCTGCCGTTCAGAGCCGTGAGCAGATTCAGGGTTATAACTTCATTGCTGGTGCCGGTTCCGACCAGGCTACGTTTATCATCAAACTGAAGCCGTTCTCAGAGCGTCAGAAAGGATTCTTCTGGAAGCTCGCAGGACTGTGGGAAGGCGATGGTATCTTCCGTTTCTTCCTTAATCCATACGAGTCAAATGGTGTGCTGGCGCAGATCTACCTGAAGACAGCCCATATCAAGGATGCACAGATTCTGGCCTTCGCTCCGCCTATGATTCCCGGTTTCTCTGCCAACAGTGGTGTATCATTGGTGATGCAGGACCGTACCGGTGGCGACCTGACCAAGTTCTTCGGCATTGTGAAAGACTATCTGGCCGAGCTGAACAAGCGTCCTGAGATTCAGATGGCTATGACCTCATACAACCCGAACTACCCACAGTACATGATTCATGTAGATGTGGCTAAGTGTAAGCAGAGCGGTATCTCACCCAAACTGGTGCTGAACACCCTGCAGGGCTACTATGGCGGTCTGTATGCTTCAAACTTCAACGCCTACGGTAAGCTGTATCGTGTGATGGTGCAGGGCGATCCCTCTACCCGCATGACGCCTGAGTCACTGAAGAGTGTATATGTTCGCACTCCTAAAGGAATGTCACCTGTTGAGGAGTTCTGTCGTATGGAGCGTGTTTATGGACCTTCTAACATCAACCGCTTCAACCTGTTCACCTCTATCAACGTGACAGCAACTGTGGCCGACGGCTATTCTACCGGTGAAGCCATTAAAGCTGTAGAGGAAGTAGCTGCCGACATACTGCCCACAGGCTACACCTATGATTATAGTGGTCTGACACGTAGTGAGGCTGCATCAAGCAACTCTACCGCACTGATCTTCGTACTTTGCTTCATCTTCATCTATCTGATCCTGTCAGCACAGTACGAGTCATATATCCTGCCATTGGCCGTAGTACTCTCAGTACCGTTCGGTCTGGGTGGTGCCTTCCTGTTCACCAATCTGTTTGGCCACTCCAACGATATCTACATGCAGATCTCGCTCATCATGCTGATCGGTCTGTTGGCTAAGAACGCCATTCTGATTGTACAGTTCGCATTGGAGCGCCGCCACACAGGTATGGCCATCTCATGGTCGGCTGTGCTGGGTGCCGCTGCCCGTCTGCGTCCTATCTTGATGACGTCACTGGCCATGGTTATCGGTTTGCTGCCAATGATGTTCGCATCGGGTGTAGGTAAGAACGGTAACCAGACACTGGGTGCAGCAGCAGTAGGCGGTATGCTCATCGGTACACTGTTACAGGTACTGGTGGTTCCCACACTATTCACCATCTTCCAGTCGCTGCAGGAGCGTATCTCGCCCATGAAGTTTGAAGGCGATGAGGAAAATCCTGATGTGACCACAGAGTTGCTGCAATATGCCAACCGCCCAGTAGATTATGAATTAGAGAAATAAGAGAAGACTCTCCCCATTCCCCTCCCTGCGAGAGAGGGGAATGGATAGTATAATTAAATGAAGATAAAGATGAATAATATATTAAGGAAAAAGACATCTAATTCCCTCCTCTCGAGAGGAGTATGGGGATTGGTTCTTGGTTGTCTTTTGCTGAGCAGCTGCGGACTCTACAACAAATATGACCGTCCTGAAGAGGTGAACACCAAGGGATTGATTCGCGACATCGTGAGTGATGGCGACACCCTTCAGGTGAACAGCGACGAGAATTTCGGTAATCTTCCCTGGCGCGAAGTATTCACTGACCCTCAATTGCAGGGCCTTATCGAGAAAGCACTGGAGAACAATACCGACCTGCGCAATGCTGCACTGAACGTAAAGATGATGCAGTCAATGCTCACGGTATCGAAACTGGCTTTCCTTCCCTCAATAGCAATTGCTCCTCAAGGAACCATCAGCCGTGTGCAGATGGATGGTGCTTCAACAACGAAGACCTACCAGTTGCCAATTGCAGCCTCATGGAATATTGACCTCTTCGGCAATCTGCTGTCCATGAAGCGTTCTGCTCAGGCACAGCTGCTGGCCACAAAAGACTATCAGGTGGTGGTGAAGACCAATATCATCTGTGGTGTGGCCAATCTCTACTATACGCTGATGATGCTCGACGAACAGCTGGACATTCTCAACAATATGGAGAACCTGACGAAAGAGACCTGGGACATGATGAAACTGCAGATGGAACTGGGCCGTGCCCGTTCTACCAGTGTTCAGAGTGCCGAGGCCAGCTACTACAGCGTACAGGCTTCAAAGGCCAGCATAAAACAGCAGATTCGCGAGATGGAGAACTCTATGTCACTGCTGCTCAACGAGGCTGGTCACCAGATTGAACGTGGTAAGTTCTACAATCAGTCTCTGCCCAGCAACTTTGCTACGGGTGTAGGCATTCAGTTGCTCTCTAACCGTGCCGATGTGCACGCTGCCGAGATGGCACTGGCGCAGTGCTTCTACGACACGCAGACAGCACGCTCACGCTTCTATCCCAACATCACTATCACTGGCAACGCCATGTTCACCAACTCACTGGGCTCAGCCATCGTGAACCCCGGTAAGTGGATTCTCTCAGCTGTCGGCTCACTCACCCAGCCCATCTTCCAGCACGGACAGATTGTGGCTGGACTGAAAGTAGCCAAGGCTCAGCAGGAGCAGGCACTCAACAACTTCCAACAGGCCATTCTGAAAGCCGGCAATGAAGTGAGCAACGCTTTGGTTGCCTATAACACCTGCGATGAGAAGAGCCAACTGGACGAGAAACAGGTGAAGATCTACGAACAGAACGTGGAGGACACCCGTCAGCTGTACACTTCGAAAGGTAGCAGCTATCTGGAAGTGATCCAGGCACAGAGTGGACTGTTGAATGCACGTATCACTAAGGTGCAGGACGACTTCTCAAAGATGCAGGCTGTTGTAAGCCTGTATCAGGCACTGGGAGGCGGTTCAAAGTAAATTGATAATTGATAATTGAAAATAGATAATTATGGCAAGCGAAATAAGTCCAAAAGCCGAGATTTCACCCAAGGCTAAGATCGGTAACAACTGCAAGATATTCCCCTTCGTCTATATCGAGGACGATGTGGTGATTGGCGACAATTGTATCATCTTCCCCTTCGTGAGCATCCTGAACGGAACACGCATGGGAAACGGCAATAAGATTCATCAGGGTTCGGTGATTGCTGCCCTACCCCAGGATTTTAATTTCCGTGGCGAGAAGTCGGAGTGCATCATAGGCGACAACAATATCATCCGTGAGAACGTGGTCATCAACCGTGCCACCCATACTGGCGGACAGACCGTCATCGGCAACAACAACGTGCTGATGGAAGGCGCCCATATCTCACACGATACGAAGGTGGACAACGACTGCGTGTTCGGTTACGGCACAAAGATTGCCGGAGACTGCGTGATTGGTCATGGTGTAATCTTCTCATCGTCGGTCATCGAGAATGCCGGCACCCGTGTGGGCGATGGAGCTATGATTCAGGCCGGAACAACCTTCTCAAAGGATGTTCCTCCTTATATCGTCTGCAGCAAGCGCTCTGAATATGGTGGTGTGAACTTCACCATGGGCCGTTCGTATGGTGTGGATGAAAAGGTATTGAAGCATATTGCCAATGCCTACCGACTGGTTTACCTGAGCAATACTTCACTCTTTGATGCCATCAAGCAGATTGAAAATCAGGTGCCCGACAGTCCCGAAATTCGCAACATCCTCAAGTTCATGCGCAGCACTACACTGGGCGTAATCGGCAAGAAATAAAACATTATTGTTATTAAATAAAAAGATTGCGGCACTACCTATGTAACGCCGCAATCTTTTTATTTAATAATCAGAAGAAAAAGAAACCTCACATTCCACCTCTCACCTCTTACATCTTACCTCTTACATTCTACATTCCACCTCTCCGCTCGACCTTTGGTCGCTCGCAAGGCGAGAACTCTCCGCTCGGCTCCGCCGCTTGCAACAAGCAAGAACTCTCACCTCTCAACTCTCACCTCACTCTTCCTCTTTTGCCAAATCTCAATACTGTTAATGATATTCTGCCAGAGGATATAGCAACCGGGACCTACCGACGATAACGGATTCAGATAGGCACTGGACAACCAGATGGCAAAAGCCGTATTCTTCTGTCCCAAGGCCTGTCCTGCCTCTTGTGCATGACCAAAGAAATGGCCGATGAAACGGCCCACGGCAAACTGAACCACACACACTATAAGTCCCATCATGGCTATAGCCAGCAACAGCCAGATGCTGACACCGGCATGAACGATATTCTTCACCGTAGTACCCGTGACAATCATCAACGAACAGGCCCAGAGATAATAGCTCAAATCGCGAATAGAGATAATACGCTGATGAAGACGCTTCATCGTGTGCTTCACAATATAGGCCAGTATCATGGGGACTATCAGCACCATAAATACTTCGTTCAGTATTTTCAGAAAGGCCGGCCAGAACTCCATGTGGATGCCCGGCTCTACCAATGGAAAACAGACAGGCACCAGCAGGACCGTGATAAAGTTGGACAGGAAAGTATAGGTTGTCATCTGTTCCAGTGAGCCGCCCAGTTTCTGAGTCACCACGGCAGCAGCCGTT
Source organism: Prevotella sp. E9-3 (assembly GCF_022024015.1). Taxonomy (NCBI): domain Bacteria; kingdom Pseudomonadati; phylum Bacteroidota; class Bacteroidia; order Bacteroidales; family Prevotellaceae; genus Prevotella; species Prevotella sp. E9-3. The sequence continues at coordinate 3,432,460 of NZ_CP091786.1, forward strand.
GCACAGGGCGAGATGATACACATAAGGATAGCCTCCAGTAGGACAAGCATTCCACTCGCAGACGGGTTGTGAGATACCATCAGCAAGATAACCGCCATCAATATTCCGATGAAAAGCACTTGAAAAACACCTACCCACAGATGCCAGGCCACAGGGCGCAACTGGCGGAAATCCACCTTGCAGAATGTTACAAACAGGATGAGGAACATAAACCAAGGCAAAATGGTGGCCATGATAGGCGAAAAGAACACTGCCGCCTCGCTTAACTGAGGCGTAAAGGCAAACAACAGATAGACCATCGTACCCATGCCCATGGCAAAGGGAAGAGTCCAGTCTTTAATAAATCTTACTATATTCATTTCAGTATGCAAAGGTACAAAAAGACTCTTCAGAATGCTCCTTTTACTTGAAAAAATGACAATTTAGTTGAAGTTTTTTGCCTATTAAATAAAAAAAGGCGAACTTTGCCCCGATTGATTTCAAGAACAACTACAACATAATAAAGAGCATATGAAGAAGTTATTTGTATGTATGATGCTTCTGACGGGAACGCTCGCCGCACAAGCCTACGACTATCCCTACCTGACATTCCAGATTTCGGATGGAACAACGAAAACTGTCAGCGTTGAGTCACTGGTCATCACCTTCAACAACGGTCAGATGGTAGCCACATCAGGAACTGACAGCCAGACCATATCTCTCTCCCAACTGTCTAAGATGTTTTTTTCGGTTAGTAGCGATGCCACTGCCATCAGCGAAGTGACCACTGAAAGCGACGCCATCGAGGTGTTTTCCATCAGTGGCCACTCTCTGGGCCGATACACTTCCTCCAGCGAAGCCAAGAACGCACTGAAGTCGGGTGTCTATATCTTCAAAAGTAAAAACAATTCTGCTAAAATCACTATAAAATAATGAAGAAGTCATTGACTATAATACTGGCCCTCCTGCTGACCATCACTGCAGGAGCACAGACCATGAACGTTGTTGTGGGCAATACCACCTATCAGTTTCCTGCTACTCAGGCGGGCAATATGAACTATTCTGCAGATGCAGCCTCGGGCACTGACCTCACCATCATGGGCAAGGTGTTCAATACTAGCAACATCACCAAGATTTTCATTGACAACAGTAACGTGACCGACAATCTGGTCACTGTAGCCTACAACGGTACAGAGGCAACGGTCGTCGTGGCCGGCAATGTGGCGCAATATGTACAGCCCACCATCAACGGGGCCCACGTCACCATTGAACAGACGAACACGGATGCCGTTGATGGCGATGAGATTACCTATCAGCTTGCCGGAACAACAAGCGATGGTGATTTCTCACTCTCTGGTTCCTATAAGTGTACCGTATCACTGGCTGGTCTTACACTGACCAATCCCAGCGGTGCTGCTATCAACATCACCAACGGCAAGCGCATTCAGATCAGTGCGAAGAACGGCACCGAGAACACGCTCACCGACGGCGCCAACGGTTCTCAGTCGGGTTGTATCTACAGCAAAGGCCAGATCCAGCTTCAAGGCAAAGGCACACTCAATGTCTATGGCAAGACCAAGCACGGCATCAAGAGCGGTGACTATATCCAGGTAAAGAACCTTACACTGAATGTAAAGTCGGCCGTGAAAGACGGCATCAGCTGCAATGAGTATTTCCTGATGGAGAGCGGCACTGTCAACATCAGTGGCGTAGGCGATGATGGCATTCAGGCTGATTTGGACGGTACCACCTCAACGGGTGAGACAACCGACCACGAGGACGAGGACTCAGGTAACATCTATATAGAAGGCGGTACACTGAACGTAACGGTAACCGCTGTTGATACAAAGGCCATCAAGTCGGCTGGCGATATGAGAATCTCCGATGGAACCCTCACCCTGAAGGCAACCGGCTCTGGCAGCAAATGCATCAAGAGCGATGGAAAACTCACCATCAACGGAGGCACCATCAACGCTACCGCATCAGGCAGCAACTACAAGTACGGCAGCACTTCAGCCTCGGCCAAAGCCATCAAGTGCGATGGAGCACTTACCATCAATGGTGGTACTATCATTGCAACAGCCAGTGCCCACGAAGCTATTGAGAGCAAGAGCACCATCACCATCTCTGGCGGTAACACCTATGCCCAGTCTGGCGACGACGCCATCAACTCTTCCTCTACCTTCACCATCAAGGGAGGCTATGTGATGGGCTATTCCACTGGCAACGACGGTCTCGATGCCAACGGCAACTTCAATATCTCTGGCGGTGTAGTCTATGCCATTGGCAAAAACTCTCCTGAGATGGCTATCGATGCTAATACCGAAGGCGGATTCAAACTGACCATCACTGGCGGCATCATCTTCACCTGCGGTCCGCTGGAAGGTGGCTCTACCCTTACACAGGCCTGCTATTCCACCTCTACCATCAACAAGAACGTGTGGTATTCACTGACCGACGGCAACAATACTTACTGCTTCAAGACACCCTCAAGTCTCAGCGTCAGCACCCTGGTGGTCTCAGCTTCCACCCAGCCCACGGTGAAATCGGGCGTTACAGTATCCAACGGCACTTCCATCTTCAATAACATGGGTTATTATAATGCCACCGTCAGTGGTGGTTCGAATGTCACACTCTCATCTTACACCAGTGGTCAAGGCGGTCCCGGCGGTGGCGGCGGCGGACACGGTCCTGGAGGAAGGTGGTAGAAAAGAGACTCTCCCCCTACCCCTCACTGTGAGAGGTAGGGGAGTAGGAAGTCTGACTATACCCCCAAATCTCACTTAGATTACAAAAAAAACACCACAAAATTTTGTTAATAAAAGAAAAATATTTATATTTGCGCCATAAATAACCGAAAACTAATCTCTTATGAAGAAATCAGTTATTGCTGTGGCAATCATCTTGTTCAATGCTATTGGCATGATGGCCCAGGAAAAACATGGTGCAAACAATATCAGTGATTCCAACCAGAAAGTAAGTGCACGCAATATCGGCTTAGGTTTCATCAATATTGCCGACTCGTTGAAGGGCGTACAGTTTTCGCCCATTTCCAATATCTCAGAACATGCCTCTGGCCTCCAGTTGTCAGTTTTCAGCAATGTATCCTACGACGGCATGAACGGTTGCCAGCTTTCTGTGCTGAACAATATTACCCTTGGCGAGGCCAACGGACTACAACTAACGGGTTTCACCAATCAGAATGTGGGCATCCTGAAAGGCATACAGATAGCCTTCCGCAATGCTACCGATACGCTGAGAGGCGTGCAGATAGGTATGTTCAACATCACCGCCCACGACTATCAGAAAGGTGTACAGATAGGTCTTATCAACTACTCTCACGACACTCAGTCGAAACGCTACGGACTCGTCAACATCAATCCCAACACCAAGATTTCCGTCATGGCCTTTGGCGGTACCAACTCCAAGGCCAACATCGCCCTTCGTTTCCGCAACCGCTCTACCTATAATATTATAGGTGCAGGTACCCACTATATGGGTCTGAACAACAAATTCTCTGGCGCCCTATTCTATCGCATCGGTCAGTATTTCCATCTCACCCCGAAACTTTCAGTAAGCGGCGATGTGGGCTTCTTCCATATCGAAACCTTCAAAGAGCATTCCACCGAAGCTCCCGAGCGTCTTTTCTCTCTTGAGGCCCGTCTGAACCTCGACTATCAGTTCAACAAGAAATGGGGAATCTTCGGCACCATTGGCTATGGCAACACACGCTACTACAGTCACAACGAGAGTTTCCGTAGCCGCATGATTGGCGAAATGGGCCTCACCTATAGCTATGCTGGCTATAACAATCAGCGAAATCGCACACTCAAACTTCATTCCGACGAGGATATGGCCGATGGCAGCGACACTCGCTTCGCACTGCCCGACAAGCCCAACATAGCACGTACCGCAGCCATGATTACGGCACTGAATGTGTTTGTAAACCGCTATGATGACTGGGTGCTTGACGAAGAATTTCCACGCATCACCTTCAAAAGCGTAGGCCACAACTTTGAGCATGCCTTTGTATGGGACAACGACAATTTCAACACCAACCTGTTTGCCCACCCCTATCATGGCAATCTCTATTTCAACTCTGCCCGTGCCAATGGTCTTAACTTCTGGCAGTCGTACCCCTGCGCCCTGGGCGGTTCGCTCATGTGGGAGTTCTTTGGCGAGATTACTCCTCCTGCCATCAACGACCTGATAGCCACCTCTATTGGCGGTACCTGTATCGGTGAAATAACGTTCCGCATCAGCGACCTTTTCTATGATGACCGCGAAATCGGTTTCAGCCGCTTCCTTCGTGAGTTTGGCGGAACACTTGTATCACCCATGAAAGGACTGAAGCGTATCCTCACTGGTGAGGCCTGGCAGCAGAAAAGCCGCAACTACCTGCACCACGACTATAGCCGCATCCCCGTGAACTACAGTATTTCTCTCGGTTCGCGCTATTTGGCCGACGACCAGGCCCTGTTCCGTGGCGAGCACAACCCCTATCTGGAACTGTCCATGGAATATGGTGATGCTTACGACAACGAAGAGAACAAGCCCTACGACTATTTCCATTCCAGCGTCACAATGGGATTCTCCAGCAATCAGCCCTTCATTAACCGTCTGAACCTGTTGGGCCGCATCTGGGGCACTCCCATCAGCGATACCGATAAGTTTGAAGCCGACTTCGGTCTGTTCCAGCATTTCAACTTCTACAATTCCGAAGCCGTAAAGGATGGTACCGACCTTATCCCCTACCGCATCAGCGAGGCAGCCTCTGTCGGCCCGGGTCTCATCTATCGTTTCCCGCAGTTGGAAGAACGCAGTATGGAACTTGAACAGCGTATTTTCCTCAGTGGAATTCTGCTCGGTGGTTCACTGAGCGACTATCTGTTTATCCAGGAGCGCGACTACAACATGGGCAGCGGATTCTCGGCTAAAGTGCAGACATGCATGGACATCAAGAAGATTGGCTATATGAATATCGACGCCAACTATTTCCACATTTTCACATGGAAAGGCTACGACCGTGCAGAATGGATAGGCAAGGAAGGTTTCGACCTCGACTACACCAATGCACAGGGCGATCCCGGCAACACCCGTATGATAGCCTTCAATGCCAACTTCGGTATCTACCTGAGCCGTCACCTGTCACTCAACATGCGTGGCAGCTATTTCATGCGCCATGCCCATTACCGCGACTTCGAGAATGTTGATGCCAAGACCTTTGAACTGCGCGCAGGTCTCACCTATAAGTTGTAAACATAAAAAAAACAAGTTGACTCCTTGCATTAAGGCATGATGAACGACGGGTTGATGCCCTTGTGCTTCTTGAATGTACGAGAGAAATAGTTAGGATCGGAGAAACCGGTGGCATAGGCCGTCTCGCTCACATTATATCCCTGACGAAGCATTTTCTCGGCACGGTCGAGTCGCTTGGTGCGAATATAATCGCCCATAGACATTCCCACGAGTGTTTTCATCTTGACATGCAACAGCGAACGGCTGATGAGTAGGGCCGAGGTGATATCGGCTACCGAGAAATCGCTGTTGGCAATGTTCTGATCTACCAGTTCACTTATCTGACGAATAAAGTTCTTGTCCAGATCGCTGAGCGAGGTGGCTTCAATATCAGCCTCATCAGCAGCATGCTGCACCTCCGACTGGCGCGTTTTCTGCAACTGGATAATGTTCTTGATCTGCAACTCCAGCACTTCCGGGTCGAAGGGTTTCGACACATAGGCCTCTGCCCCACTCTTATAGCCAGCCACCACATCGGCCGAGTCGCTCTTGGCCGTGAGCAGGATAACGGGAATATGTGAGGTTTCTACAGCCCCCTTCAACGTCCTACAGAGCGTGATGCCATCCATTTCTGGCATCATCACATCGCTCACCACAAGGTTCACTTCCTCTTCGGCAACACTCGCCATCGCTTCCTTACCATTGCGAGCCGTCAGCACCCGACAGTCTTTCGAGAAATAGGAACGCAGATATTCCAACAAGTCCTCATTATCCTCTACAATCAGTAGTGTAGAGCGCTGATCTTCTTCGTTATTCTCATTTCCTTCGCTATGAACACTTTCCACATCACTGTTAGGTGATACCGGTGTCATGGCGGTATAGTCGCTCAGTGGCACTATCACCTTATCGTCGGTAAGCAGACATTTGTCATCGAAAGCCTGTGGTGAAACACAGAGTCTGCAGGTGAAGGTAGAGCCACTGCCCGGCGAGCTCTCCACGCCGACATCTCCCTTATGAACATCAGCCAGGCGTTTCACCAGCGACAGTCCGATGCCCCATCCGCTGTTGTTCACATTATGTCCTCGCTTGGTCTGATAGTAGCGTTCGAAGATATTCTTCTGTTCCTCCTCGGCAATGCCTATACCTGTATCGCTCACCGAGAACTGCAGATAGGTGAGCCCGTCACTGTCTATGATTCGTCCTTTCACGGTAATCACTCCACCTTCAGGCGTAAATTTCAAGGCATTGGTGAGCAGATTGTTCAGCATCAGATCCAGATAGTTGGGCGAGAACCACACCTCTTCACCATTATCCTCTGTATCGGCCATGAGTTGCAGGCCCTTGGCACGAGCTGGCTCGGCAAACGACTTCGCTATTCTTCCTATCAGTTCCAACGGATTGCCCCGTTGGATATAAAATGGAAACTGATCTGTTTCCAGTTTGTTGAACGTGACCAGCTCGTTGATGAGCGCCTCCATTTTCTGCGCATTCTTAATCGCCATATTAAGATGCTGCTCGCTCTCGCCAGTCAGTGCCTGCTCTTGTCGGGACAGACTTCGCAGTGGAGCCACAATGAGCGAGAGGGGGGTCTTCAATTCGTGCGATACAGTAGTAAAGAAGTCCAGCTTTGCCCTGTCTATTTCCTCCAACTTGGCCTTTTCCATTTTAGCCAGTCTCACCTCATTGCGCGAGCGCATCCTTTCATTGAACACACGCCACACCACATAGGCTATAACAACCATCAGCAGCATATAGACAAGGAATGCCCAAAGGGTGAGATAGAACGGCGGGCGCACAATGATGGTGACCACACGCTCGGGCTGACTGTCCCACGCGTCGTTCGAACTGTTGGCCCGCAAATGAAGCCGATAGGTTCCGGGATGCAGATTATAGCCGTTGAACCTGCGCTCACTGCCCACGCTGCGCCAGTCACTGTCAATACCTTCCAGCCACAACTGATATTCTATCGAACTGTTCTGTCCGGGAGCTATCACGCCATACTGGATAGTAAACGAACGGGCCTGATCATAGCTCAAACTGATGGTATCGGTGACATCCAGCGCCTTGGTCAGCGGCGATTCCTCAGTAGAGGCCAGCATCACCTTATTATTAATAACAAGCGACGACAGATGCACGGCATAGGTGGCAGTCCTTTCCTTCTCAACGGTCAATTTTTGATGAGTACGATGATTCCTGGTGAGCGACACCAATCCATTTACCGTTCCGAAAAGCATGGTGCTGTCAGAGCAAAGCAATGCCGACGAGAAGTTGAACTGATTGGTAGGCAGTCCGTCCTGTGTGGTATAGCGACGAACTGTCTGCTTATCAAGATCGTACTGATAGAGTCCGCGCCCAGTGGCTATCCACAGGTGATGGTCGGCATCCTCACTGATGCTGCACACAGTGGCATTGCGAAGGGTTGCATCGAGCTCAAAGGTTTCTATCGAACGGTAAGGGGCAGTCATAAACTGCAGTCCGCTGTTGTTGGTACCTATCCAGAGCGTACCCTGATGGTCCTGAAAGACAGCTGTCACATAGTTCTCACGCAGACCACCGGCCTGTCTGGTCCAATGTTGCACCTGTTCAGTCTCACTGTCCAAACGGAACAGGCCTCCACTGGCACATCCTGCCCAAAGGCTTCCATCGGCAGTAGCACAGAGGGTATAGACGAAGGTGGTGTTGAGAGGAGACTGAGAGGAGCGGAGCGACAGGAAACAGTCTGTTTGAGGGTCGTACCGGCGCAGTCCTTGGGTAGTGGCCACCCAAAGCCGGTGCTGGCGGTCGAAGGCTAGGTCGAAGATAGCATCCGAAGTCAGTCCATTGGTAAGCAGATAGCGTTGCCACCTGCCCGTTGTCAGATTGTAGCGGAACAGTCCGTAACGGAATGTACCTATCCACATGTCATGACTCACATTGTCGTAACACAGGGTATGAACGTTTGTACCCATATCCACCCCCTTAGTGGGCAATGGAGCGAACTGCTGACGGTTGGCCTCATAGACAAACACGCCAGCGTCCTCGGTGGCTATCCAGAACACCCCCGGAGTAGTTTCACACATTTGGCGCACCACCTTTCCGTTCAGTTGTCCCTGAGCATAGCCCGGTTCGGCCCATGCAAACAGTTTGTTGCTGCGCATCAGGATGTCAACACCACCAAAATAGCTGCCTATCCACAGATTGCCATAACAATCGTTGAGAATGGAGTAGATGGCATTGTCGCTGATCAGCGTGGGCGCCTGAAACCTATGCCGGATGATGTCGATACCTCCGTCGGGATGTATCACGGTAAGTCCGCGCTCGGTGCCCAGCCAGATGTTATGATCATTGTCTTCCGCAATCTCCCTCACTATGCCGTGCGATATCTCATGGGGAGCGAAGATTCTCTTCTGTCCGGTCTTCAAGTCCACACACATCACGCCCTGTCCGTTGCGTCCCAGCCAGAGATTACCCTTGTGGTCGAACATCATAGGCATAATGCCGTCTATGCCCGTGGTAAAATCCTGATAGAGTGCAGGGTCCAGTCGGGTCATCTTCGTGAGCGATGCATCGTAGGAATAGACAGACGTGTTGGAAGCCACATAGAGATTATCGTCCTTGTCAACAGCCATCGACACGATAAATCCTATCTCCAGCGAAGGATAGCGCACAAAGGAGTCCGCTTTCTCATCATAGACGGTCAGAAAATCGCCTGCGCCCACTATCCGTCCAGAGGCCATTTCCAACAGGCTCAGCACATGCTCCGTACTGCCGTGATAGGTAGAGAAATCGTCGGTGTCGGGCCTGTACCTGCTGATGCCAGCCTCAGTACACACCCAGATGCGCCCTTTGCTGTCGCAGCGAATCACCTTTATGAAATTGTTGCTCAACGAGCCGGCCTTTGTTTCGTCGTGGAAATAGCAGTGCATCTCATACCCATCGTAACGAACCAGTCCGTTGCGGGTACCTATCCAAATATTGCCATCATGGTCCTGTGCCAGCGCCTCCACCTGCTGATGGGGCAGTCCGTCCTGACTGGTAAGATGGCGGAAGCGATAGTTTCCCGCTGCCTGTAGTGTGAGCAGGAAACAGATGCATGCTAATATCCCGACTAAACGTTTCACCTGAAAATATACTTTTTACCGTTAGCAACTAATAGTTCGGAAAACAGCGGCATACGGGTGTCGGTCATACGCCCTGCCAAATCATAATAGCGGGCAGTAGCATTGAGGTCATCGCTGGTCTGAGCGCCCCCCATATCGCTGATACCTGCAGCCCGACCGGGTGTGGTGGGACGAATCATTGAGCCTTCCACCATTTGCAGGCGATTGCCCACAAACTCCATCGAGGCTATATACATGCGGCGCGGTGCCACTGTTGTTTCTGAATCGTGGGCATGGAACACAATGCGCAACTGGCCTTCCTTGTCGGTGAAGAACGAGTGATGGCCGGTGCCCACAAGATTCTCTACCCTACGTACAATCGGGTTGTTGGCATACTTCTGCCAAACAGGTGTTGCCCCGCCAACGGTCGATAGCGAACGGCTCATGGCATAGCCCACGGCATAGTCCTGACTGCGATAGTCATTGCCCGAATAGGTGAGGTAGTAGATATTGTTGTGCTTCAGAATGAAGGGTCCCTCGTTGACACGTCCCAAGAGGTTTTCCCACGTCTGAGTCACATTGATACACTTTCTGAGCGTTCCCTCTACAGGGGTTATCATGTCGTCGGCCAACTGGCACATCCAGATGCAATTACCATCGGTAAAGCGCACAAAGAAGCAGTAAGCCGTACCGTCTTCGTCGAAGAATACCGAGCTGTCTATACATTTCTCATCGCCAATCAGCGACTCCATCATCGGACCGCCCTGCTGCTTGAAGGGTCCTTTGGGCGAAGTGGCCGTAGCCACATACAGGTGCTCGTTGGCCGAGAAGTACATATAGTACTGTCCATTCTTAAAATAAACCTCCGGCGCCCAGAACCACTGCTGTTCGGTTGTGTTCTCTTTGCTTAGTGCCAGTTCATTCTGCTTGCGCCATCCGCGCAAATCGGTCGATGTCCACACCTCTATACCATTGGCATCGTGGGTGCCGTAGGCATAGTAGGTATCTCCATCCAGCAGTATATAGGGGTCGGCCAGGGGAACTATACTCTTGTCCTGCGCCTTCACACCTGAGAAAGCCAGCAGGCATAACATACCAAAAAGGAAGAATCGTTTCATTTTACAAAATATTTTTTTCCATTATTAATTACTATCTTTGAAAAAGGACTTGCCGTCTGACGGCCGCCCACAGTGTAGGTCCTGTCAGTAAGCAAAGGACTTGCCGACGGTATCGACACCTCATGTATGTCTTCTACATCTTCGGGCAGCGCACCCAGTTGCAGGGGCATCCAGGTATAAGGCTTCATTTGCTTGGCATCGGGAATGGTCTCAGTATATACTTTTCCCGAACGGTTGTCGGCACATTCCAGAGCAAAAGCCAACCGGTGGTTTACTGGTGTTTCGTCCAGTCCCAGGGCACTCCAGGGTATGGCTATCTCTACCATATAATAGGAAGAGGAGTTCGATGCTGCTGTGCGCAAGGGCATCAGCGACTTGTCGGCCGTTTTCCAACTGCTGTCTTTCCCCATCTGCATGCGGAAGAAAGTGCCGTCGGGGCGTATCATCAGTTTGTAACAACCCTGTTGTGGAGCGCTTTCTGCCTTCTCTCCGGCATCTATCAGCAGTGTCAGACAGTCGGCATTGGCCCCCGTGGTCACCAAGGTACGGTCGCTCACCCGTGCCACGAAGTAGAGCGAGTCAAGGTCGTAAGCCATATCGGCTGCCACACGGGTACCCGTCTGCGTGCCCAGCAGAATCTGTGTGGCAGTGCGCGTCTTATAGCCCTCGTTGGGCGAAATCTTTCCGTCAACAGCAGGTTTTCCATAGGGTGCCAGCAACTGTCTGACGGGATAGCCCTTGATCATCTCAATATTACCGGCTATGCCGCTCACGGCCACCACCACGCCCGTATCTATCACAGCCAGCGAGTTCCACAGTCCTTCCTCGTTTTCGCCTATATTGAACGGCACCGACACGGCTTTGAAGTCGCGTGCCTGCTCGTTGCCCACAGCCACACGCATCTGTATCTTTCCATTGTGGTCGTAGGGCGACTGGTGACTCATCACCGTTTCGCCCCAAGGCAGCACTCTCAGATAGGGAGCGCCACCCGTAGCTAGTGGGCAGTAGTTCAGGTTCAGTGTCTTTTCACGATTGACATCGTTGGCATTTACCCAGTAGTTGTTCCAGTTGTTCTCCAGCGTTGTGCGCACCGTGGTGGGGAAGAAATCGCCATAGCCCCAGCCGTTATCCTCGATGATGACCACTATCTCCTGCTGGTCCTTCAGCAATACGGGCACCGGCATGCCATCGCGGAAACCTGCACGGTAACAGATTTTCTGTGGTGCCGACCACGACAGTCCACCATCGAACGAACGGCAGAGAGATATCTGCTGGTCGTTGTTCATGGTGTAGGGTCCTTCATCGGCAAAGTACAGTTGCAGTTCGCCCGAAGGCAGTTCCAGCATCGAAGGCTCCCAACATCCGTCAGCAAAGGTGTACGAGGCATCGTTCACAAATATCTCGTCGCTCCACGTCTTACCGTTGTCGGTAGAGCGTTTGCAGCGAATACCAAACTTCCGTTCCTCTGAATAGGGAGCCTTGGGCCGAGGGTTGTAGGCCACAATGATGGTACCGTCCGAAAGTTGAATCAGGTCGGGCACGGCCTCGTTGATGCCGCTGGGATTGTCGACAATCCTTGTGGCTGAGCTCCATGTGGTGCCCTTGTTCTGACTGAAGGCAATCTTGATGCCCCCACCCTCGCAAACAGCCATCAGTCGGCCGTCCTGTAATTCTATGATACGGGCATAGCCGCCACCAGTGAACACCGTGGTACGGGTGGCCGTGTCCCAGAAAATGCGCGAACCGCTATAGGTCTCAACAGCACTGCTTGTCTGCCAGCCTAACGCTAAGAATAAGAAACTGATCAGTGTTCTAATCATAACTATTACTTTATATATTATTTATTGTGTAACAAAAGCCACCCTCGTCACCGCCTTCACCTGTGGATTGTCGGCATGAGTGCGCACCAGCGTATATGTAGCCTGCGGGTCTATGTCGCTGCTAGAGGCAACCTCCTTGCCGTCAGCCAAGAGTTTTACATCGTCTTCCAGCGTAAAGGTCATCGTCCTGCCACTCACGGTATAGCTGAGCAAATCCTGATAGTAGGCCGAGCGCTGCAGCTGGGCCTCCGTTCCGTCAACGCTGAGCGAGAGGAATTCGGGATAAACCATGCCATAGTACTCATAGTTGGCAACGGCACCCGAATGGGCCACCACCCTCAGCTGGTGCCTCACTGACAAATCGTAGTAGGCACGTGCATCATAGGGAGCACCATCCACAAACACCCGTGCCGAGTCGCTGGCCACACTGATGTTCAGTCGCTGGCGCTGGGCGTTCACCGCCATCTCACGATTGTTGTACAACTGTTTCTTGGGCAGTCGCATCACCCAGGTATCGGCAGTCTGCTCGGCATAATAAACATTGGGCGTCACCGTGGCACTGATGGCATTAATGGCAGTTGATTGGTCAACCACAGTGACCACAAAACTCAGTGTGTCGGTATGTTGCGATGCGCCCATAAAGGTGTCGTAGGTCGTAGCCACACACACCACCTTGAACGTGCCTGGCGTGGCATAGCTATAGGTGAACAGCTGTTTGTTGACCACAAAGCCGGTGTTGCTGGAATCGCGCAACTCGTACTGATGGTCTTTGTCGCCGGTATAGACCACCACTTGGTCGGCCACACCGCCAAAACGTAGCGTCATCGACTCGTTGACTGTCAACTGCCTGTTGTCCACGCTCACTTCCACCTTCGGCTGCCGTGCTTCTTGATTGTCGTCGGCACATCCTGCAAGCAGCCATGCAATAGATAAAGAATACAACAGGAATAGACTGTTTTTTATCATTGGTTTCATTGTATATAACGTTTCAATTAAAAGGATATTGTAAATAATTATAGCTATAATTACGGCAATTATAGCTATAATTTGTCAGATTATAGCTATAATTTTATTTCGCTAATAGCCAGGATTCTGCTCAACAACGCCATTTGACAGGTCAATTTCATTCTGTGGGATGGGCAATACTTCGTTAACTCCAACACGGAAATACAATCCACGGCTGTTTGGACGCGAACGGCCAAAGGTGTGAAGCACGGTGGCTGCCTGTCCCTGACGCACGAGATCGAAGTAGCGGTCCCACTCGAAAGCCATCTCCATGCGGCGCTCCTGCCAGATCTGGTCGCGCACATAGCCATAGCTACCTGGCTGATAGAGTTTGGTGCTGCCATTGATGGTGTTCACCTGTGCCTTGCACTTGTTCAGTTGGGCGAGTGCAGCCTCACGCTGTCCCGTCTCGTTCAGTGCCTCGGCATAGGTAAGGACAACTTCCGCATAACGGATGATGCGGCGGTTGCGACCATTATCGCCGGCATACTGCGGCTGGTCTTTTCGGGGGGTGTACCATTTCAGCGATACGTGACGGCCTTCACCGCCCTGCCATATCTCACCGTCGGGAGTGTTTCCCTGATGGTGAATGGTGAACTCCTTGCGGATATCATCGCCAAAGAGGGAGGTAAGAATCTCGCTGGTGGCATACATCACCGTGTTGCCTACGGCGAAATGTTCCATTCCGGCGCCTTCGTTGGTATCGCCATTGGTACCGTCGGCACTCTCCTTGAACACTACCTCAAACACAGAACCACGGCAGAACTCGCCATCGGCATACCACTGATACACATAGCTCCACTTGCTGCCCCCATCGAGCGGCTGACCGTAGTAGTCGCGATACTCCAGCGAATAGACATTCTTGAGCGATTCCATGGGCATGTCGGCAGTCTCATAGGGATCGGTATCGGCATTCAGCTCGCGCGGTTTGAACCACAGGCGCTGGCGCAGTGACTCCCATTCTTCTTTTCCGTCATAGTTCAGCACCTGTCCCAGGGTGAGCACGGCATCGTCAACGAAATAGCTGCCCAATCGGGCCACCTCATTCCACTTCTCGGAAGGCACTCCTGGCTGGGCCTGATACATGAGCACTTTCATCAACAGGGCGATAGCAGCGCCACGAGTGACCTTGCCTGTTTCCTGTGAGCCCCATACCACTGGCAGCATGATGGCCGCTTCACGAAGGTCTTTCTCAATATAAGCATAGCAGGCCTCACGGCTGCTGCGTGGAATCACCAAGCTATCCACCGTTTCCACCTCAGGACGAATGGGCACGCCGCCATAGGTTTTCACCAGATTAAAATAGAAGAATGCCCGCAGGAACTTGGCCTGTCCGTAGATACGGCGAACCTGCTGATAGGCGGTATAGGCATCGGTAGAGAGTTTCACTCGGTCAATATTGGCAATCACCTGATTGGCTCTGTGAATGCCTTTATAGTTGACCTCCCAGCGCTGGCGAATCCAGGTGTTCGAGGTGTTGAAACGGAACATCACGAGCTGTCCCATCTGTGAGGCCAGCCCTTCGTCGGTGCCCAGCACATTGTCGGCCATGGCCTCGCCGAAACGCCATTCCTGATTGTTATAGCTGTCGCTCTGCAGCACGTCATAGACGGCATCCAAGGCCGACTGTATCTTATAGGGTGTGTCGTAATAGGTCTGATCGGTGGCATTGCCTGTTATTTCCTTGTCAAGGAAATCGGAACAGGAGGCCATGGAAAGGAATACGCAGCAGAATAGACAACGCAGGGCCTTGCCCACAATGCTGAGACTATCGATATGATTGTTGGTATTTGTTTTCATTGTTCTGTCTCCTCCTTCTTAGATTCCTAATTTTACGCCAAAAGTAAACGAACGGGCCTGCGGATAGTTACCGAAATCGACACCCATGCTCAGGTTGTTGCCCTCGGTGCCTACTACACGACCTACTTCGGGGTCGAAGCCATTATAGCTGGTGAATGTGAACAGGTTGTAACCCGTTACCGACAGGGCCAGACTATTGATACCCAACTTGTCGAGCAAGCTCTGAGGCACGTTATAGGTGAGGCGCATTTCTTTCAGGCGCATATAACTGCCATCGTGCACAAAGAAGTCGCTGGCACGGAAGTTTTGGTTGTTGTCTGAACCACGCAGGTCGGGCACGGTGGCCGAAGTGTTCAGCGGGAAGTATTCGCGGCCCTCAATCAGCTGGCCCGACCAGTGCTGTGAGCGCAAGTCGCTATATACATTGCCATTGGCGGCATTGTACAGCACATTATCCATCACATTGAAAATCTTGTTACCGGTCTGGCCCTGAAAGAAAATACTCAGATCTACATTCTTATAGCCAGCCGACAATGGAATACCGAACACAAACTTGGGCAGCGGAGAACCCAGATAGGTACGGTCCTCGGCCGTTATCTTGCCATCGCCATTGAGGTCCTTGAAACGGAAATCGCCCGGTTTGGTGGTCTGCTCCCAGTAGTTCTTACCGAAATCATACTGTGCACTGGCACGTACCTCCTCGTAGGTTTGGAAGATTCCGTCGGTCACATAGCCGAAGAAGGCACCAATGGGCTGACCGACCGCCGTCTTTGTCACGGGGTCGTCAATCACCAGTCCGGCCGTAGTGCCCCAGATGGGCTCATTGCCCGTTCCTAAAGAGGTCACTTCGTTCTTGATCCACGACAGGTTGAAACCTACTTCATAGCGGAAGTTGTTTCCTATATTGTCGCGCCACTTCACGTCGTATTCAAAGCCCCAGTTTTTCACCGCACCGGCATTCGTCATGGGGGCCTGGTCCAGTCCGGCAGAGATGACCGTGGGCACACGCAACAGCATGTCGGTGGTCTTGCGGTTGAAATACTCGGCACTGATCATGAGCCGATTCTTCAGGAACGAGAAGTCGAAACCGATGTTGAACGACTCGTTCTTCTCCCACTTGATATCGTCGTTGCCCAATACCGTGGCCGTTGAGCCCTCCCAAAGAATATGGTTGCCCAGTCCGTAGGGATAGTTGTAGCCAGAGCTGAGGTAAGTGTAGCGTGCCAGTTCGTCGATACGGTTATTACCCAGCAAGCCCCATCCCACACGCAGTTTGGCCAGAGAAAGCCAAGACTGGTCACGCAACCAAGGAAGATTAGAGAACTTCCAGCCGAGCGACACCGAGGGAAACACGCCCCAACGATTGCTTTTCGAGAACTTTGAGGAACCATCGGCACGGATATTAGCCTGCAGCAGATAGGTGTCGGCGAATGAATAGTTGATGCGGCCAATCCATCCGATGCTGGTCCACTCACGGTCCAAGCCGTAGGTCTTGTCGCCCGTATAGGCCGACGACAGATAGTGGAACACATCCTCGTTGCTGGGCGTTCCGCGACGTCTTGACTCCTGGTAACTGGTGGTTTGCCCCTCAAGCACTTGTCCGGCCAGAAGGGTCAGACTGTGTTTCTTTGTTTCAAACAAGTAGGTAAGAAGGTTATCTACCTCCCACTTGCCTGTGTTCATCTGATATTTATATACTTCTGAGAGTGAGGTGGGCATGGTAAAGTCTTCGTTCAGCCCCCACACTTCGGAGAAATTATCGTTGGTCTGTCGGGTGTTATAGTAGGAGGCCTTGAACTGATAGGTAAGTCCCTTCAGCAGCTTGGCATCCAGACTGATGTTCATGTCCATGCGCTGGGAGTGGGAGGCATCGTTGTTGCGGTCGAGCACCGCCAGCGGATTGTTGCTGTACCAATAGCCCTTGCTGTCGTAGAGGTAGGTCATGGGACTTTCGCTCAACGCCTGTTTCAGAATGCTCGACGAGCCTTCGGGCACACCGTTGCGCCCGTCGCTGGTGAAAGCGAGGTTGGTGGTCATCGTGAGCCATCGAGCCATCTGGGTTTTCACGTTCAGTCGGCCGTTGAAACGCTGATAGTCGCTGGTGCGCACAATACCCTCTTCATTATAATAGCTGGCACTGGCCAGATACTGCGTCTTCTCTGAGCCACCCGACACCGACAGGGCATGCTGCTGTTTGATACCCGTTCGGGTGATGGCATCCCAATAGTTGCCGGCCGAGTTATTGCGGATGGTGTCTATCTCGAAAGCCTTGGCCGGGTCGTAGGCAAGATTGCCGGCGGCATCGGGCGACATGTAGAGCTGGCCGTTATAAGAATAGCGATTGTTGTTGGTCAGGTAGTCGTTCATCAGGGCATAGTCTTCCGGTCCCATCACATCGATTTTCTTCCACGGATTGGAAAAGCCCACATATCCGTCGTAGGTAATGCGGGTCTTTCCCTCACGACCGTTCTTGGTGGTGATGGCCACCACACCGTTGGCAGCACGCGAACCGTAGATGGCACTCGAGGCCGCATCCTTGAATATCTCGACATTGGCAATGTCGGTAGGATTCAGATAGTCAATATTGTCAACCACAAAACCATCGACCACATAGAGCGGATCGGCATCGTTGATAGTTCCGGTGCCACGAATCTTGATAGTTGTCTTTCCACCGGGGGCACCTGTATTCTGAATGATGTTTACACCGGCGGCTCGTCCCTGCAGGGCCTGCAGAGCCGAGGAGACGGGCATATCGTTGATATCCTTGCCCGATACCGACGAGATAGAGCCGGTGATATCACTCTTTTTCTGGACACCATAGCCAATGACCACCAGTTCGTCGAGTACCTGGGTGTCACTGCTCATCGCCACATCAATCTGGCGGCGACTGCCCACACGCTCACTCTGTTTCTTATAGCCCATATAGGTGAACTCGAGCGTGGCGTTGGGCCCGACGCTGATAGTATATTTTCCGTCGAAATCGGTCACGGCACCATTCTTCTGCCCCACTTCCTTCACGGTGACGCCAATGAGCGTCTCTCCACTCTGTTTGTCGGTGACCACACCTGTCACCTGGACCTTCTGGGCCCAGGCAACGGTGGTAGTCAGCAGGGCAAGCAACAATGTGAAGACCCTTTGTATCGTTTTGCGATTGCGCATATTTCTCTTTCCGTTTATCGAACAATGTTCTCTTTATTGGTTATCGAACCACTTTCTTCTTTCCGTCAATGATGTAAATGCCCTTCTGCAGGTGGTCGGCATCAATGCGCACACCGTTCAGCGTGTAGGCCTGTTGTTGGGGAACTTCCACCTTGACAGTGGTAATGGCGGTCTTCTCGGCCTCGGTCATAAAGTCTGGTTCCAGGTAGCCCATATCGCTCTTTCCGTCCCAATTGGGCTTGGTGTACTTATAGGCATACACATGCTTGGTGGCATCGCTGGCAAAGACGATGGTGCCGCCCATATTGCGCAGGGTGTTCACCAAATCGCCCTTCTGCAGGTCGATATGGGTGCAAACCACGGGCTCGGCATTCCATGCATCCAGACGGTAGAGACTGGTGGCATAGCCGCTCTCCACGATATTCTCCTCATTCCACCAGTACATAGAGCCACCGGCCACCACCTGCTCTTTCACCCAGTCGCTTAGCGTGCCAGGGCGCCAGTTGCCATACTGAGGCCAAACCTTCTCGCCATCGGTGCACCATAGTTCGCCACCATAGTGATTCTCATTGGCAGCATCGAAACCGTGAGCGGCACAGAACATGTAATAACCATCGAACACACAACCGGGATCTACAAACGAATTGTGGTCGATAGAAGGAGCCTCATCCCACACATCCATATATACATAGTCGTCTTTCTGCATGTTGGAACCGGCTAGCTCATAACCGCCGGTAGCATCCCAGCCGCGCCACCAGATACGGTCTTTATACACTTCCCAACTGGTGCCGAAAGTGCCGGCATGATAGCCTATTCCGTTCTCGTTCTTACCGGGGTGAGTATCTTTCACCATATAGGTATGCTCATCGCCGGCACCGTCAGGTTCATTGGCCTTCACTGCCTTTGTACCATCGGTAAACCAAGGCTCGCCACCAAAGTCGGGTGTCCATGCCTGGAAGAAGCAACCCTCGTTCTTATAGTTCTCCAGATTGTCGAGACCACTGTTGCGGGTATAGCCTTCGGCATAGCCCCACTGCCCTTCAGGCCAGCGCTCCCAGTTGATATCCATCACACAGTAGGTTCCTGTCTCGGTACCATCGGTGACCCACAGCTCTTCACCGGTAGAGCCATCTATATTGTCGGCCTTGAAAAACACGCGACGGCCCACACGCACATAGGCAGTATGAAGGGTGGTGTTGTCCTGTCCGGGCCAGCGCATATCCACTTTGGCCACGCGCTTGGTACCCTCAACGGTGCCATCGGTAATCCAAAGCCAGCGCTGCGGTCCACGGTCGGGATCGTATTCAGAACTTTCATCATCATAGGCAGCAAAAACGGCACGTTTCTCATCCATTTGGATAAAGGAAACGGGATTGGCTCCAAACATATAGTCGGTGAGCATGAAGGTTCCTTCGGCAGTACCGTCGCTCACCCATGCCTGCACATCATAATCATCTGTATAGGCGGCAAAGAGCACCTTATCGTTCAGTCGGCCCAAATAGCCGGGATTGGACGAACCGTTGCCAGGAACAATGTCAGACACCAAATGTGTACCCTCCTTCGTTCCATCCGTAACCCACAACTCTTCACCATGCTCGGCATCGGTAGCGGCAAAGAAGGCCTTATAGCCTTTCTCGGGCGAACCGGCCACCACAATATTCTTCTGTTTGTCCTGTTTGCGTTCAGGATTCACGTTGGCCTCAACACCATCGGGGAGTACGTCAACAAGTTCACCCTCAGATTGGGCAGATGCAGCACCAGCTGTGAACAGCATGACCAAGGTCAAAAAAGTTTTTACCTGTTTCATAAAAAGTTTTTAGTTTTAAGTTTTTATAAAAAAAATAAGTTAGCGATTATTCAGTTGCAAAAGTAGTGGAAATCCTGATTTATGGCCTGTAATATTGTTTAGAAGGTCTGTAATATTGTTCAAAAAGATAGAATAAAAAAATTGCTGCACTGAAAAACAAATTCCAGTGCAGCAACCATCATATTACTTACTTAATTTCACACTATTCATTGCATCTTCAGATACATTACAAAATTCCTTGTCATAGAAAGAAAAATTCTCAAATTCCCTAATTCTTGATAAAAAATCACTTCCGCAATCAATTATCAATTATCAATTATCAATTATCAGAACTATGAACTGTATAAGTTCCGCTCTCATACTTCTTCCCTTCCGTCTGTCCGGGCAGGATGACAGTAGCGGTGGCACCCTTGGGAATGGTGAATGTCCATACCCACTTGTCGCCCTCGTAGTGCCAGCTGCTCTTGATGAGTCCGGCAGCCGACTGATATTCGGCGTCGAGATGACCCAAACGCTTGTCGGGCACGGGGCGCATGATGATGTGACGGAAGCCAGGCTCGGCCGTATCGGCAGCAATACCGGCAGCCGTTTGCCACAGCCACTGGCACACACAGCCATAGGCATAGTGATTGAATGAGTTCATGCCCCGCGGACCCATACCGCTATCGAGGGTATAACTGTTCCAACGCTCCCAGATAGTGGTGGCCCCGTTGTCGATAGAATAGAGCCAACTGGGGTTCTTACGCTGGAAGAGCAGCTCGTAGGCTATGTCAGACATGCCATTGTCGGTGAGGGTCTGCATGAGGATTGAGGTACCGAGGAAGCCTGTCTGCAGGCAGTTGCCGTGGGCGGTGAAGTTCTCGCGCAAGCGGACAATCATGTTCTCTTTAGCCTGTCCTTCCACCAGATGATTCTTCAGGGCAAAGAGGGCGGGCGTCTGCATGGTGTTGAGAATCTCGTTAACAAAGGTGCCGTCGGCACGGAGGAAACGACTCAACAGCTGTTCGCGTGCCTTAGCGACCATCGCTTCATAGGGGGCTGCATTGCGACTGGTGGCACGGGCCATATCGGCCATCATCTGTGCGTCCATAGCCCAATAGCACAGGCTCAGGTAGTTCCAGTAATCAATAGCATCAGCCTTAGGCTTTCCATTCTCAAAGGCAGTGCCGCCACAACTCTCCAGAGGCTCATAACTCAGCCAGTCGGCCCATTGATAGTTGCCGTTCTCGGCTATGAGGGCCTGATGGTCGTATTGGGTCTCGTTGATATGCTGAATGAACTTATCCATGGCAGCCCAGTTCTCATCGATGATGTCGGTATCGGCATACTGCTTCCAGATGGTCCAGGGAACAATCACGCCGGCATCGGTCCATCCCAGACGGGTGCACTCGCCGCCATACTGTGCCGTAGGTGCCACACCGGGGAAACCGCCCTGCTCGTTCTGAGAGTCACGCATATCGCGCATCCACTTATGGAAGAACTTACGAGTGTTGGCAAAGAAGGTGCCTGTTTCGGTGAACACCTGTGTATCGGCGGTCCATCCCAGGCGCTCGTTGCGCTGAGGGCAGTCGGTGGGCACCGACAGGTAGTTGGAGCGCTGGCCCCAAAGGGTGTTCGAAATGAGCTTGTTGATCAGTTCATTGCCCGTAGTGATGGTACCCGTTTCCAGTTCCTTGGCTATAGAGGTGACGGGAACAGAGACAATAGACTTGATGGTGACGGTGTCGGTGGCTATGATATCCATATAGCGATAGCCAAAGAAAGAGTAGCGCGGCGTGTATTTCTCTATGCCCTCGCCGGCAAAGGTATAGCTGATGCGGGCACCAATAGCACCCATGCGCAGGTTGTCACGATGAACACTGCCCTCGGGACCGTCCATGCCACGGCTCTTTGCGCCATTGCCATCATTGAGCAGTTCGCCGGGCAGACACAGCAGCGTGGTGTTTCGGCGCGCCATGAACACAAACGAAGGTACGGCAGCACAGTTCTGACCGAAGTCAACCACCAGGTTATCGCCCGGCACAAGGGTAATCTCTTCGTCGGGACCAAACTCACTCTCAATCACCACTCGGCCAAATTCCTCGTTCTTGCTTTCGGTGAAATGGCGCCAGATGTAGGATTTCACGGGCTTCATGGCCAGATCGGTGCGGTGATAAACCTCGGCACCGTCGGATGGAAGGATATCGCCATTGAACTCGGTATTCTCCTCGACAGCACCTTTCACCTCGAAGCCCAATGGCTGGCGGGCGTCAAACTCCTCGCCATCGAAAATGGCAGCATGCTGCACCTTTCCGGCTATGCCAGCCTTCCACTGGTCGGTGTTGGTACCATAACGACGGGTAGTGCCGTCGGTATAGGTGATTTCCAGTACACCGCGAAAGGCACATTTCTTGCCTATCATACCATCGTGGCCCCAGGGAGTAACAATTTTGTCGCCCCACCAACCGGGTGTCACCTGAGCAGCCAGCACGTTGGTCTCGCCGCTCTTCTTATTTAATAATGGTGTAATATCGTAGGTAAACGAGCGTTTGGTCTTGCTGTGATGGGTGAAACCGGGACGCAGCACCTCACGACCAATCACCTGTCCGTTGACATACAGTTCGTTGATGCCCAGACTGGTAATCATCCAACGGGCCTTCTCAACATTTGCATCATTAATAACAGTGGAGAGAAACCAGCTGGCACCATCGGCAGCACGACCATTGCTATCGTCATTGATAGCACCCTGTACAACGGGGGCGTCAACAGCCGAAATCCATTTTGACGACTGCCAGGCGGCATCGTCAAGGGGTGCAGTACGCTCAGCCGTCAACGGTGATTCTGAACTGGAGCATCCCCACACAGTCATCATTATTGAAGCTATCCAAAAAGACTTCATAATGGTAAGAATAGTTGTTTTGTTCATCATTACTTCAAAATACAGTTTTAAGTTTAGTGGCACAAAGTTATGATTTTAGCGAATGAAATAATAAAAAAAATTGGTCAAATTATATCACTCTTGTTCCAACGCCGCCCGGTATCCCAATTATCATAGCCGTTATAGCAAATATTATAGCTGCTATGGGCATTTATCAAAATTATTCATACTATGGCCCTCAAAACTCGAGCCAAATTCACCAAACGTGAAGTCGGTCGGAAATACACGAGTTATAATGCGCCTTGCTTGCAAATCACAACTCACTATGTATCAGTACGTTGTGAATACGAACAAGGTTTCTGCGAGGTATGATGCAATCAACGTTCATCATACCGAACAATACCCCATTTTCAGCCTGCAACCACCATTCTATTGCAATGCAACCACCATTCTACTGCAATGCAACCACCATTCCATTGCAATGCAACCACCATTCTATTGCAGAACAACCACCATTCTATTGCGAAGTAAGTACCATTCAGTTGCAATGGAGGTTGCATTCAGTTGAAACAAACTATTCAGTCAACTGTTCAATTACAATCAAATTTGTTCAAAAAAACGCTTTTCAACGGGAAAAAAAGCGTCATTTGCCCTAAATTCACCAGCTTTTTACACAAAACGTCGGCAGTAAACTCGCATGGAAGGGCTAAAACGAAGCTATTTTATGCAGAGCCAGAGAGCAAAATTTTTGTCAATATTCTTCATATAAGAGACCCACTAGTACGACTCTGTGTTAATTGAAAGGTCAGATGGGAGAGATGGTACTACGAATCTCATCTATCACCTTCTGCTGCCATTGGATAGCCAAGGGGAATATCTCTGGTTTTGGGTTCTGAGGCATTTCTAACCATAGGTGTATAGGCTTCGATGATGTGCCGCCAGTCATTATTGCTCATGCCAGGATAGCGTTCGCCAAACGTTTTCTGAACCTCAATCTGCAATTCGCCGTTAGTGATGCTGCTATCCATGTGAAGCCGGTCAAAGATAAGATTGCGTATATCCCTGTCGTCCTCAACATTCTCCAACTTCTTGTATGACAACATCAGTCCGCTATATACCGAATCAAACACACGATTGTTGATAGCAGCCATGAAGTCAGGATTGTCCAGATAGTAACGGCAGAACTCCGTGTTCTCGTTCAACATACCGGCCACAATCATCATCAACGACGCTGCACATTGCTGCATAGCCGTTTCCTTATTGCTGTTCTTGGCCGCATTGACAAATGTCTCGTCAGCACGCAGACGCTCAGGCAATTCTTCTAATTGCTCTTTAGCCTTTTCCATATTGCTGAAGTGAAGATTGTTCCATTCGTTCAGAATGTCGCTTAACTTCACCAAATCCGGTTCTTGTGGACCTTGAACTGTTCCTACAGGTATTGGTGAAATCTCTGAATTCTTATTCTCTAATTCTATCTTTTTCTCATCATTCTTTATCAGGCGGTACTTATCAAAATCAATAGAGTCCAGCAACCCTTCGGTAAAGTCCTCACCTGTCAGTTTGGGCAGTTTATGTACGAGCAATGAGAAATAAGTATCCAACATTTCCCACTCCGTACTCTTGAATGGCATCACTGCAGCTATAAAAGGATAAGTGCGGAGGAATCCCTTGATACTGCTCTTCGTGGTTATCTGCATATTCTCGTCAAGAGCCTTGAACCGTTCCACCGCCTTGTTCACTATTGGGTCAAGTGTTTCTCTTGGAGCATTGCTCCAATACTTCTCATTCAGCAGTCTCACCTCTTCCTCTGTATAGATATTAGCTTCTTCTATCTGCATCAGCAAATCGTTGAGTTTGTTAGGATCTGTCTCTTTCGAGAGAATCGTGGTCTTATAGAAACGTTGGAATGATTTTTGAATATCATCAGCATCATTAGCGAAATCCAGTACGAAGGTATCTCGCTTTTTGGGATGACAGCGATTCAGTCTTGATAGCGTCTGCACAGCCTTCACATCCGTAAGAACCTTGTCAACATACATCGTATGCAGCAAAGGCTGGTCGTAGCCTGTCTGGAACTTGTCTGCCACTACCAGTATGCGATATGGATCATGCTCCATGTTCTCCTCAATATCCTTTGAGGGGAAACCGTTGATGTCTGCTTCCGTCACATCCTTTCCACCATAGTTCTTCGAGCCAGAGAAAGCTACGATAGCCTTGTATGGACTCTTACGCTCTTCCAACAGACGCTTGATTTCATAGTAGAATTCAATAGCTCTGAGTATGCTGCTTGTTACCACCATGGCCCTTGCCTGACCTCCTACTTTTCCCTTGTCAATAACTTGGGTATGGAAGTGCTCCACAATAATACTTGCTTTCTGCTGAATCGTTTCAGGCTGACTTTCCACAAAAGCACGCAACTTCTTCATGGCTTCCTTCTTGTCGAACATGGGATCGTTCTCTACCGCCTTCACTATCTTATATAATGAGGTATAGGTGGTATAGTGCGCCAATACATCCATAATGAAGCCTTCTTCAATAGCCTGTTTCATGGTGTATTCGTGGAATGGTTTGTGGCCTATTTCTCCATCCGGCTGTTGGAAAGGCGTGCCAAACATCTGCAGCGTTTTGTTCTTGGGCGTAGCCGTGAAAGCATAGTAGTTCGCATTCTTCACCATTTTACGTCCCTCAATGATGGCAGTAAGGCGGTCTTCTAAATCCATCTCGTCGTCACCCGCGTTACCGCTCAATGCTATATTCATCTTGGCACTCAGCGAACCATTCTGACTGCTGTGCGCCTCGTCGATGATGATGCCAAAGCGCTTGTGCTTCAGTTCACCACCGATAGCCTCCAAGATGTATGGGAACTTATGAACAATAGTAATGATAATCTTCTTGCCACTCTCCAGATGATTTCTCAAAGATTCTGCGCTGTCTGCCCAAGCTACCAAGTTCTGCAGGCGTTTGAAGGCCACAATATTATTCCTGATCTGCGTGTCCAGATTCACACGGTCTGTCACCACAA
This sequence comes from Prevotella sp. E9-3, assembly GCF_022024015.1. NCBI lineage: Bacteria > Pseudomonadati > Bacteroidota > Bacteroidia > Bacteroidales > Prevotellaceae > Prevotella > Prevotella sp. E9-3. The sequence goes on from NZ_CP091786.1 coordinate 3,458,344, forward strand.
TCACACTATCCAGCAATGCCTGTGTTCCGTCCAACAATCCTACCAACTGATAAGCCAGCCACGTAATAGAGTTTGACTTACCAGAACCTGCTGAGTGCTGAATCAAGAATCTTTGACCTACACCCTTGGCTTTTGTCTCTGCCAACAACCTACGCACACAGTCCAGCTGGTGATAGCGAGGCCATATCACGCTTTGCTTCTCTGTATTCGTCTTAGGGTCGAGCTTCTTGATTACCTGTGCATAGTTTTCGATAATATCCGAAAGCGACTCCTTTGCCAATATCTCTTCCCAGAGATAGGCCGTCTTCACACCATTGGGATTGTTGGGGTTGCCAGCACCACCATTCACACCTTTATTAAATGGAAGGAACCACGATGATTTGCCACTCAGCCAAGTACACATTTTGATGTCATCGTCATCCACAGCGAAATGTACTGCACAGCGCTTTGGTGCCAGCAAAGGGTCCTTTGGGTCACGGTCCGTCTGGTATTGCTTCACGGCATTTTCCACCGTCTGCCCTGTATAGTGGTTCTTCAGTTCCATGGTGATCAGTGGCAGACCATTCAGCGACACCATCAAGTCTATGCGATTGTCGTTCTCCTTGCTATATGCCAACTCCTTGGTGATGCAGAAAATATTCTTCTTGTACAGCTCCTGCGCTGTGGGGTTCAGTTCAGAAGGAAGAGGATAGTACATGTCGAAGAGTTCTGATATATAGCGGAAGCCCTTGCGCAGCACATCCGTCACGCCACGATTAGCCAACTGCTTTGCCAACTCCGTGAAGAACCTGCGTTCAGATATCTCATTGCCAAAACATGCCGTATTCTCCACTTTCTGTCTTTGCGTTGAAAGTAGGAATCGCTTCACTCGCTCCGTATCCAGAGCATAGTCTTTAACGTAGTCATTGCTTGTTCCCTCTTCATATCCTTGCTTATCTCTCAAGTAAGCAAGAATCATGTCTTCGAGGTTCATTTCACTTACATTTGTCGGCATTGTCTTTATCTTGTTTTATTAACGTCTTAATTCTAATCAAGACAATAGCGACACAAGAAAGCGATTATTGCTTTTGATACAATTTCAAAGGCTTTCGCTCTGATGAGCGGATACTGAGAACCGTAATTTTTCTAGTATTATAACGAAAGATGATTGTAAATCCCATCAAATAGAAAAAGCGAACATCACTTCGAGTTGAAGGGCTGCTTGCTGTAGGAGTCATAGCCTTTTGCCGTAAATCTGCCAGCAGACATTTCAACAAGCGACGACTATAAGTGTCATTTCCATTACGTTCGTCATAAAACTCCAGAATTTTCTGAAGTTGTACTGTAGAACGCCGACTAAATTCTATTAGTCGAGCCATTTCGCAAACATTGTTTTAAACTCGCCCATAGAAACGACTTCTCCACGCTCTACTTCAGCCAATTCTTCCTCAATATCAGGAGTGACCTGCAAAGTCCCATCAACTATGTTAGCATAGTCAACGGTTTCGGGCATTTCATAGTCTGTAACCATTGCCGTAGCAGCAACAGCTTCACCAGCCGTCATCACTTTGCCGTCCTCTTCGTCAATCCTTGAATATGGTTTTCTCTCTTTCATTTGCGTTTATTTCTGCTGCAAAGATAGAGCTAATAATCAATAATTCCAAAGATTTCTTTCACTTTCTTGTGCCGCAATGTCAAAGACCTCTTTTCTTGCACAGCTTTTCAGCCACACCTTATTTTATATCATTTCGTTTTGAACATTTATCTGTCCTGTTACGCAGTCAGCAATAAGTCGCTGCTTATACTCTTTTAAATAGTCTATTTCTGATTGTAGCTCAGAAGCAAGTTTATCTATCTTCTCGCACTTCTCTTCGATGTAGGCGACGATGGATTGTTGCTCGTTGAGAGGTGGAATAGCCAATTTCTTTTGTTTTAATGAACTCCAATCTAAGTTTCTCTGGATGGAACCAATTCCCTTTGAACATATATAATAATATGCAACACACGAGGTTGAACGTAGTAAATAATTTGCATATAATGGATTCAGCTTTGATGACATTTCAAATATGAAGTATGCAGGACTTATTATACCTCTATATCTTGAAACGCCAACGGAACCTCTCCACGCTTGTTGATTGTTCAGAACAAAATCACCAATATCTACTAGTTGATATTTTGATAAGTCTTTACTCGTTGGGTTTGTTCTTTTATTGTTATCTTCAGAAAATCTAATGACTCCTCGATCAAGATAAACAGATAGTAACTCTTCATTCACATGGTTACATATTGATTTTTCTTTAAATAAAGTTGCAAATCGATATTGTACCCAATGCTCTGGTATTTCCCCAATCCACGAGATGCCACTATCCTTCATCTTCGCATCAGGATTCAAGCCTTTAGTGACAGCATCGGCAATGGTTTTCTGTTTCAGTTCCTGAAGCAGTTCTATCTCTTTCTCCTTGTCTGCTACATAAGCATCTATCTTGGAAGTCTTATCCTCCAAGTAACTTACAATCTTCTCTTGCTCAGCAAGAGGAGGAAGAGGGATTGATAACGCCATGATTTTTGATGCAGCCAACCCTGGTTGAGCTGCAGTTCCAAATGCATATTGATTCAAATTAATGGCTATTAAAGCATAATAAACATAGTTGATATCTTCTCTCCTAACATAAGTTATTAGAGCATGATCTGTCGCCCAAAATTTTCCGTTATAGTGGTGAACATTACCAGATAAAGCACCTTGCCTTCCAATAAGCAAATAATCACCATCTACATTATATCTGTTATAATAACCCCGCATACCATTTGCACCAAAAACGGGATATGGACCTTCATCTAATATATCTAATGAGGTAATGTTGTTACCGCTTTTCATAGAACAAACCCTCTTTACAGGAATGCAATTCCAATGACTTGGAATCTCTTCGAACCCTTGCATATATGTGGGCTTATATGAACTATACCTCTCCATACTACTTCCCTAAGATTTCGTTCAACAATCCGTCTGTGCGTTCCTCGATGCCACGAATATCCTGGCTGATTTCGTCAATAGTACGCAACTGCTTGGGCTTATAGAAATACTTGGTGAATGAGAGTTCGTAGCCTGTCTCGACACTCTTCATGTCGATGATAGCATCGGGAGAGTAAGGCTTGATTTCGTTCTCAAAGAATCCTTCTATGCCTCCTTCATAACGGAAAGGTATAATTTCCGTATCCTTGCTCTTTTTGTCTATCACAGGTTCACCTTTCTTCATGATGATATTGCCTTGTTCGTCACGCTGTGGCTGATAGACTTTCACACTCCAGTAACCAAACTCGTTGTTAGGGAATATCTTGCTTTGAGGTGTCTCTTTGAAGTCCATCAGCAGCTTCATAATCTGAGCACGGTCTGTATCAGAAGTCTCGCAGTTCTTCTCACCTAAGTTTTTGCGCAAAGGTGTTTTTATCTCGGTGGCATCAATAAGCTGTACAAAGCCCTTACGACGTTCCTCTTTCCTGTTCGTTATAACCCAAATGAAGGTGCCAATACCCGTGTTGTAGAAGTCCTTCTCAGGCATAGCAATGATGGCTTCAAGCAGGTCGTTCTCTATGATATACTGGCGCAGGTTGCTGGCTCCACTTCCTGCATCACCCGTAAAGAGTGAAGAGCCATTATGTACTTCCACAATACGAGTGCCCAAGGCTGTATCTTCTCTCATGCGAGAAAGGTTGTTGGCAAGAAACATCATCTGCGCATCGCCAATATCAGGAATCAAAGAAAGTTCTTTGCCCTCACCATCTAAAACAGTAAAGCGACTGTCCGTAAACTTCTTTTTGTCTTTTTCGTCAAGGCCGCGTTTCTTGAGATCTTCCTTCCAAGGTGTTCCAAAAGGAGGATTGGAGATGCAGAAGTCGTAGGTCTCACCTGGGTGACCATCACGCGATATGGTACTGTCGAAGGCTATATATTCACGCTGCTCTGTGCCATGATGATATTGGAAAGACTTGATATTCTCAGAAATCATCAGGTCTGCCTTGCAGGTAGCAAAAGTATCAGGCTGGAGCTCTTGTCCGAAGATGTTTACCTGAACGTTCTTGCCTTGCTCTTTCGCAATCTCCAAGATACGATCCTTTGCAATCGTTAGAATACCACCAGTGCCACACGCACCGTCGTAAATATGATAGGTATTATCCGTTATCTTGTCTGCGATGGGGAGCACAGCCAAATCGGCCAGCAACTTCACATAGTCACGAGGCGTGAAGTGTTCACCGGCCTCTGTTACGTTGTTTTCCTCGTTGAATTTGCGCAGCAGTTCTTCGAAGATGGTGCCCATTGTGTGGTTATCAAGTCCTGGAAGGCGCACATTGCCATTATCGTCAAGTACCGGTTTGTTAGACAGGTTAATCTTGTCGTCTGTAAACTTCTCGATAATACTGCCCAGACGTTCTGCCTCAGTAAGGTTATCAACCATCTGGCGCAGGTGGAACTTATCGATGATGTCCTGCACATCCTTGCTAAAGCCATTCAGATAGTCCGTAAAGTTCATCTTCAGTCGCAGAGGATCTGTTTCACTCTTCAGTGTCTTCATCGTAAACTTCGACGTATTGAAGAATGGATAACCAGTAACATTATATAATATAGGATCCTGATTCTGGATATTGCTCTCATCAAGCTTTTGCTTCATGGTAAGCAACGCTTCCTTTGTAGGCTCCAACAGCACGTCAATGCGTCGAAGCACCATCATGGGCATGATAATCTTCTTATACTCACCTTTCTCGAAGGCATATACAAGTACATCTGTTGCAATATTCCAGATGAACGAAAACAGTTGGTTATATTGACTCTGATTCATAGTCTATGCAATAGTGTTTTAGGCAGCACACTTGTCATTAGAATGATTATAGGCCTTCTAAAATCAGAGCCTCCAGACATGGAAAAAGCGTAGAACGCTACTTACCCATATCTGGAGGCCGTGAGATTGCCTATAACATCCGGAATAAGTCGTGCCTACGCTATCGCATAGGCATTAACTTGTCTTTGGATGTTATGAATATCTTGTGAATTTCTCAGGTTCCCAGATATTTCCAACAACATTAATGCTGTATTTATGTTTCCCTCAAAAGTCATATCGCCACTCTGCACTCAGAGATTCTGCTGTAGTTTTCACCGTTTACGGTGTGTCGGCGATATTTGATTGCAAATATACGCAATAATTATCTAATACGGTGTATTTTAATGGAAATTTAACCGTCCGAGGCATAGGATTCTGCCTAAACAGGGAACGGAAGGATACATATGCTATATGGTTTGACTTGCTTTTTCTTTGCCAATTCAGATAATAGTCTTAACTTTGCAGGCTGAAAAATAAAAACAGATTTAATTGAACCGACAATGACAATCAACGAAAGGCAAGCCTGTAGATATTCCATGGAAGTTAAAAGAAATGGATGATAAACTGGCGAACTATTATACCAACTTCTTCTAACACCGTGAAGTCATGAGCAAAAAGTCTATCCGTTTTTTTAACGACCGTGAGGTACGGGCCGTCTGGGACGAAGAGCACAACAAGTGGTGGTTTTCGGCTACAGACATTGTGCGAGCCATCAATGATGAGGAGGATTATGTAAAGGCCGGTAACTATTGGCGCTGGCTGAAAAAGAAGTTAAACACAGACGACATTCAACTCGTGAGTATCACTCACGACTTCAAATTCGAGGCTCCTGATGGCAAACAACGTAAGGCCGATGCGCTGGATGCAGAGGGTGTGCAGACATTAGCCATCCACTATCCTAACAATCGGGCTAATGCCTTTCTCAATTGGTTCACCTATAGCGACAACAGCATTGACGGGCAAAGCAAGAAGAAAGCATACACGCTGATAGAGAGTGGTTTGCTCGACAGTATGGAGCCAGGAACGGTGAAATGCCTACAACAGATTCATGCCTACCTCTTCGGCGGACTCTATGACTTTGCCGGGCAGATACGCACCAAGACTATCTGGAAAGACGGTACGCTGTTTTGTCGTGCCGAATATCTGATGCAGAATCTGAGGCTTATTGAACAGATGCCTGAAAATTCTTTCGATGAAATAGTCAATAAGTATGTAGAGATGAACGTGGCGCATCCCTTTATGGAAGGCAATGGGCGTTCTACTCGCATCTGGTTGGACTTGATGTTCAAGAAAAACCTGAAACTGTGTGTCGATTGGAGCCAGATAGACAAGAAACGCTATCTGGAAGCGATGCGGAGAAGTACCACTGACCCAACATACATTAAGGCCTTACTTAACGGGGCAATGACAGATGAGATTGATGACCGTGAGATTTTTATGAAAGGCATAGACTACTCTTACTATTACGAACAGGAAGAATAGCGTATACAACTGTTACATTGTTTGCTTATCGCAAATATGCCGACCTAGACAGGCAAGAACGAATATATGCTTGTTATCAGCATGCCTGTCTGAAGTATGTCACCAATGACAAGATGACCAACCTGACGCTTCGCGAACGCCTTGGAATAGACAAACAGAACTACCCGATGGCATCACGTATTATAAAGGATACTTTGATTGCAGGAAAAATCTAGGAGGAGAAGACGGAGAACCAAATCCGGAACAATAAAGGGTATGTGCCATTCTGGGCTTAGGGTATGTAACTGGTATGTAACTGGAGGCTTGTTTTTATACTTAACAGACATTGAAGTCTCCCATAAATAAGGGGCATCTTGAATGTTCTCGGTATGTAACTGGTATGTAACTCACATGTAACTGAACGTCGGCAGTAAACTCGCATGGAAGGGGTCATTCGAAGCTATTTTATGCAGAACCAGAGAGCAAAATTTTTGTCAATATTCCTCATATAAGAGGCCTACCCCAACCCCATACTTGGGAGGGACATTATCCCAAATGAACTTTCAATACAAAATATTTTGATTTTTGAGGCGGGGAGAAACAAGAGCAACACATTTTTCTTTGCCAATTCAGATAATAGTCTTAACTTTGCAGGCTGAAAAATAAAAACAGATTTAATTGAACAGACAATGACAATCAACGAAAGGCAAGACGAGATTATAGAGGAGTTTCAGGGGTTTGACGACTGGATGGATAAGTATCAGTTGCTGATAGACCTGGGAAATGAGCAGGAGCCACTGGATGAGAAATACAAGACTGAGAGCAATCTGATTGATGGCTGTCAGAGTCGTGTGTGGCTTCAAGCTGACTATGAGGACGGTCGTATTCATTTCTCAGCTGAGAGTGATGCGCTGATAGTGAAAGGTATTGTTGCTTTGCTGATCAGAGTGCTTGACAACAGCACCCCACAGGAGATTCTTGATGCCGATCTTTATTTTATTGAGCAGATAGGATTGAAAGAGCATCTTTCGCCCACCCGCTCAAACGGATTGCTGGCAATGGTGAAGCAAATGCGAATGTACGCACTGGCATACGGGAAAAAAGGATAATCCTTCAGACGCTCCACAGCCCCTCTCGACTCACCATCGCAATATGAAACGGACTCAAGATGATTTCTACATAGAAAGTAAACGCCTTCGCAAAGAGGTATTGCAACTAGCTGAAAGGCTAAAAGAGCATCCCATGCATTTTACAGTAAATAATGGTATTACGATGGAGGTCGAAATCACTAAGTCTGATCTTAAGACAATTGTAAGTAAAGCTTCACGAGACAATAAATTCAATGCTATCAAAAATGCGTTAGCAAAGGATATCCCATCATTCCTAAAAAAAGCCGAATACCTTGGGTGGCGAACCATACTAGAAGGAAAACATGAAGAAAGTGCCTTCTTCGTATATTTTGATCGCGAGATTGGGGTAAGATCAATTTTGGCTATGCGAAAAATGAAGAATGGTGGTCCTTACAAGCCATACGCCATTATTGATCAGCATGCTTTTGAAACAACCGTTAGCGAGCTTAAAAAAGGAACTCCGCTTTAATGGCCTTGCTTGCCGGACCAACCGGGGCTATCCATCTGAAGCGGAGTTTAAAAGTGCTTCTGTTTTTAACGAGTCGCTTGCCGGACCAACCGGGGCTCCCATCCTAAACAGGTTCCTTTCATGCTGCAAATGTAGGAATAATTCCTGAAACGTCCAAATTTTGGAGCTATTTCTTTCTTACTCAGCATATGTGCTAAGTCTTCTTAGCATATATTTTTTTACATCTGCCCATCGGTAGTAAGGGCCTTGATAGGCGGGGATGGGAAGAGTGGCCTCTTGCTCGTTCAGCAAGACTTTCAGCAACGGGTCACGGTCTTTCGCATTACGGCGATAGAATACTAACTGGAGGTTGCCGGCCATGGGGAACACCCGGTAGTCAATCCATCCGCTGGCAGCCAGTGAGTCAAGATTATCCACTTGCTTGTCGTATCCGTTGATGCCCATCAGACAAACCAAGGGCAGCAGAATGGTGTCGTGACCGAAACGCAGTTGGACGTTGGTTTCCTTCAGTTGTATGCACGAGTCGGCATCAGCAATCATCTTGCGCAGGAGGTTGCGTTGTACGAAAGGCTGTGTGCCGCCGTTCAGAGAAGTGAACCCGTAGCCCAGATACCACCATACGTTTGCCGTAAGCCAGTTGTTGTATATCTCGTTTGGTGTGAAAATGTCGTACAGGCTTACAGAATCGGCCAGTTCGGTATTTTGCAGGATGCCAGCCAAACGGAACAGGCGCAAATGCAACTCCTTGATATCAATACTGTCTCTTATATATGCCGGGTCGTTGAACAACGAGTTCATCAGACGGTCGTGAGCCCAATGGTCCTCGCAGAACTTGTTGTATGCCTTTATCAGCGTGTCGGGACGGTTTTTCGCCCTGAGTTTCTTGTCTTGATAGTACATGAAGTAATTCTCGTGACCACTGGCTGTCTTTCTGATTTCCAGTCGTGGATTGTAGGCTTTCAGCTGGAGGATGGCATTGCCCATTGACAGGATGCATCGTGACACCACCGTGCTACGGGCGTCAACTGTGGCATTTCTGCGAAAGAGCTCTGGGAAATTCTCGGTCATACGGCGGGCAATGTCCCTAAGCTGTTGGGCACCCAATGGTGTGAGGTCGCCACAGTGACCGGTAGTCTTTTCCCTGATATACTGGGCACGTTTCAGCACGTCTATTCCCAGCTTGGTCAGTTTACCCAGTTTCTCAGCCTCTTTCAGTATGCGTGGCACATAGTTATATTCCTCTTTCTTGGTCAGGTAGCGCGAGCCGTGACGGCCATAGTGACTCAAGTAGAAAGGCTTCATCCCTTTGGGTGCAGGGGTCAGTTTTGTCTGATGTGATGGATATGCCACACTATTGCTGGCAGAAAGATTGGGGTTGCCAAGTATCTCTTCCTGTGATGTTGGCTGCGCAGAAAGCAGTAGAATGGATATTTGGAAAATGACCAGCAGTAGAAGTCGGCTCATTAGGGAAGCTTCGTTTTTGTTTGGATTGTGATAGAGATTCACATGCGTTGTCTGCAAAGATAACAATATTTTTACAATGAGTTGATGAGTCTGCATATAATTACTGCTATTTTTCATTACATTAACAATCAAAATCGTACGCCGCGTATGTTTTTTTAGTAATTTTGCACAATAATAAATAATAGATGATATGGCAAGGAACACAGTTTGGCAGGACGACTATTGGCTTCCCATCATGCAGATATACTTGCGTAAGCCCGTTGGTGTGAAGCCCACTTACAGCCGCGACATGGTGAACCTCAGTCTTGAACTGCACATAGCTCCCCCATTGTTGGCAGCACGTATGCAGCAGGTTGCCACACTCAGTACACCCAGAGTAGAGCATTTCTGGCAGAGCTATGCCGAAAATCCGCGCCGACTGGCTCGAGCCGTTCGTCTATGGCGCGAGATGCGTGGTTTCGGGCTCCCGGATATGTTTTACAACGGCGTAGAGGTGAACGAAACCTTCGAACGTGATTTCCGCCCCCTTCCAGAAGAGCCTTCGCTCACACCGGTGGCCCTGATCCTGATACTCGATCTGTATTTCCGTCTGACTCCCATTACGATGGTGGCCGAAACACCGGAAGTGACGGAACTGGCCCAACTGTTGAAAGTAAATGCATCGCTGGTGGTCAGCGCTTTAGAGACCTATCAGCTGTGCGATCCCTACCTGCATCGCTCTTCTTCAGTTCCGCATCCACTTTCTGAACCCTGTCAGGAAATATGGCAGCGTTTCGGAAATGGCGAGACCGAAGAACTGTCCACTTTTGCCGAGGAACTCAAAGAATACTACCGTTAGAGAAATGGCTCAGAGTCAGATACAAGAACAGAAGCTGGAGCAGAAACTCCAACAGAGCATCTCAGCCCAGCAGTTGCTACAGGCGCAACTTGTAGAGTTGCCCATTACGCAACTCATGGAGCGTATTGAGACCGAGATGCACGACAATCCGGCTCTGGAGACATCTGCTGACGAGGACATGCCTCTGGATGATCATTTCAGTACTGACGGAAGTATAGACAGTGACGACTCTTCCGATGACGATTTCGACCTGCAGCGTGAACGTGAAGAGCGCAGCGATGCCCTTGACGCCGCTCTTGAGAATATAGGGCGCGACGATGAAGAACTGCCCGTTTATCATGGTGGCTACTCATCGGCCGAAGAGCGTGAGGACATGGTGTATGGCGATACGCTCTCCTTCTACGACCAGATTCTGCAGCAGGTCAACGAGCTGCAGATCACCGAGCGTGAGCGTTATATCATGGAGTATCTGATAGGCTCGCTCGACGATGACGGTCTGTTGCGCAAGGAGTTGGAGAGCATCAGCGACGAACTGGCCATCTATCACAATGTAGATGCCACCACCGATGAGATTGAACAGGTGCTTCATAAACTTCAGCAACTTGACCCTCCCGGTATTGGCGCCCGCTCGCTGCAAGAGTGCCTGCTGCTCCAGATAGACAGAAAGGGAGAGGAGGATAATTATTCTCCAACGCTCATTGCCCAGATGCGTGAGGTGATCAGTAACCATTTTGAAGAGTTCACCAAGAAACACTGGGACCGCATCCGTTCGGCCTTAGGCATTAAAGACAATCAGGTGGAACTCCTTCAGCGCGAACTGCGCCGACTGAATCCCAAACCGGGTGCCTCTATGGGTGAAAGCGTGGGGCGCTCCATGCAACAGATAACTCCCGATTTTATTGTAGATACACAGGATGACGGTACGCTCACCTTCAGCCTCAACAATGGCGAACTGCCACAGTTGCAGGTGTCGCAGTCGTTTGCCGATTTGCTGAAAGACTATCAGCAGAACAAGGAAGGTCTCTCTCGACAGATGAAGGAAGCCCTTCTCTATACCAAGCAGAAAGTAGATGCCGCACAAAGCTTTATTGAGGCTGTGCGCACCCGCCGCCACACGCTTACCGTGACGATGAAGGCCATTATCCAGATTCAGCACCGCTTTTTTGAGGATGGAGACGAAGCCTCGCTGCGCCCAATGATTCTGAAAGATGTGGCTGCAAAGACGGGGCTCGACCTTTCTACTATCTCACGCGTCAGCAACTCCAAGTATGTACTTACCCGCTGGGGCATGTTCCCATTGAAATTTTTCTTCAGCGACGGCTTTACTACCGAGAGCGGCGAGGAACTGTCCACCCGTGAGATAAAAGCTGCCCTGCGCGAAATAATCGAGGGTGAGGACAAGAAACACCCATTCTCTGACGATGCCCTCAGCGATTTGCTGAAACAGAAAGGCTATCCTGTGGCCCGTCGCACGGTGGCTAAGTATCGCGATCAGATGGGGTTCCCTGTAGCACGATTAAGAAAATGAGTAAAGAAAAAAATATCATCTATCTGGCACGGTTCGTGAGTTTGCTGTTCACACCGTTCTACTTGCCACTCGTCGGACTCATTATCCTGTTCACGTTCAGCTATCTGGCACTTCTGCCCATTAGCTATCAGCTTGAGATACTGTGCATCGTCTATCTGTTCACCATTCTGCTGCCCACCTACCTGATTCATTTCTACAGGAAATATCAGGGATGGACACTGATAGAACTGGGGCAGCGCGAGCGCCGTATGGTGCCTTATGTACTTTCTATAGCCTGCTATGTAAGTTGCGTGGTACTGCTGATGCATCTGGGTGTGTTCCGCTTTGTGAGTAGTATTATCCTGTCGGCATTAGTCTTACAGATTCTCTGCGCCATCATCAATATCTGGTGGAAAATATCTACCCATACGGCCGCAATCGGTGGCGTGGCAGGTGCACTTTTGGCCTTCTCTGCTCTGTTTGCCTTCAACCCCGTGTGGTGGCTCTGTCTCACCCTCATTGTGGCCGGCGTGCTGGGTTCTGCCCGCATGATTCTGCGTCAGCATTCGCTGTCACAGGTGCTGGGTGGTTTCGGCGTAGGCTTTTTCACAGCGCTGATAGGTATTCTGTATTTTTGAATCATCAAATAACAAGTTCTGCTTTCTGAATCGAATCATCAATTATAATAATAAATAGTAATTCCAACAAAAAACAATGACTCCACAAGTTAGCATCATCATGGGCAGCACTAGTGACCTGCCCGTTATGGAGAAAGCCTGCAAGTTGCTCGACGAGCTGCAGGTTCCGTTTGAAGTGAATGCCCTTTCGGCTCATCGCACTCCCGAGGCTGTTGAGGAATTTGCCCGTACCGCCAAGGATCGTGGTCTGAAAGTGATTATTGCCGGTGCCGGTATGGCTGCCGCACTGCCCGGCGTGATAGCCGCTTCTACCACTCTGCCGGTGATCGGTGTACCCATCAAAGGTATGCTTGATGGTCTTGACGCCATGCTCAGCATCATCCAGATGCCCCCGGGCATTCCTGTGGCTACTGTGGGTGTGAACGGTGCCCAGAATGCAGCTATCCTTGCTGTCGAGATGCTGGCTCTCGCCGATGAAGCGTTGGCCGAACGTCTTTCAGCCTATAAGAGCGGACTGAAGGCTAAGATTGAGAAGGCCAATAAGGAACTGGCTGAAGTGAAATATCAGTTCAAGACGAACTAAGTGAATTTTCGGTTCAAGACAAACTAATTCGGTCTAAGAGATACTTACTCATGAAAAAAGTTTATGGCGTCATAGGTGTCGGGGCTATCGGCGGGTTCTACGGAGCCAAGCTGGCACACAGCGGACAGGAAGTCCATTTCCTGTCGCATAGCGACTATCAGTATGTGAAGGACAATGGTCTGCAGGTTGATTCGTGCGACGGCTCGTTCCATATTGACCATCCACATGTCTATCAGTCGGCAACTGACATGCCAAAGTGTGATGTGGTGCTGGTGGGCTTGAAAACCACCAACAATCATCTTCTGCCCGAACTACTGACCCCATTGCTGAAGCCCTCTACCCTGGTAGTACTCATTCAGAATGGTATTGGTGTAGAGGCCGATGTTCAGCAGATGTTCCCCCATCTGCAGTTGGTGGCAGGCTTGGCTTTCATCTGTTCTGCCAAAACCAAGCCCGGCGTGGTCAATCATCAGTGCTATGGCAACATCAACTTAGGCAACTACTCTTGCCGTGACGAAAGACTGCTGCAGGAAGTTGTTGACGATTTCAATGCCACTGGCGTGCGTGCACAGCTGGTAGAATATGAGGAAGCACGTTGGAAAAAGGCTGTTTGGAACATGCCCTTCAATGGCATGACCGTAGCCTTGAACACACGTACCGATTTGCTGCTGAAGAATCCGGCTACCCGCCAACTGATTCGTGACCTGATGATGGAGGTAATCAATGCTGCCCGCCATTTAGGGGTGAAGAACATTGACGAGACGTTTGCCGACAAGATGATTCACACCACTGATGTGATGACTCCCTATTCGCCTTCAATGAAACTTGATTTCGATTTCCACAGGAAGATGGAAATCAAGTACCTCTATTCACGTCCTATAGAGATAGCCCGTCAGGCAGGTTTCGAGATGTCTAAACTGTCGATGCTCGAAGCCGAACTGAAGTTCTTGTCAGAGGAAGAAGAGGGCTGAGGGATCTGAGTGTTCTGAGTATTCTGAGTGTTCTGAGTGTTCTGAGTATTCGGAGTGTTCGGAATATTCTGATTATTCAGATTATTCTGAATACTCTGATTATTCTGATCATTCTGATCAAAATACCCTTGAATATCGGCCTGAAGTTTGCGGAAGGGTGCCGAAAGCGTATAGCCGGTGTTTTTCTTCAACATGGTTTTAATGTCCTGTCGCGAGTTTTCGTAGCAGGACATTTCATTTCGCTTCTGTGTGCCGTGAGCCCTCGAGTGATAGATCTCGTTCTGCCGTTCCTGTCTCAGCTGGTTGCACACCTTTGTTAGAATCGGAGCCACAACGGTATCGAACAGATGGTGGCCCTGAATGTACAGATAAGTGGTCTGAGGAGTTACGCCCAGCGTCAGAATCTCGTCTTTCAGTTTCAGGTACGCCTCTTTGTTGCCGGGAAACATCCGTTGCAGTTCGCGCACTTTCTGAAAAGCTTTCCGCCGCACATTCTGAATGGAGCGTACGGAATCTTGTATCACAAAACCGCCGGGGTCGCACACTCGATTGAAATCGGTGAGTGAGAAACGCCCGTAGTGACCCGTTCGGTAAGCCCACACCGACCATACGAACAATGGGAAGATGGCTTCACTGAACTGACTGAAATATTCCTGGAAGTCGAAGATGCGGTGATCGTTCAATGTTACGGCCACACACACATCGTGCAGCGAAGGAGCATAACATTGATAGTTTTCAATGGCATAAACATAAGTGTGAAACACGTATGGACTGGTCAGAATCTTTTTCGACGTAGGTGTCACTCCCTGCAGCAGATAGTCGTAGTCGGCATCCACACAGGCTATCATGTCAGGGCCTGTCTGTCCTTCAATGAAATTCATCAGTACCGACTTCTTCCCCCTTAGCAGGGCTTGTTTTGAAGGGAGCATCACCTCAAAATAGCGGGTCTCGTCTTCAAAAGGACCTAATACGGTGCGCCAAAAGTAAATATCATCGTAGCTCTCGACGTAGGCCACAATCCTGCGTCGTGCTTTCTTCGACCTCAAGGCGTTGGCTGCCTGGAAGTACTGACTGTTGATATTATCTCTTAAACGGTTCGACACGGATGAAGATTTTTTAGTGTAAAGTGTAGAGTTTAGAGTGGATAGTGTAGAGTTTGCTACCGCTCCGCAGTACAACTCAAAGAATAGTGAACAGTTAAAAGTGAATAGTGGAAAGATTGCAGCGGTAGCAAACTCTACACTATCCACTCTAAACTCTCCACTATACAGTGATGTCGCTCACTTCTGTGACGTTGTCCACCCATCCGTTCATCACTACGGCCGGCGAGTGAGTGGTGAGTATAATCTGTACGTTCGGGTTCAGTTCCAGAATCAGATCGATGAGTTTCTTCTGCCATTCAATGTGCAGGCTCACTTCCGGTTCGTCCATGAACAGTACGTAGGGCTGATCATCCTCAACAAGGACAGTGAGCAGGATGATGAGCATCTGCTTTTCGCCACTCGACAACTGGTAGGGCATGAGTTGCTCACCTATTTGTGTGAATCGTATCTCGTTTTCAGTGCGCACAATGCGTTTCCCGGTATTGGAAAACAGGTCGTCGAGCATGTCCTGAAAGCGTTTCTTCTTTTGCGACAGTTGCTGGGCTGCATCCATATTGCCAGTCTGCAACTGCTCAATGATACGGTTGCCAACATTCACTTGATAGTCCAGAAACTTACGTTGCAGGTGGTAGAGCTGTATGTCAAGCAATGAACCGGTGAAACTACCGCTCAGTGCTGTCAATGCCTGCTTCATAGAGTTATCTACTTCCGATAGCGAGGCCGACAGACTGCTATCCAGTGACCGGATCATATCGTAGCGTATCCAGCGGGCATCTTCAGGCTCTACGTCCAAGTGTACCCCTTTCAGCATGTGACTGGGAAACTCACCGCCGGCAGCCAGTCCTTTCACCACCTTATTTATAATAGTGCTCTTGCCCATACCGTTGATACCACTCAGGATGTTCACCTTCGGGTCCAGTTCCCAAACGATATGTTTCTTGCCGCTCCACAGCGAGTCGATCTCTATCCTCTTAATATAGTTGGCAAACTTCTGCATAAGCTAAATGGTTATTTTTGGCAAATATAGAAAAAAACTATTTATCAGACAAGTATTTTCATAACATTAACGATTGGCACAACAATGGGCCTGCAACCCCTTGTCATACCAATCGTTGTTATCCTGAACAATCTGTTTCCCTTTTATTCGGCTAGTCTTTCAAACAGTCTCTTTCATTTGAGTAGTTCTTCAGGCAGTTTAGGCATAGCACCATTCTGTGTGCAAACGAAAGCTGACACCTCGACTGCCTTCTTGTGGGCTTCTGATACCGTCTTTCCGTTGAGAATCGATGCACAGAACGAACCTGTGAACGAGTCGCCGGCTCCTACGGTATCGGCCACCTTTACCTTCGGCGTTTCCTGGAACGACATCTGACAGGCCTTTCTCGGACCCTCGTTAGACTCGCAGCGTGAGAACACATACGAACCATTGGTGCCACAGGTAAGTACCAGCATGTCCAGATTGTATTTGCCAAGTATGAGCCAGCACTTGTTTTCCATATCCAGACCGGGATAGCCGAACATGCGACCTATAAGCACCAGTTCCTCATCGTTGATTTTCAAAATATTGCAACGCTGCAACGATTCCTGGATAATCTCCTTGGTATAGAACTGCTGGCGCAGGTTGATATCGAAAATCTTCAAGCAGTCGTGTGGGGTAGCATCGAGGAACTTATGTATTGTCTCGCGGCTCACCACATTGCGCTGGGCCAGTGAGCCAAAGCAAACGGCACGGCAGTTTTGTGCAATCATCTGTATATCCTCGTCGAAAGGAATATTGTCCCAAGCCACGTTCTCCTTGATATCATACGTGGGAATACCCTGTTCGTCCAACTGTACCTGTACGGTGCCTGTGGGGTATGGCACACGGGGCAGCAGGTCGTTCAGTTCATGTTCACGAAGGGCGCTGACAGTTTCTTCAGCCAGTTTATCCTCGCCCAATGCACTCACGGCGATGGTATTGTCCATGCCAAGGAACTGTCCGGCATGATAGGCGAAATTGGCAGGAGCGCCACCCAGTTTCTTTCCTTCTGGAAGTACATCCCAAAGGACCTCTCCGAGTCCTACTACATAGCGTTTTGTTTCCATATTCTTTTTTCTAACGAAGGTTACGAGCATAAATAAAAAGATACAGTACACCAACGGCCATCACAGACACAGCACCGGCCTGTCCCATGGCATCGCTGGCAAAGCCCATCAGCAAGGGGAAGATGGTACCGCCGAAGAGACCCATAATCATTAGTCCCGATACCTCGTTCTGTTTCTGTGGAACGGCAGCCAAAGCCTGCGCAAAAACTATTGAGAAGAGGTTGGAGTTGCCATAGCCTACCATTGCGATAGAAGCGTAGAGAATGCCTGCCGACTGACCGGCGAAGAGGCCGCACATGGCTACTGCCAGCATCATCGACGAGAGTACGAAGAACGTGCGGTTGTTCATCACGCGCAGAATGTAAGAACCCGTGAGGCAACCCAGTGTACGGAATATGAAGTATAGTGATGTGGCAAAGGCAGCCTCGTTGAGCGTCATTCCCAGGCGCTCCATCAGAATTTTCGGAGCTGTGGTGTTGGTGCCCACGTCAATACCCACATGACACATGATGCTCAGGAACGAGAGCAGTACAATGGGAGTACCCAGCAGTTTCAGGCAATCGACAAAGGAGGAGGCTTTTCCCTCGATTGGCTCTTCGGTAATAGGAGTTATCCACAGCCAGATGGTAGAGAAGGCGCCTACTACCAGGAAGATGCAGAACAGTATGCGCCAGTCAAGTCCGAACGAGGGAATAACTGCTGTAGCGCCCCACATGGCCAGATAAGGAGCCGAGAACGAGGCAATGGCTTTCACAAACTGTCCGAAGGTGAGTGTAGAGGCCACATTCTCGCCGCCTATCACGCCGCTCACCAGTGGGTTCAATGAAGTCTGCATCAGTGCGTTGCCAATTCCCAACAGTGAGAAAGCAATGAGCATCACGTAGAAATTATTGGCTGTGAGCGGCAGCAACAGTGAAATCACTGTGATGACCAACGACACCAATACCGTGTTCTTTCTTCCAATCTTGTTCATCAGCATGCCTGTGGGCACTGAGAAGATGAGGAACCAGAAGAACACCAACGAGGGCAGCGTATTGGCTACGGTATCGCTGAGCGACAAGTCTTCCTTCACATAGTTTGAGGCAATGCCCACCAGATCGACGAAGCCCATGCAGAAGAAGCAGAGCATCAGGGGCACAAGGGTAAGTTTTTTGTTTTGGCTCATAATAAATCTATTTCAGTTTTTTCAATTCTTCAGTCTTTTTCATTTCTTCAACGCCAAACTATAGATCGTGGCCTTTCCGCCTTTCACCTTAATTATATTATAAGGTTCGCTGGGGAACACCAGATTGGTCATTACCATGCGGCCCTCGCCTTCAAAGGCTTCAATAGAGCTATGGTCAATGAACAGGCGCAACTGCTTCATCGGTCCGAAGGTGGGAGCCTCCGTTACACAAGGGAAGGCCTCGCTGAAGCTCACTTCTCCGCTCTTGGTACGGTCCATGCTGAACGTTTGCTTCTTGCTGTCGTAGTTCATCACTACCCGTTCGCCCTTGCTGTTCATCAGCGTCAGTTCCATCGTTCCCTTCACGTCTATCACTATCTCGCAGGCATCTGTAGGAGTCTTCACTTTCTTACTGCGCAGGGCGAGCAGCTCTTTTGAAGGGGTGTTGGTCAGGATGCTTTCTCCGTTGACCGTGGTGAGTCCAAGGTCGCGGGGCAGACCATTGGCCGAGCGGAACTGCAGGGTGGGAACGGCACCGCCATACTGCCAGTTGCTCATCCAGGGAAGGGCAACGATGCGTCCTTCCGGACCGTTATGGAAGGTGACAGTGGCATAATGGTCCTTTCCGTAGTCCATCCATTTTGTCTCGCCGGGCTCGTCTTCACAAGTGAACTTATGTCCGTCGAACTGACCTACGAAATACTGTGTGGCAGAGCCTCCGAACGGACCGCCGGGGTTGATGTTGAGTATCAACACCCATTTCTCGCCCAGTTGCACCAGGTCGGGACATTCCCAAACACCCTCGTGATTGCCATACTGCCTACCGAATGCGCTTTCAAATTTCCATTCCTTCAAGTTCTTTGAACTGTAGAAATGAACCTCCTGTCCAACGGCCAGTATGACCATCCAGCACTGGCGAGGCTCGTACCAGAACACCTTTGGGTCGCGGAAGTCGGGCGCATTGAAGGTGATTACAGGGTTGCCGGCATATTTGGTGAACGTGCGTCCGCCATCGGTCGAATAGGCAATGCTTTGGGTCTGCGATGCACCAGCCGATGTGTACATGGCGATGACGGCATCCTTGCCAAAGCCTGCCGTATTGTTCTTATCCACAATGGCACTGCCCGAGAATACAGCTCCCAGCCAGTCAGACTGCAGTGCGGTGGGCTGGGCAGTCCAGTTTACCAAGTCCGTTGATGTAGAGTGTCCCCAGGTCATGTTCTCCCACTGCGATCCGTAGGGGTTCCACTGATAGAACAGGTGCCATACACCATCTTTATAGAACAGTCCGTTGGGGTCGTTCATCCATCCGTAGAGCGGAGTATGATGATAAACGGGGCGGAAACGTTCGCGATTGGTGGTATCGAAAGAATTGCTGTATTTCATTTCACGCCAGCAGGCAAAATCCTTGATGGCACCAGTGGTGCGACGGTCGCCATGGAAGATGATGTCCAGCAGTCGTGCCTGTTTCAGTTCCAGCGGCACAAAGTAGTCCACTTTATCTACAGCCAGTTTCACGTTCAGCCGCATCACCATCTCGTTTCTTTCGTCCAAAACGGCAATAGAGGCATTCTCTTCCTTCTCCTGTACAGGCAGCAGCAAGTACTTCTTGCCCTGTTCCAGTTTGAGCATAGCGTGATTGTCGCTCAGTACCATCTGGGCTTTCACGCCGGCGACAGTCATCAGCATGACCATCAAAGCAAACAGTTTTTTCATTCTTTCGTTTAGGTCTTTAGTTGTTATATCAACGTTTAATATGCCGCAAAATTATACTTCCCTGCTTTATTTCACAATCTTTTTGCCATTCAGGACATAAATACCCTTTTTATTTGCTTTGTCAACGCGCACTCCACTCAGTGTGTAGATTTCGCTGGCCTCAGCCTTGCGCGTGCTTATATTATTGACGTTAAGAGTCTTTTGGGTAATGATCTGGATATCTGGGCACTTAGCAATGATTGTCGTGAAGTCTTCATCCCAACGGGCAGCCTCACTAACGTCCAGAACCGTAGCGTCGGGAGCCAGTTTCTGTGCCAGGAGAGCATAGTCATCATAAGCCTCTGGATGCCAGTCGCCATCCCAAGTGCACTGGTAGGAACCCTTGCCAATGACGCCCGTCACCTTCACTTCGCCAGTCAGAGAGTTGTCGGCATAGGAAAGGATGCCCTTGTCATTCACCATTGTACCTTCAAACTTAATATCGTCGATATAGAAATTCTTTCCCTCGCCGTCAGCAGTCTTTTCAAAGGGCCAGATAGCCAGAACGTTGTTGCCGTCATTGGTAACCTTTTCAGAGTCAGGACCCTTGGCAAACTCATAGACAAGTACCTGCCATCCGTCGCCACCGTCATACCATGCTATACGCTCGGCGTTGTAGGCGCCATCTTTGCCTTCAAGCTGTACCAGCACATTGTGGGCATCGGCCATTTTCAGGCGCATGGTCATGCGGCGCAGATCTTTGAGGTTTACATCACCCAAGGGGAGTGCAGCATTGTGGTGCTCGTCGGCCCAACCGCCAGGATTACCCTTCAGGGTGAATTTCATGATCGTGTTGCCGTTTTCCTCTACCACCGTAGGTTCGGCACGGTCCCAGAAACCACCGTCAGAACCAACTTCCTTGTCAGTTCCATCCCACAGGACCACCTGTGCATTACATACTGTAGTGACGAACAATGTTGCGAGTAAAAATAATTTTTTCATAAGGATTACTGTTTTAGAAATTAATAGATAGTTATACTTTTTCTCGGTTTTTTCTCTGCAAATGTATTCTGTAACGGTAAATTCTTTATAAAA
The DNA here is from genome assembly GCF_022024015.1 of Prevotella sp. E9-3. Lineage (NCBI taxonomy): Bacteria > Pseudomonadati > Bacteroidota > Bacteroidia > Bacteroidales > Prevotellaceae > Prevotella > Prevotella sp. E9-3. The sequence goes on from NZ_CP091786.1 coordinate 3,479,398, forward strand.
AAATGATTCACAGACTAAGAAAAATCGTTCGATGCAACATTTTTCTCACAGAATGAGCGATTTTTTGTTGTCAGATTTTCTCTCTATTTTTCTTGCTCAATAAAATCTTTTGTGTATTTTTGCAAAAAAGTATCTGATAATAAACTAACCCAATTAATAAGAAATCAAAATGAAAAAGGTATTTTTGTTTCTTTCGCTATTCTCGTTTTGTATGCTGACCTATGCACAGCGTAAAACCGAGATTGTTGAGCCCGTGAAGCAGAACCTGGCCGATGCGGGACAGCGTGTGATCAAGCGGAAAGTGGCCATTGGCCGCTTCAGTAACGAGACGCAATATGCCAAAGGTATTTTCTACGACAAGGAAAACGACCCCATAGGCAAACAGGCGTTGGACATCCTTTCGGCCAAGCTGGCCGCCTCCGACAAGTTCCTGCTGCTGGAGCGTAGCGATCTGGCTGCCCTGCTGGAAGAGGCCAAAAAGAGCGACAACGGACTGGCCACCATCGGTGCCGACTATATGATTATTGGTTCGGTGACAGAGTTTGGCCGTAAGAACGTAGGCAAGTCGGGCGTATTCTCGGCCACGAAGAGTCAGATCGTAGAGGCTGCCGTTGCCATCCGTTTGGTCGATGTGTCAACAGGACTGATTATCTATTCCGATGAAGCTAAAGGCTCAGCCGAACTCACCACACGTACCACAATGGGCGTAGGTGGCAAGGCCGATTACGATGCCACTCTGAGCGACAAGGCCATCTCCGAGGCTATAGGCCAGTTGGTAGAGAACATTATTAATAAATGTACCGACAAGCCCTGGCGCACTTTCTTCCTCTCCTATGATGCCGATGCACAGCTGATAGCTGGTGGTGCCAGTCAGGGCATCAAGGTGGGCGACACCTTCGCCGTAAAGACAAAGGGCAAGAAAGTGAAGAATCCCCAGTCGGGCGTGATGATTGAACTTCCCGGCAAGCAGATTGGCACCGTCACCGTAACCGCTACTGCTGGCGACACCCCCGAGACGGAGTTCTCGTTTGTAACCTTCTCAGGCGAAACGGCCATAGATGCCAACAAGTTAACTGATTATTACATCGAAGAAATAAAATAGCAGGCTTATGAAAACAAGAATATTATTAGCAGTTGTTGCATTCGTTAGTCTTTTGCTGGGCTGTAAGAGTAGTTTTCCCGTTGCCCAGCAGAGTGGTAAGGAAGACATGGCCTACCTCGTTTTTGTAGGGCCGAAGGATACCTATGGAAATGGTTCCAAACTGGTGCAGGTCGATGTTGACGGCACCACCTTCGATGCCAAGGTGGTGAAGCCCAAGGTGGCCAATAGAAAGGGCACTCAATACGGAGTGGCCACCGGTCGCCGCAACGTTACTGTCAAATTCAACGGGAACACCGTCTATCAGAAGCAGCTGTTCCTCTCAACTCAAGAAACTAAAATCATCACATTGCCATGAAGAAATTGTTTGTAGCAGCCATCTGTCTCGCCACATTCGCCTCGTGTGCCACACAAAGCAGCCTGTACTCCTGGTACGATTCCGAGGATGCTACCTATAAGTACACCAAGCGTACCACCGACGAGACGCTCACTGAAGCGATGGCTCAGTACGAGAAGGTGATCAAGAAACAGAAAGGACTGCGTGGCGTAGTGCCTCCCGGGGTGAATGCCGAGTATGGCTATCTGCTGTGCAAGGCAGGAAAGAAAGAAGAAGGACTGGCCCTGTTGCGTGCCGAGATTGCGGCCTATCCAGAGTCCGAGAAGTTTATTTCAAGAATTATTAAGCAGTTGGAAAAATGAGAAAGTTTATTATCCTTGCATTAGCGACCCTGCTTCTGTCGTCGTGTGCCGAGCAGGTGACGCGCCTTGCCCGATATCCCAAGATGTATGACGAACAGCCCCTGTCCATTGTGGTGATGCCACCCATCAACCGTACAAACCATGTTGAGGCCAAGGACTATTTCTATACCACGCTCTATGCCCCTCTGTGCGAGAAAGGCTATTATGTCTATTCGCCCATGATGACCATGGAGATGTTTCAGGCCGAGAGTGCCTACGATGCTGAGCTGTTCCTTGAGGGCAGTCTGTCTCAGTTCCGTGAGGTGCTGGGAGCCGATGCCGCCATGTTCACCATCATCAAATCGTGGAAGCGAAGCAATCTCACCGGTTCGCTGACGGTGGGAGTGGAGTATATTCTCCGTTCCACTAAAACAGGTGAGACTATCTACAGCCGTGAAGGTTTGATCAGTGTTGACCGTAGGGTGAAGAGCGGTACCGGCGGACTGTTTGGTGCCCTTATTGACATGGCGGCCACTGTGGCCTCTACTGCCTCTACCGACAATGTTGTGGCCGGTAGGGCCTGCACCATGTATGTGCTGAGCGACATGCCAGAAGGCAAGTATGGCACCCAGTTCAACAAAGACCAGAAGATGGCTGCCGGTAAAGCCTATGTAGAGGCAACGGTGCAATAGTCTCCCGGCCGCAGTTTTTCTTGCTGCCAACATGAAGCAAGAAACTATAGACTCATAAAGTATTAAAGAAAAAGCCCTCCCAATCTTCGCAAAAAGATTAGGAGGGACTTTTAGTTAATTTGCATTACTGCCAACTCACCTTTACGTCGCTCACCGTAATGGTGCCGCCATAATTGTTGATGCTCCAGCAGTTGCGCTGAATACCGTAGATGCGGTTGGTGTAGCAAACATTATCGTTGATGTACATCACCATCACCGAGTTGTCGGTGTAGATATCAATCTTATACACATTGTCGGCAGGACGCTTAAATTTATAGCCATCGATACCGGCCACAGATCCTTTGCCAAAGACTTTTATCTCCTCACCTTTTTCGTTGGTCTCCAAACGGTAGCCTTCCTGTTCGAATTTTACTTTACGATCGTTCTCGCCTTCGGGATTCACCACCATGGTGTAGTAGAACTCAGGATCGGTACTGCGCACCAGCGATACGCCGAACTTGTCCTCATTGCCTTCAGTGGTCACCGTGAACGAAATGTGGTTGCACGTACCCAGACGGTTGTAGAGCACGTAGGCGTCATCGCCCGTAAGTTTTCCATCGGCATAACCATTCGAGGCCATCACGTTGACAGGCTGCTCCTTAGTATATTTAGCCTTAATGGCAGGCACTTCGCCCAGTGTGAGGGTACCATCCTCATGCTGAATAATCTTGTGGCATACCAGTGCGCCCGACCAGTTGGGTTCACCCTCGGCACCCACGTTGATGTTCTTGTCGTGAACAGTAGCACCCGAGCGGAAAGGACACCATCCCCAGATATAGCGGTCGGTACCATTGGATGCTGTCTTGCCTGCATAGAAAGCGCGACTGTCCAGCACTCCCTCTTTGCCGTCCTTGGGCCAGTTGGCACCAGGGTCGTTGAAACATTTCTTCAGATTCTCAAACGAATCTGCCATCATATACTTCACCTTGCGGCTCCAATCTGAGCGATAGGCCTCGCTATACACCAGATACCACCAGTCGCCCATCTTAAACACATCAGCACACTCGCACATGCGGTCCCACACCATGTTGAAACCACCCACATGCTCCCAGTTCTTCAGGTCGGCTGACTTATAGTCAACGAAACGCAGTTTACTGCTAATCACCATGTGCCACATGCCGTCCTCAGCCTTGAAAATCTGTGGGTCGCGGAAGTCAGAAGCTGAATAGCCATTGTCAGGGCCATAGAGTGCCCAGCTGTAGTCCTTAGTCCAGTTCTTGAAGTCGGGCGACGTGGCGCGCAGCACCACTTCCTGTGCGGTGTGACCGGTATAGTAGATATAGTACAACCCGTCGGCCTCGTTGTAGATGGCACAGCCCGTACCTATGGCTGCATCGGCCTCTTGAACAGAAGTGCCGGTAGGCAGCACCTCGCCCAGCGACTGATAGTTGGCACCATCCTTAGTAGATACGCCCCAGATGGGATGATAGCACGGACCGTTGTTGTCGTATTCCTGCAGATAGAGCACCTTGAACTCGCCTGCCTTCTGATCGTAGAAAGGCATAGGGTCGCCGCATCGGCCTATGGCAGGATTGTAGTAGGTCTGGAATCCGGCATCGTCGGCAGAGGTGAATGCGCCGGTAGTACCAGCCCAGTCTTTCTCGGCATCAGGACCAAACGAGTCCTCGGTGCAGGCGGTGGTTGCAGCGATGCTGCAACCTACAAGACCTGCAAATAATATATGGATCATCTTTTTCATAATTATTTATTCATTAAGTAATTGAATGCGTTTTGGGTCATAATCTCAATATTCTTGTGGAACTTCTCCACATAGCCTGCCTCATAGGTATATGAGTACCAGTCGAAGCAGCCTGAGCCGATGCAGATGATAGCACCCTTATTATCCTTGGCAGGATATTCCCATAGCACGATGGCTCCATCTCCGCCCACGCCCAGGATAGTAGCACCCGTACGGGCTTCCCAGGCAGCATAGTTGTCATAGCCTCCCCAGTCGGTACCGATATGATACTGTGAGGTGGTATTGGTGATGTAATAACCGGCGTCGGTACAGTAAACCCTGTTGGGATCGTCACCGGCAATGAGTCCCTGATAGATGGGGTGATTGTTCTGACCGGTGTACATCAGGAAGTCCCACGGACCGTTGCACAGTTCGGCAGCGTCTTCGTTCTTTCCCCAGCAGTTGTTAGGTGTTGTCCAGTCATCATCGCCAGTAGCACCGATAAACGATGGCAGGTTTACGGCACAGCGAGTCATGAACAGCGAACCGCCATTCTCGTAGAACTGTCGGATCTCGTTCTTGGTGTCGAGGGCGTCTGTAGCCTTAGCCATAAACACGTCGTGACCATCCACGCCTCCATCTACATGCCAGTGCCACCAAATCACCTTACACTGTGAAAGGTCAACCGTTCCGGCACGCAGGTCGGCAAACGATACATAGAGTGAGTTGGCCACATTGCCCAGCATCCACTGGCAGGCTGCCTTGGCCTCAGGATCCAGCTCGCTCAATGAAGCAGCCGAACCTATGAAGAGTGCTGATGGCTTGTCAATAGCAATAACCTTGGCGGTATAGGTGCTTTCAGCCGAATTGTTTTTCACCTTATACTGTACAGGCTGGGTGAAATCCTGTGCCACGCCCGAAGCCGGTGTAATGGTGGCATTGGCACTATAAGTGATGGTGGGCACCAAACCGGTGAGTCCAACAGAGGCAGGCACATAAACGGTGATAGTCTTAGTGGTCTGATCAATTGCACCTGTGTAAATGTCGTTGATAACAAACTGTGTGATACGTGCCTCATCGTTCATCACTGAGAGTGTCCAGTTGAGAACCACATCGCCATTTTTCACACAGAGGTTCTTGGGAGCCTTCATGTTAAGAGTCTGACCTTCAACCACATTGCAGGAAGCTCCGGCAGACAGTTTCAACTTCGTCACCTTCATGGCTGCTGTCTCATAGATTTCTGGAAGGCGCACCACGATGGTGTGTGTCTTGGCATCAACGATACCCTCATAGTCATCGAGGGCGATAGCCTCAATGTCGCAGTCGCCACCGAGCATCATCTCGTTTTTGCTGTCGTCATCATCGCAGGCTGTGAGTGCAGCAGTTATACCGCAACACATCAGACAGGCGCAGACGAACTGGAATATTTTCGATTTCATATCTTTCATTATTTAAGTTAGTATTATAATTTTACCAGTTACCGATGTTTTGAGTATAATGGCCGTTGGAAGCCGAGATCTGCGCAAAGGGAATGGGCAGATATTCATCCTTGTCGGCAGTGAAATGAGCTTCCTTGTAGATGGCGCAGTTGTCTATTTCCTCGGAATAGTACTTGTTCAGTACTGTTGCGGCATCGCCCCAGCGCACCAGGTCGAAGAAACGTTCACACTCCATACCCAGTTCCAAACGGCGTTCCATCTTCACAATATTCAAGGCCTCTTCTTTCGAGTAGCTGCCATTGTAGTTGGCTACATAGAATTTTACACCATATGTATTGGGATAGCTGGCAATCATCTGTGTGCTGGTAGCGGCACGCGAACGAATCTGGTTGACCAGTTGGATGGCCTGTGGAGCCTTGTCAAGTTGGGCATAGGCCTCGGCACGCATCAGCAGCACATCGGCATAGCGGAACACAATTCTGTTCATAGAGCTGGCCCAGTAGCTGCCCTTGATCAGGTAGTTGTCGATGAGGGCGGGGTCAACATTCTGTTTCAGTGACACATTATAGCCATAGAGACCGTTCGAGCGACTCCAGATGCTGGTCTTTTCCATCATATAGTTCTTGTTGAACATATAGGGAAGTCCTGAGATGCCCACGGTAAGGAACAGTCGAGGATCGGCATTGTCCTGCGTCATGTTGTAGTCCTTGTCGTTGAAGCTGGTCAGCAGGGGCAGACCGTCTGCACCGGTACGATAGGCATTCACCAAGTTCTGTGAAGGTTTGTAGAAATCGCATCCGCCATCAGTAGCACCGGGAATATTGGGTGGAATCAGGCCGTAGCTCCAGTTCAGGTTGCCATAGGTAGATCCGTCGTTGCGCGAATACTGGATGGCCCAAAGACTCTCAATACCATTCTCAAACTGTTCTTCCGGGCGGAAGTTGTTGTGCAGGTCGGATTCCAGACCGTAGTTGCCGTAAAGCGACGGGTCGGTAAAATCAATGACCTTCTGCATATCGTCGGCATTGACAGATGTTACCTGATTGCTTTTCGGATTGTCTTGGCGATAGGCTTTGTACAGATATACCTTGGCCAGGAAAGCAGCAGCGGCAGCCTTGGTAGGACGGCCCTTGTCGTCCTGCGTCTGCGGCAGAGTGTTGTAGGCTTCCATCAGGTCGTTGATAATCAGTTGCCAGCCTTCATCATTGGTATAGGCAGTATTCGACAGGTTGTTGTACTGCTCATAGCTCAAGTTGTGATCTATGATGAAAGGAATGTTCTTGTACAGACGTTTCAGCAGGAAGTGGGCATAGGCACGCAGAAATTTCATTTCGGCCAGTCGTTGCTCTTTCAGTTCGTAGTCACTTTCATTAAGCAGGGCGATGGCTGTGTTTACACGTGAAATACTATTATAGAGGCGCACCCACATGTCGTTGATATTCCAGTTGGTAGTCAGCACGCCCTGTTGTACTTCCAGCTGATGGAACACATCACCGTCGCTGGTACCTGAACCGCCTTTATAGGCATCGTCCGAGCGCACGTCGAAGTTCCACATCGAGAACGATGAGTTGATATCCTCGGCGGTAGTGAAAATGGCGTAGGCAGACACTGTCATGGCCTCGGCATTTTCAGCATTCTTTGCCTGCTCATCACTGAAAGTGCCTTGTGGTACGTGTTCGTCAAGGAAACTGTCACAAGAGCTGAAGAGTGAGCAGTTGATTGTAAATAGCGCAGTGCTGAAAAGCAAGCAGCTTATTTTGTTTATCTTAGTATTCATAATGGCAATCGTGTTAGAATGAGACATTGAGACCAAACGTTACGTTAAGAGGAATAGGATAACCGAAGTTGGCATTCTCTGGATCTACGCCAGTGAAGTTCTTACTCTTGATGGTGAGCAGGTTCTGTGCAGAGACATAGGTGCGCAGACGTGAGAGGTGAACCTTGTCGATGATACTCTTTGGGAAGTTATACCCCAGCTGTATGGTGCGCAGTTTGGCATATGAGCCATCCTCTACGAAGAAACTGCTCACACGTTTCTCATTATTATTGTCCATTGTGCTGATGGCAGGGATGTTGGAATCCATGTTCTCAGGCGTCCATGCGTCAAGCAGGCGGTGACCTTTGTTCAGGTTCGAAATGTTCAGACCGCTCCAGAGGTCGGTTTCTTTCTTCAAGTCGCTGATCACGTCAACGCCCTGCACTCCTTGCCAGAACATAGTCAAGTCGAAGTTCTTATATTGCAGGTAGATGTTCAGACCCCAGGTAAAGTCGGGAACAGGATTGTAGATCCACTCCTGGTCTTTCTCGTTGATGACACCATCTTTGTTCAGGTCCTTCCAGCGAATGCGGCCCAGCCCGGCTCCATTCTGTTGGGCATGATTGTCTATATCGGCCTGACTCTTGAAGATGCCGTCGAACACATAGCCCACCTGAGCTCCCATCGGATGGCCCACTACACTCTCCACACCATTGCCGCCAAAGTCGCCGCGGGCAGCAAGTGTCTCAGGCAGTTTGGTCACCTCATTGCGATAGGTACCGATGTTTCCGGCAATGTCGTACTGGAAACTGCCTATCTCGCCGCGATAGCCAAGGTTCAGTTCAATACCCTTGTTCAGCATCTCGCCGGCATTGATCCACTGACTTGAACCTTCACCCATCACACCGATGCCGGGCATATATACCAGAATATCGGTGGTTTTCTTATGATACCATTCAAACGAACCGTATAGGGCGTTGTGGAACAGGGCAAAGTCAAGACCAAGGTTGGTTTGGGTAGTTGTTTCCCATTTCAGGTCATCATTGCCCAACTGGTTACGCTTGAAACCGCTGGCCAGCTGCTGACCGCCATTCGTACCAGCAATATCATAGCTTGTTCCATAACTCTGTCCGCCGAAACCAGCTTCACCGTAATTGCTCTCATAGAGTGTATAGCGGGCAATGTTTGATATTTCCTGATTACCAGTCTGACCCCATGAAGCGCGAACCTTCAAATTGTCGAGCCAGTCAACATTTTTCAGGAAGTTCTCCTGATTGATACGCCAACCTGCTGATACCGATGGGAAGGTACCGTATCTGTTGTTACGTCCAAAGCGGCTGGAACCGTCACGACGAATGGTGAAACTGGCCATATAGCGGTCGTCATAGGTGTAGTTGGCTTTTCCGAAAAATGAAACCAGTGTGTATCCTTCTCCAGAACCGTAAGCCTCTGCCTCGCCTACAGCAGCTTTGGGCCACATATAGTCGGGATTCAGAATAGCGAAGTCGTAGGCTTTTCCACTGAACCATGTGTCGTCCTCACGGTTCAACTCCATACCCACCATGGCGTCGGCACGGTGTTTCTTAACCTCCAGATTATAAGTGGCAATAGCGTTCCACATCCATTTTGTCCAATGCTCCTGTTTGGCCTCAACGGCGTTGGTGGCATTGGCCATAGTTCCTTCTGTGATAGGATAGGTGAAGATGCGTTGTTCTTTCTGTGAATAGTCCAGACCGAAGGTTGATTTCACGTGGAAGTCCTTCAATGGATTGATGTCGATATAGGCATCGCCGAACATGCGCCAGTAGATATAGCGGTTGTCGCTGTTGCGGTCCAGACGTGCTACGGGGTTCTCACGGTCGGGATAGCCACCCACCGGTCCTGCATAGTCGCCATTCTTTGTATAAACAGGGAGTGAAGGATTAAACTGCAGCACATTCTCCAGGAACCCGCCGGGAGCCTGCACCTCATTGGTACGATTCAGTGTGAAGTGCTCACCGACAGTGACGATGCTGCGGTCCTTGACTTTCAACAGTTTGTAGTCACTGTTCATACGGGCCGAGAAACGCTCGAAGTCCGATTGCTTGATGATACCGTCGTTTTTGTAATAGCCCAACGAGAAGAATGAAGAGCCTTTCTCCGACCCATTGCTCAGCGACACGTTGTACTGTTGAACCAGTCCGGTGCGTGTGGTCTCCTTAAACCAGTCGGTGTCTGATGCCGGTGTAGTACCTGCAGCGTCCAGATATTTGTTCATGCTGATGCCGTTCAGCACCGGTCGTCCCTGTGCGTTATAGCTCCAGTCGTAGCGATAGCCCAGACCGTTCTGGTTGGGGTCCAGTCCGTCGTTCACATAGCCCTGCCACATCACCTTGCCGAACTCTTTGGCATTCAGCACATCCATCTTGTGGGCATAGGTCTGTACCGACACACTGGCATCGAAGTCTATCTTCACACTGCCTTCCTTACCTTTCTTGGTGGTGATGATGATCACACCGTTGGCAGCGCGCGAACCGTAGATAGAGGCCGAGGCTGCATCCTTCAGCACCTGAATACTCTCAATATCGTTGCCGTTCAGTTCGTGCATACCGGCTTTGGTGGGCACACCATCTATAATATATAGAGGATCGTTGTTGTTCAGGGTGCCGATACCGCGAATACGTACTGTTGCCGAACCCGATGGGGCACCGTCGGCCGAGATGTTCATGCCAGGCACACGGCCCTGCATGGCCTTGATGGGGTTGTTCTCGTTCTGCTTGGCCAGTTCGCCCACGCTCACCACGGTCACCGCACCCGTAAGGTCGGACTTGCGCTGGGTGGTATAGCCTGTCACCACTACTTCGTTCAGCGTCTGGGCGTCTTCCTGAAGGGTTACCTTCATGCCATTCACTGCAGCCATTTCAACTGTCTGGTAGCCTACGAAACTGACGGTTAGTGTTTTTCCGGCAGCAACTTTCAGTCTGAACTCGCCATCAAAGTTGGTTACCGTTCCGTTCGAGGTTCCCTTTTCCATGATCGTAGCACCGATAATCGGTTCGCCTTCCGAATCGAAAACAGTACCTGCAATCTCACTCTGTGCAAACACAATGGTGCCTACACAAATGAGCATCATACTCAACAGGAGTCTTTTAAGTTGTTTCATAAATGTTTTTTGGGTTAGTATTGAAAAATTGCTGCAAAGATATATGTCAACAGGCTATAGGAGACTAAAAAATCGTTCATCACCCTCCAAATTTGTTGCGATGTAACAAATTTTTCTGATAATGAACGATTTTTCTTATCGGTATGTTTTTTGTCTGTTTACGAGCTGTGAGTCATGTCGGACGGGCTCAGTCCGAATTCCTCCTTGAAACATTTTGTGAAGTAGCTGGGGGCGGTGAACCCTACCTCGTAGGCTACTTCGCTGACGGTCTTGTCGGTGGTAATCAGCAGCTGGTAGCCTCGGTTCAGTCGGGCGGTGCGCAGCAGCTCTACCGGCGACGAGCCTGAGATGGCTTTCACCTTCCGGTATAGTTGTACACGGCTCAGATTCATTTGCGTGGCCAGGTCTTCAACAGAGATGTTGCTGTCGGCCAGATTCTGTTCAACCACTTCGCGGAAGCGGCTGATGAACAGTGAGTCGGCCACGTTGGTTCCTTGTGGCTTCACCTCCGCCTGTTCGCTCTTCACTGTGCTTTCTTCCTGCTGGGGGAGTGCGGCGGGTGGCTCAATGTTCCAAAGGGTGTTCACCACCTTCTGGCGCTGCAGGGTCTTCTTACGCTGTCGGTACAGGAACGAGAGTACCATGACCAGAATGAGCAGGCCGATGGCTATAAGGGCCAGCAGACTGATGGTGCGCTGATAGTTGAGCTGCTTCAGGTAGTTGTCGGCTTTCTTGTGAAGACTTTCCAGTCGCATGGCCTGATAGATGATTTCCTCGCCTTGCATATAGAGCACCGCGGCATTGTCGCGAGTGATGAGGGCCGACATCATCCGGGTTTCCTTCTGGTATGGCTTTCCCTCCAGTATATCGACTGCCAGTTGCAACAGCTGGTCGCCGTGGGTGGGATAGATGTAGGAGGCCTCAAGGATGGAGTCGCGCACCAGACTGATGCCTCCGTCCTTTCCGGGAAGTCCGTCAACGCCGCAGAAGAGAGGAAGGGAGGAGGGACGGGCATTCTCGCCTTGCAAGCTGTCTGAGCCAGAGCGGTGAGCCAAGTATGCCTTGCGGGCCCCCATGGCGGTACGGTCGTTAGCACCGAACACCAGGTCAACCTGCGCTTCAGGGTGTTCGGCTATCCACAGTCCGACAACATCTTCTGCCATCGGCTCTGTCCAGTCACCTTGAAGTGAGCCGACAATCTTTATGTCAGGCGACTGTTTGACGGCATCCATAAAGCCGTTGTGGCGCTCGATGGCGGGCGACGAGCCTTCCAGTCCTTTTATCTCCAGCACATTGCCTTTGCCGTGCAGTCGCGAAACGATATACTCGCCCATCACACGCCCCATCTCGTAGTTGTCGGCACTGATAAAGGCGGTATATTTCTGCGAACTCGTTTTGCGTTCAAACACAATGACGGGGATTCCCTGATCGTAGGCACGGTCGATGGCGGGACTGATGGTCTGCACCTGATTGGGTGCCACAATCAGCAGGTCGATGCCTTCAGCCACAAGACTATCTATCTGCTGTATCTGTCGCTCATCGCTGTCGTAGGCGGCCGCAAAGCACAGTTGCACGTTTTCGTGGAAATAGGCCCCAACGCGCAGTTCGGCATTCTGCTTGTCGCGCCAGATGTCTTCCGAACATTGCGACACGCCTATCTTATACTGCTTCTCGTTTTTTGGCGAGCAGCCTGTAAGTAGTAATGTGCCTATTATGAGGCTGAAAAGATACCTAATCATAGGTTTTAAATGTTTACTTCTTTTTCATATCTTCCTCGATGAAGGCCAGCAGTCGTTCTACGGCCTCGGCCTCGGGGATGTTCTTCTCAATGCATTCCTTTTTGCGGTAGAGGGATATCTTGCCACGACCAGCACCCACATAGCCATAGTCGGCATCGGCCATCTCGCCCGGTCCGTTCACTATACAGCCCATGATGCCAATCTTCAGTCCCACCAGATGACTGGTAGCAGCCTTGATGCGCTGGATAGTGTCCTGCAGGTTGTACAGTGTGCGTCCGCATCCCGGGCAAGATATGTATTCTGTCTTGGTGAACTTGATGCGCGCCGCCTGGAGAATGGAATCGGAAAGACTTTCCAATTGAGAGGTGAGTGGTGAGAACTGAGAGGTATGATTAGACTCATCGTTGAGCTTCTCATTAGTAGAACTATTCATTCCTCTCAGTTCTCCGTTCTCAATTCTCAGTTTGGTGGCCTTCCTGTCTATCAGCAGTGCGCCTACGGCCATGGCGGCCTTCAGCTGGAAGGTTTCATAGTCGGGGGCGTTGAGGGTCAGTGTGATGGTGTCGTCCTTTATGCTCTGTTCGGCCTCATGGCGCAGACGGGCACACTCGGGAATCATCTCTACCAGTTTCTTGGCCACAGGAATCTCACATTCGGGATCCTCACTCAGACTCACACGGATGGTGTCGCCAATGCCCTCGGTGAGCAGGGCGCCTATACCTACGGCACTCTTGATGCGTCCGTCCTCGCCCTCGCCGGCTTCGGTCACGCCAAGATGCAGCGGATAGTGCATGTCCTCCTTGTCCATAGCGGCCACCAGCAGGCGCACACTCTGCACCATGACCACCGTGTTGGAGGCCTTGATACTGATCACGATATCATTGAAATCATATTTGCGGAAGATGCGCAGAAACTCCATACAGCTCTCTACGATGCCGGCCGGTGTGTCGCCATAGCGCGACATGATGCGGTCGGAGAGCGAACCGTGGTTCACACCGATGCGCACGGCCGTGTGGTGCTCCTTACAGATATTGATAAACGGAACAAGGCGCTCTTCAATGCGCTGCAGCTCGGCCTGATATTCCTCGTCGGTATATTCCAGGTGCTTGAACGTGCGGGCGGGATCAACATAGTTACCCGGGTTGATGCGCACTTTCTCGCAGTACTGGGCTGCCACATCGGCCACATGGGCATTGAAATGCACATCGGCCACCAGAGGCTGAGGGTATCCGTCGGCTTTCAGACGGGCAGAGATGTTCTTCATGTTCTCGGCTTCACGGCTGCCTTGAGTGGTGAGGCGCACTAGTTCGCCACCTGCATCAATAATGCGTTTGGCCTGAGCCACACATGCCTCAGTATCGTTGGTGTCGGTGGTGTTCATCGACTGGATGCGAATAGGGTTTTCTCCTCCTATTTCAATATTGCCTACATGGGTAACGCTCGACAAGCGGCGTTTATAGAAGTTATGCTGTTGCTCCATTTTCTGTCTTTACATATTTATATTAAGCTGTGCAAAGATAGTATAATCTGCATGAAAAAACAAAAAAAGTTTGTACTTTTGTCGGGAAAAACAATACACACGTGATTTACGACGAGTTGAAACATCGCATTCTGGGCGTGTTTGGCCATGTGCCCACCGCCGACCAGCAGCAGGCCATCAACCTGTTTGCACAGTTCCTGGAGTATGGCTCTGGCTATGCTTCACGCAACAGTGGTTCGGCAGTGATGATTCTCCGTGGTTCGGCCGGAACGGGCAAGACCACCCTGGCCGGTGCCTTTGTCAAGGCTATGGTGGGATTGAAGCAGAAACTGGTGCTGATGGCGCCTACCGGTCGTGCGGCCAAAGTGTTCTCGCTCTATGCCGGCCATGCCGCCCACACCATCCACCGACGCATCTACCGACAGAAAACGGCAGGCGACCTCTCGTCGTTTAATCTCAATGCCAATCTGCATAGCGACACCCTTTTCGTGGTCGATGAGGCCTCCATGATTTCTCATTTCTCAGCCAACGAAACGTTCGGATCGGGCTCACTGCTCGACGACCTTGTTCAGTATGTGTATAGCGGTAAGAACTGCCGACTGCTGCTCATTGGCGATACGGCCCAGTTGCCTCCTGTTGGCGAAGAAGAAGCTCCGGCCCTGCAGGACGGTATGCTGCAAGGATATGGCCTACAGGTGTTCAGTTACGACCTCACCGAAGTGCTGCGACAGAGTCAGCAGTCGGGCATTCTGTGGAACGCTACGATGGTGCGCCAGATGATCACCCACGACGAACTCACCCAGTTGCCCCGTCTTCGCATAGAGGCCTTTGCCGATATCAGCGTGGTGCCGGGCGATGAGCTCATTGAGACGCTTGCTTCCAGCTATAGCAGAGTAGGAGTGGATGAGACCATTGTAGTGACCCGCAGCAACAAACGGGCCAATATCTACAACGAAGGCATTCGCCGCACGGTGCTCGACCGTGAAGAGGCCATCAACCGTGGCGACCAGCTCATGATCGTGAAAAACAAGTACGGACTGCCTGACGGCGAAGGCACACCCGACTTTCTGGCCAATGGCGACCGCTGTGTGGTTCAGCGTGTGCGCAACCATCACGAGCTCTACGGTTTCCATTTTGCCGAGCTCACCGTTCAGTTTCCCGACTACGACGATTTTGAATTCACCACCACTGCCCTACTCGACACGCTCACCTCTGAGGCTCCGGCACTCACCCGCGAGCAGCAGGAGCAACTGTATGTGAAGGTGATGGAAGACTATGCCGACATTCCCCTGAAGGCCGACCGCATCCGGAAACTGAAAACCGACAATTATTACAATGCCCTGCAGATTAAGTTCGGCTATGCCGTCACCTGCCACAAGGCGCAAGGCGGACAGTGGGCCCATGTGTATATAGACCAAGGCTATATGACCGACGACATGCTTACCCCCGACTATATCCACTGGCTATACACCGCCCTCACCCGAGCCACCGAGCATGTCTTCCTCGTCAACTGGCCCAAAACACAGTTGTAAGCAGGAAAATAAGTTCTAAAATCTTATTGGAAATATCTTATCTTAAGAAACTAATTAGGGAGAATGGGGGAAAAATAACGTCAATAATCAGAATTTCGCACAAAGAATTGTCAATTATCAATTATCAATTGTCAATTAACTAAATCCGTCGTTCCACCCTTGCGGCTCGAATTTCGGCATTGATTTCATCCAGTGTCATCTCAGGCTCCTGACTTGCTTCTGCAGCACTACGTTGCTGCATAAACAGATCGAGCGCATTTGACTGAGCCGTGTTTGCACTCATACCAAACTGTTCGCAGAGTTCGTCGAACTGTGACTTCACCTTCGAGTCTATCCTTACTGTTACTGCTGACTGTGCCATACTCTTCATTTTTTAGCATCATTGGTAGCAATATGCCACCTATTCGATGGCAAAAATACGATTTGTTTGTGATATTACCAAAGATTTTGGCAAATAGTTGCACATTTTCTATAAAATCACAAAAAATAAGCCAGGCGTTTTTCCCAGTTAGAGTATGACTAATGCGAGATACGAAAAGAACAATGTCAAAATCCCTCTCGATACTCCAACACACTTTCTGCTGTAGTAAACAATGGCTCACCATCTTCGTAAGAGTCAAACTCTTCAAGGTGTTTTACTCGCAAATAGGCTAACAGCTCACGAACCTGTATTTTCCCCAACGTTACCTCTTCATCAAATCGGAAAAAGAAATGAGGTCCCTTTACATCGAAGGGATACCATGTGTCACGCATTCGTTCTTCCGTCACTTTGCTGGCAGTATCCTTTACATGAAACACGCGATACTCTCCCGTTTGTTCAACGCCATCAGTATAAAGGATAACGAACTGGATATTTTTCTTCTCGTAAAAATATGATGTGTGAGCACCAGGACGTGGTGGCTCACCTTTAACTTCAAGGCGCACATTATATACCAATGAGCCTTTATCGTTATGGCCAAGAATCCATTTCAGATGCTCTTCGTCCTTGTAGTAACCCACCAGGATGCCTTTATCCGCATATCGTTCCAAATAGTGAAGCGTTAGCCATTGCGAATGTGCTACAGGTTGTTGCAGTTCTTGTTCAATAGCAGGTTTCAGCACGTCCTGTGGATCTTGTCCCATACCACATTTCTCAATCACGAAATATCGCGACAACTCATCATATTGTGCCTGCGTTTTCTCGAGATCATTTGCTGGACGTGCATAAGCAAAATAAGCCATCCTTTCTTCGCCGTATGGCTGGAACACCCTGCCGTTCAAATCGTAGAAATGCTGCTGAAGATACAAAGCGCCATCTACCCCCAAACGGGCACGCATGGCATACACCATAAACTCCTTTTGGATGACAGCCCTTATCTCTTCGCGGAACTTCTTCCTTACATATTCTTTCCATTGCGACTTCTCATTGGCCTTATTACGTGCATACAGGAAGAGCACATAAAGGAAATTTACATCATATTGCGAAAGAAACAGCGTATCCCTATCAAACAGGCGGTCAGGGAACTGATACGAGATCTTTGTGCAATGTTCCTCGTTTTTATCCTTATGCGGTCGTATGTTCTCCTGTACATTATACTTGAGGTCATCATTGACAAAGGCGCTGATAAAGAAATTGGGAATCACGTCGTAACCCTCAGTCAGATTGGCATCCTGTAAGCGAATACCACCGAAAGGTCCTCTATCTGCCTGTCTCTTCTGCCTGTCCAGTTCATCATACGCAGTATCGTCCGACAAGAACAAGTTGATATTCCATTGTATGACGTTCCTTGCATACGTGTACTGCTTATAGATAGATTCGGATGTCAGCGGATGTCCACTCTTATAGTATTTGCTGTCACCGATATAATAGACTTCTCTGTTTGTTTGAGACTCTGCTGATGTCAATGCCAGATCTGTGTACATATGGTCAACACGTTTGCCATCGTCTTGGTCAGCCAATCCTTTGGGAATATCATGGTGAGGGGTACCTATCAGTTCGTCAATCATTGCCTCAAATACAATATTGAAACTCTTGGCCAAAAGGTACTCTTGAGCATTTGTATTAATAGCTATACTATACGAGTTTTCGAAGAAGGCATAGCACAAGTCCCAAAGTTGAAGAGCCTTGTCTGAAAAGTATTTGTACTTTATCTGCATCAGCCTCATCTTTCCCATTCCGTGCATGTATTGTGTGAACTGCTTGCCAGTAATCAGTTCGTACTGAATGTTGATAGGCGTATGGAAACCGTATGCTCCATTCAAATAGTTCAGTATGCTATAGAAGATAACAAATAATTCCTCCTCGTAGTTGACAATACGTTTCTTGTTCACAGGATTCAGATACACCACATCCTTATCCTGCACAAAAGCCTGTGAATGTGAGATGGTTCGTGTCCAGTTGATTTTGTTGTTTCCCCTGTGCAAGTTCTTGATGGTAAAGAGCACGAAGTCACGGTTCTCCTGATTGAAGTTGATGAGCGACAGCACAATATCCAGGTATGTTTTCGCCTGATGCCTGCGACCTTTACCTGCTTGCGGTAAATGCTTATATAGAATGGCCTTGCTCTTGGGGTTCGCTTTGTAGAACACATTCAATGCCCTATATATCCACACAGAGAACTCGTAGATGAACTTCCGATACTCCTTGTTAAGCTTTTCCTGACCTTTCGGCTCCAGTACCATTTCTGGTGTTACAGGTTCGCCTGATTCCAATTTTACACCCACCAATGTTTCCTGCTCCGTCAGCAACACCTTGGGCAGAATGAACACGCAGTCGTGCAGGTGTGGGTTGTAGAAATAGCCCACATACTGCACACTCACGCGTTTATCTACATCTTGCAAGACGTAGATGTCCTTCAGGACTTTCTCAACTCGTGAGCTTTCGTACTGATGTTCTTCAAACAGGATATACATTAGTTCTTCTCTTCTTCCTTCTTCTTCCAGTTCATCACCTTCTGCACGAAGTCAGTCACCATTTCGGGATTCACATCGTTGCTGTCTTCCTTGTAGAAGTCTGGGAAAGTCAAATCTTGCACATTCCCCTCATTGTCTTTATACTGGAACAACGAGGCATCATCAAAGCCATAGTCTTTAAACACATCGTTCCAAAGATAGAACAGCACCTTGCTCACGAATGTATCTACGGAGATAAGGTCGTTTTCACTATTTGGCAACTCAGCTCTTTCTGGCGTCTTCTTATCAGGCTTGCAGAAGAAGTAACCTAACTGTTTGTCGGCACTCGATGTCATAGAGGCGATGATGTCGTTGACTTTACGGATGAAGTCCCACCAATCCACAGGTTTTTCCACTCCATCAGCATCCTTTATCCTCACATCAATTTTCCATTCCTTTCCCTCGTTCTTTATCTTCATGTATTTCCACTCCCAGCGACGTTTGAATGCAGAGTCGATAGGGAACAGACTTTGGTCACTTGTATTCATCGTGGCCCAGATGTAGAGGTTCGAGGGAAGAAGCAGGACTCTGCCATGTTGTATATCCTCGGAAAGTGTTGCATCATAGTTACTGGTGTAATCCTCAATAACATCCTCAACGTCAATATCATGCTCAAGTTTATAATTCTTATGTTCCTTGAAAGCCCTCTCTATTTCTTTCTGCAGATCGGTATCTGATTCTATCGGATATTCAGAGAAATGTTCATCGTTTCGATCAAGTAATTGGAAGAGATCGCCAAATATTTGAGCACAATTGCCGCGATTGATTTCTTCAATTACAAGAAATTGGGGTTCAGCCTCATCACTCTTTCTATCTGTGTATTTCTTCCATGCTCCAAGATAAGCTTTCAGGAATGCTTGCATGATGAACTTATAGACAATACGTTTCTCAACAATAGTCCCCTTTTCTTGAAGGCTGATTCCATTGTTTACCACCACAGGAACCACCATTGTTTCAGTATCCTCCATCGTAGGCTTATAAGCGCCAACGAAGGTGGAATAATCGCTATCTGGATGGAACGTTGTGCGGATAACGCTCTTCCCTTTTGTCACTATCTTAATTTCATGTGATTTACCTGTACCTGGGGCACCATAGAAAATCTCTTGAAGGGAATATGATAACGAATGATGCTCTTCTTTTTCCTGTCTCATAAGGAAATCCGATTTAAATATTCGTGCTATTTCTTGTGATGTTCTTAATTCAAAGGATTCTTTCAAATCATCATATGATTTATTATCTTGCGGAATCAAAAAATCAACAAATCGTTGGGTATATTTTTCAGTAAGTTTTTCTCTTATGGATTCTATATTTAATTCTTCAATACAGTCCTTCCTTAAAAGCCATATGGCCAAAGCGAATCTTGCTTCTTGTGTTGTAATATAGTATTGAAGATTATCATAATATTTCTCTTCTCTATATACATTTCCTTTTAAGCAGTAAAATAGAGGTCGGTTGTCTTGCTGTGGGTACACAACCTTATCGGGACTTTTTCTTGAAATATCAACAGAACTTCCACCAAAGAAATTACTTTGTATAGTGCCTTGTATTGCCTTTTTTCCTTCATACAATTCCTTAAACGTCTTTAAATAGCTGCCATCGTCCAAAGATATTACTTCGGATACGTATGAAATAAATTCCTTCTTTTCGGTCGTTGAACTACCATCCAAGAACTGATCTTTAACATTTTCATCAAAAAACTCGTCAATATGTTCGTTCTGTTTTTGCTGTCCTGATTCTCTTTGATGATAGAATCTGTCTAATGCAATAAAGTATTGTATAGCACTTAAGCAAGGTGTAGAAACTTGTACTTCTGCGTCCTTGACAAATTTTAGAGCTTTAACTAACGCTTGTTTTGCTAAATACATAATTATTCTGGTAAAAAGTTCAACAATGCTCTTGCGATAACCCAACCCAACACAGGAGGAACAGCATTTCCAATAACCTTGTATTGTGATTGAAGAGGAATGTTTCCAAAGTGGTAATTATCAGGAAACGATTGAATACGTGCGCACTCTCTGACGGAGTATCTGCGATTTTCGACAGGATGTGTAATTCCGCAATTCTCAGGCTGAGCAGAAGCTGTTATAGTGCCATTTATCTCACCAAATGCAAAACGTCTGAAGAATTTTGGTGCGTGATAGCGTTTGGGATCATCTGCAATCTTCTTGAATCTCGGTGATAACAACTCGTATGGTATGTCTTTCCATGAACGTCCCTCAAACACTATTTCTGGCAAATCCTCCTTGTGAAAGCCTGGAACGAAATAATCGAAGGCTTGCATTCCATGACGGCACCCCCCAATCAAGTCTACAGAACGTTGGGTTGTCTCGCTATAGTTCCAAACAACGTCATCCTGAACCTCGTGAACGCCCTGAAGAATACTTCCAAGCAATAGTTCTTCGTCTCTACCGAAACTTTTAGAAGGTATATGGTGTTGACGAACAACCTGTTCCATCATGTGGAAATCAAATGCACCAATACCAAGTTCTCTATCAATACCAATGATTAGAACCCTGTATCGTTGCTGAGGAACACCATAATCACTCGCACAAACAAGTTGCATACTCATTTCATATCCCATATCATGCATCCTGTTCGAGATTTCCTGTGGAACTGTCGTGATTCCATCTGGCATTTTGGAAGAAAGGATGCCTCTTACATTCTCGAATACAAATGCTTGCGGACGATGTCCATTTGCAATTTTTGCCCTAATTATGCGCTCACACTCTTCAAATAAGGTTCCGCGGCCATTAACATCATTGACACCTTTACGATTGCCTGCATTAGAGAATGGCTGGCAGGGGAAGCCAGCTAAGAGAATGTCAAAATCGGGAATGTCATCTGCGTTCACATTCCTTATGTCTGCTAACAAACATTCTGCTCCATCTTCGACTAGTAAAGGATTGTTGTTATAACATGACTGAGCATCTGCATCAAAATCATTTGCAAAGACAATCTCTGTATTTAACCTCTCGTAGTCCCTTCCTAAAAAATGGAATCCACCTGTGAAGCCTAAATCTAATCCTCCACAGCCAGAGAAGAGTGATGTAACAATCTTTGGCATATAGTCACTTCATTGCAACAAAAGCCCCTGCGTTTTGTGAGAAGCGCAGGGGTGTCATGCTTTGACATAAGCGACTGGAAACGCTGCAGAATGAAGCATAACGAATCCCCCACGCTGTTCGTGCGAGGTCATTATCCCTTTCTGCTTCTGCGTTGTGTTAGTTTTCCAGTTCTATGTCACCAGAAGTGAAATGAATCTCGTATTATTGTTTGTCAGTTACTCTTTATTGCCTTGTCTTTTTCTTTTTGTTCTGACAAACACCCAAGTCAGATTTATTGTTTTTAATTGATGACTACATACAAAAAGAGTGGGTGCTTAACATCTGCCTGTCCCACCCATCGCGGCCTACCACAGCCTTGCAGAAAGAACAAACAGTGTAAACACCCACGTTGGAGTATATAGACACCCGTAAAGTGTGCATTGAGGCTACACGAGCCTCGCAGCACACTACGGAGAGTATATACTACACCCCGTGGAGTTACCCCTGCATTTGTTTTTGTTCTGCAAATCGATTGTGGTAGTTTCGATGGATCCAAAAACAAAGCGTCAGTAACGCCTTTCAATATGTAGTGCTCCACCAATTGGCTCCGTCATTCTCAAATGACATCGTTGCCTCATTAGGCAGATGCATCTGCAAATATACTCAAAAAATTTTTATCTATATATAATATGGTGCATTTTAATGCAATTTTAACCGTCTAAGGCATAGTTACAAAGCGATGTCTGTTTGCTTCAGTATCAGGACCTCGCCATTTTGGAACTCAAACTAGAATTTATAGGTTTCTGATCAATGATAAATCACCACTTGACAAGGCTTTGAAATTGCGTTCTATCTTCTCGATGTCCCAATCCCACCATTTCAGTTGCAGCAGAAAGGCGATGAATTCGTCATCAAAACGCATCCTGACCACTCGGCAGGGATTTCCCACGGCAACAGCGTATGGAGGAATGTCTGAGGCAACAACAGAGTTGGCTCCGATAATTGCTCCGTCACCTATGTGAACGCCTGGCATGATGGTAACATGCTGGCCAATCCAGACATCATTGCCCACAACGGTATCACCCTTCAGAGGCAATTCATCTTTCACTGGAGCAATGGCACTTCCCCAGTCGCCACCAATGACATAAAACGGATAGGTTGTCACACCGTCCATCCTATGATTGGCTCCATTCATGACAAACTCCACACCCTTGGCAATAGCGCAGAATTTGCCAATAATCAGCCGGTCACCTATGAAGTCGTAGAAATGAGTGACATGCTTCTCGAACTGGTCAGCACCATCCACATCATCGTAGTAGGTATAGTCGCCGATGATGATACGCGGGTTCTTCACCACGTTCTTGATGAAGCAGAGGCTTGGAATCTTCGGATTCGGAAAAGCCTCATTGGGGTTGGGTCTATTATTGATTTCCATAAATTCTTGCTTTGGCAAGCGACTTAAGTCGATGACCGATTTATCTGTTACTATTTCTTATCTGGCTGCTGGCCGTCGTGGGCCTTCCAGGCGCACTCGGTAATCTTCATGTTGGAGAATACAGCCGTGAAGGATGATTCCTCGGGCGAACAGGCATAGATGCCAAAACTGATCTCGTCGGCACCGGCATACATGTGGCAGATGCGCATCTGGCTGAACTTCTCGCCGTCGGCGGAGCACTCGATGCAGTAGTCATCTTCGCGGCGCGAGAAGCGGTACCACATGGTCTTCACATCGGCAGGAATGGCCGTAGTGGCCCAGTCGGAGTAGCCATTGTTGGTGGCTACGCTGCCCAGATGCTGAAACTCCTCGTTCTCGTATTCCACCGAGCCCTTCAGCCAGTTCTCGCTATCGAGATACATCACGATACCACATTGGTCGAAGCGGTGATGACTCTCCGTGAAGTCAGTCTTCACCACGAAGCTGAAAAACTTCTCGCGCGTCTTCATCTGAAGCACGGGGGCATTGTCGTTCTGGAAGTGATAGTAGGTGCGCTGCCAGAGGTCGGTCTTCGGAGCGGTGGTGATGCGAATGGTATCATTCTTGATTTCACATGCGGCAGGCTCCCGCGTCCACTGGAGGCTGTCCAGATTGATGTGGCCGCTGTCAGAGAGTGCCACCTTTACGTTGTCTACGAAATCCATAGTCGTTACTTGTTTGTTCTGCTGTCCGCATGCCGTGAGCATGAGACCAGCGCAGAGAAATGAGAATAGTTGCTTTTTCATATTTGTTTTTATTGTCCGCTAAATTGGAATTTCTTGCTGGTTGTTCTTGTGGATGATACGATGATAATTGGTTACAAAGCGATGTCCGTTTGCTTCAGTATCTTTTTACAGCACGGAATATGGGGGAACAGTGGTCGCAGAAATGGTCTTCCCTAACCCTGGCATAACGAGGAATGAGTACCTCTTCCAGGGAAATGCATCCACGGAACGGGTCCGATTCAATAACCTCTGTTGACGGGGGAAAGACGATGCTTTTTAAGGAAGTGCAACCCTGGAAAGCATAGCGGTTAACCCTCTCAATGTTGACAGGAAGTACGAGACTTATTAGCGAAGAGCAATTGGTAAACATATATTGCCCGATGGTATAATCCTGACAGTAATAATTCTGGAAGTATTTGTCGTCGTCTGTCCGGGTTATCTTCATGTCCTCTAAGCTGTAACCAATCTTTTCGTTGAAGGTTAGCCATTCACTCTTGGTCAATTTTGAAAAGTCAAAACTGTATTTCCGGTTGTTGACAGTGCGATAATATGTTCCAGAAGCGGGCCTGGTATAGTAAGGGGTTTTGCTGGTTTTTATCTTCGCTTCTCTGAGGTCAAGTTTCCGCAAGGCACCGCCTCGCCATCCGTCAATGGAGAACTCGTCATGGGCTCCGGCCATTTTTCTCAGGAGTTTTATGTCTCTGGCGTTTATCGGGCCTTTTATCGTTAGTTTGGTTATGTTTTCCTTTTCAGCATCCGTCAGCAGCTCTTCAAGGGTTCCTGCCTTTTTCATCTTTATCTCACGGACAGTGGAGCTGTCACTCCGTTGGGGCTCGATACCGCAGACCATCGATTTGACAAGGGTTAGGGTTTCTCCGTTTTCGGGCTTCTGGTAGTCTCCGATTCTCAGTCTGTAGTAGCCGTTGTAGTGGCCTGCCCATCCAAGATTATAGTGAAAGAATCCGTCTTTATAGCCATCACAGACAAATGCATGGCCATGGAGGGAAACGATACAGGGGCGGCTTTCATCCAGCTCTTTATATAAGAGGGCTTCTATCTGATCATCGGTGATATCTTTGTAGAACGTAGCATGTCCTGAATAGCCCAGATGATTGCACAGGGTGCGTTTTATATTGCTCAAGGAAGCGGTTGTCCCATGGTCAGAGAATGATGCATTGACAGAAAGTCCGATAAAGACCATTAGTTTTGACAGATTCTGGACCACTTCGTCAAGAGAGTCTTTCGGGGCATAATAGCTCTTATAGGATTTCCACAGGGGCGCACATTTTGAAAAATCGATGGTAGCTATTGTCTTGTCGTCCACCTTATAGTAGCAAAGGCCATCGCCTCTTTCCGGCCATTGATAGTAGCTCATTACCATAGCTACGGCAGTAGGCACGCAGCCAATGATCATTTTTCTGTCGTTTTTGGTTGGTGAATATATATTGTATGGATCACCCTGGTTCCATCTGTTCCAGGCGAGCATTGGCTGAACTTCGCTGTTTTTAGGCAGATATAAGGGCTGAACAGCAGGTCTTGGGGTTGCGGAATTGTTTTTCAAGGCAGCTATCTGATCTCTGAATGGTTTCACCAGATTCGTATAGTTGACGCCGAGAAACTGGGTTGGGCCTAGGCGTAAGGCATTTTCTGTGCTGTATGCCAGGACTGGGCCATAGAGCAAGGGCCAGAGTTCCTTGTTGGCAACAATACAGAAGCAGTTGTTCCTGGAATCCTCAAAATACAAGAAGCCTTCATCCTTGTGTTTCATTACTAAAGACAGGTTATTATTTTGCACTCCTTGCTCGGAGAATTGTTTCAGCAGCCACTGTCGGGCACACTCTTCCTCCTCTGCATATTCTTTTACTTCTGCATTTACTGAGTCTGCGCAAACATCGTGTGACGCCTTAGCCATCGCCGAAGAATGGCCAAGAATCATGATCAGGCATAACAGTTTGAAGATAAAGATCAGTCTCATACTACTTCTAATTACTTTTTCAGTCTGTTTCTGTCTGGGCAAAGATACAAATTTTTCTGCAAATCGCAACAATTGGAGGTGACTTAGACTAGAAAAAGTTGTAACTTTCGGAAGCAAAAAAGAATGCGACACTTTTTCGGTTCACCAGTATTATCTGCGTTAATTGAAAGAAAACCGAAATTACCCATTTTTTTTACAAAATGAAAACCTCGGACCTACGGTCCTGAAAAACCGGCTGAGTAGGAGCAAAGATTTTGAAACCAGATTTTTCGGCAGATTTTAAGCGGAGCGCCCAAAAACTCTTGGTCGTCGTTTCACTCCTCAAAATCGAACGAAAAATCAAATAAGAAAATCTTTCCCAAAAATCTTTTCTTGTTTTCAATTACATAAAAACAGAAAAAAAAGATTTTAAAAACAGATTCTTCGTCAGATTTTAAGCGGAGCGCCCCTAAATTCTTGGTCGTCGTTTCACTCCTCAAAATCGAACGAAAAATCAAAAAAGAAAATCATTCAAAAATTTTTTCTCACGGTGAGGTTCATATTCATGCACTTTTTCTTGCCTAAGCCAGTATGCAAACTTGCCGAAAAAAGCATCAATTGTCTGTTTGATTTTAGCGAAATTTCACTTGCTTACCGGGCTCAAAACTCGCGCCGAATTCACCAACCGGAAAGTGGGTCGGAAATACGCAAGTTTTGGCGAGTCTTAAAAGTTTTTATAACTACTTGAATATCAAGCAATTACACTCCTACTACTATTCTCCTATTGCAGCATTTCTATTATGCAGCAATGGCACTTCTGCTATACTACAACTGCCGTTCTATTGCAACACAACCACCATTCAGTTGCAACACAACCACCATTCAGTTGCAATGCAAGCACCATTCTATTGCGGTGGAAAATAAGTGCTACTTCACCATAGTAGTTAAGACAATTCCATCACATCAGGAAAAAATGCGCCAAAATATGCGTTTTGCTATGAAAAAGCAGAAGAAAAGTGGCAAAATTGGTTGTTTTTCGCTTCAAGCTATGGGGTAAGAGCACATAATGGAGGGGCAAAAACAAGGGTTTCCCGTTCTAGATTGAGAATTTTGTTTGTCTTGATTTTCGAAAAAAAGAGGTGGAAAAAGAGGAGAAAGGAGGACACGACTGTACAACCGTTTCTTCCTGCAAGAGCAGACGCAGGAGGAAGGTTGCAAAATAGAGATTAACTAATAATGTGGATGGTGTTAGTGTATAGATCGTAACCGATGGGGCGTGCAAAGCTGATGGCCTTACCGTTATAAATGGACGACACATTGATGCCGCGACGTTGGAACTCATCGATGAGTGCACGGTCGTGATAGGCACGCATAGAGGTCCAGCCGGTGTGGCCGACCTGGGAGTTGAAAACTGTTACTAACTCGGGGATCTGCATGTCTGCAAACTGCAGAGCATACTTGGTGTAATAAATGTGCTGTTGCATAAACCTGGAATGTTTTTGAAGTTTATAAATGTTGCTTCCGCATCGTACTGACCACCGTGGTTTCCAAAACTCGGTTGGCGAGTCACCTTTTCAGGCACTGCTCTTGATGCTTTCGGCTGCAAAGATAGTTATTATCTGGGAAAAGACAAAACTATTGCAAAAAAAAACGTAGCTTATTATTATCTATATTTATATTGTTTATATTGCTTTTAATGTGAATGCCATATCATAATTAATCATCTGTCCGCTGTCAACATACTTTTGCCATGCATCTTCGTTGTGACTGATGTCCGAAAGCTTAGTGGCGTTCTCTGTCTTGAAACGCTGATAGATAGATTCAAGAATCTTGAGTTCTTCGTCTGAGAATTCTGAAAGGTCTGGAGAAAGTGTAGAAGTCAGTTTAGTTCCCTCGGCTCCAGATTCAAAATGCACAATCTCTTGCTGTACATCATCGTAGAAACTATAAATCCTGTCCCATCTAATGGGTACAGGGCCTCTCTGAATGGCTTTATAAGCCAAACCGCTCATTCCCTTGCTGGTCATCTTATAACTATAGAAATCTGTGTAGAACAGCAGTTTGTTCATCATCGTGAAGAATACACCATGATATTTCTCTATGTAGAAAAGGATGATGTTCTTCAGTTTGCTGACAGACTGGGTGGCATAGCCATTGAAAATATCCCTTCGACTTCCATTGAAGACATATTCTTTGATGAATGCATCATTGGTATCTGTTTTGACCGATTTCACCTTATTGAGTATCTTGGAAAATTCGTTTTTCTCAAATTGATTTCTGGCGTTGGCTACAAAACTCTCAAAGATGTGCGGATTCTGAATGGACATTAAAATCTTACCATTAGCCTCGCTGGGCATATCACCATTTTCGTATAAACGATACTGGTTGTCACCAAATCCAAGAATCTGCGACATCTTAGAAGCTGACAGGCCAAAGCGCTGACGAATACGCTTGATTTCGTCAGGGAAAGGAATGCCGTATTTGGCCCGATACTGATTATATACCTGACCAACATTGACTTCGTCTAATGCTGTAGTAGTGAAGCGCTCTTTGGTCTCATCACACTCATAAAACTGGTGTACGTACTGAAATTTCTCTTTACGGAACGTCAGTTCTGATAATTCGTGGCGGAGGGTTGCATGACCTCCTGTAAATGGACTTTGCATATCACTTTTATTTAAATGGATAATTCATCGGATGTTCTGCAATGTGGAAAGAAATGCATAATGCACTAGATCCCTTACCCAATGTAATCTTAATGTAAACTTCCTGTCCTTTAACGTCTTTTCCAAAGATCCACATCTCTCCACATTGATTGAGTGTGTCTATGACAGGTCCTTCAGAGTAGTCCTCGACTTCTATATTGATAATAACAGAGTCTCGATACTTAGGTGTAATTTCCAGATCAATCAGTGTCTGAGTGTTTTTTCCCCTGTCATCTCTATATATAATTCCGAAGACTTTGATCTTTTCCTTCATTTGATTCAGGAAACGTTGTACTTCTTCTTTTGTAGCCATTAATAAAATAATTATATTTACGATTGCAAAATTAAACTTTTTAGTTAAATAAGCAAAGAAAAATGACATCTATTTAACGATAAAGTTGAAAATACAGCAAATCAGAAAGAAGATTGACAAATATAAATAAACAAAAAATCCTCAACCGAAGTTGAGGATTTTGCGCTTCAGGATGGGCTTGTGCTCGGCTATGCCGCTTTCAAAGCGTAGCGAAGAAAGAACCACGACCCGGGGAGTTGGTGAAAACCACCTGAAACAAAAAATCCTCAACCGAAGTTGAGGATTTGCGCTTCAGGATGGGCTTGAACCAACGACCCCCTGATTAACAGTCAGGTGCTCTAACCAACTGAGCTACTGAAGCATTGTTTGCTTGTTTGCGGGTGCAAAGGTAAATCGTTTTTCTGAATTACGCAAACTTTTTTGCAAAAAATTTTGGTTTTATGCTGTTTTTTCTCCCAATTTGCATTTTTTTTCATAGAAAAAGGGCGTTTTACGGTGTAAACATGTAAATTTGCAACATAATTGCAATTATCTCATCATCACGTATGAAACAAACACTCATTGCGTGGCTGTTGGTTATGCTCCCATCAGCCATGGTGGCACAGGAAATGAAGAATCACAACCTGGAGGTTGGGAAAAATCTGGATATATTTAATACGGTGTATCGCAATCTGGACCTTTTCTATGTCGATACGCTGAACCCCGAAAAGACTATCACAGCCGCCATCAACGGAATGGTTCGCTCACTGGATCCTTACACTGAATACTATCCTGAGAGTGAGACCAAGAACCTGAAGCAGATGATTACCGGCAAATATGCGGGCATCGGTGCCATGATCAAATATCATTCTGGCTACAAGCGCATTGTAATTGACGAACCTTACGCCGGCATGCCTGCCGCAGAGGCCGGACTGAAGAAAGGCGACATCATCCTTTCTATCGACGACTCGGTGATGACCGACAAGAATACTCAGTATGTCTCTTCACACCTGCGTGGCGACGCCGGTACCAGTTTTATACTGAAAGTGCTACGTCCTGAACCTGGGCAGAAGGTGAACACCAAGAAGCCTAAAGGACAGGAAATGAAGTTCAAGATTACCCGCCGCAACATCAAACTGCCTGAGATGCCGTGGTATGGTATGTTAGAGAACGGGAATATTGGTTATATCTCCCTAAATCAGTTTACAGAAGGATGCTCGCGCGATGTTCGCCGTGCCCTGATTGAACTGAAACAGCAAGGTGCCACATCACTGGTATTTGACTTGCGTGGCAATGGCGGCGGCTCGGAGATGGAGGCCGTAGATATTGTGAGTCTTTGGGTGCCGAAAGAGCAGCTGGTGGTGGAGAACCGCGGTAAGGTGCGCCAGGCCAACCGTTCCTACAAGACGCGCCTTGAACCTATTGACACCATCATGCCCATCGTGGTACTGGTGAATGGCGAGACGGCTTCGGCTAGCGAGATCACTGCTGGTGCATTGCAGGACTTGGACCGTGCGGTCATCGTAGGCACACGCACATTCGGAAAGGGACTGGTACAGGTTCCTTTGGACTTGCCCTACAACACGAACGTGAAGATTACCACCTCTAAATATTATATTCCCAGCGGCCGCTGTATTCAGGCCATCAACTACAAGAAGCGGAGGGAAGAAGGAAGAGCGGAGAACAGTCTGTATGGTGCCCGTGTGCCTGACTCACTGGCACAGGTGTTCCACACAAGAGCCGGAAGAGAGATGCGTGACGGCGGTGGCATCAAGCCCGATATTGAGATAAAGGCAGACTCGCTACCCAACATTGTCTATTACCTGTCGGTGGGCGGTTTGGATTCCACCGAAGTGATGTTCGACTACGTGGTGGATTATATTGCCACCCACCCCACCATCGGTGATGATCCCCTTTCGTTTCATCTCACCGAGCAGGACTATGCCGATTTCCGTCAGCGTGTGATAGACAGCGGTTTCACTTACGACCCCGTGAGTCGCAAGCAATTCGACGAATTGGTGAAGACGGCAAAGTTTGAGGGCTACTATGAAGAGGCCCGTGACGCTTTTGATGCCCTTTCAGCCAAGTTGCGTCACGATGTGGCCAGCGACCTTGACAAGCACCGCTCTACAATCATCCAGATGCTGGAGCTTGACATCATCTCGGCTTATCACTATCAGGCTGGCGCATTGCGTGCAGGTCTGACGTACGACAACCAACTGCGCAAGGCTACAGAACTGCTGAACAACCAGGAAGAATACAAAAAGTTGCTCACTCCGCAACAGAAATAAAATGATTGACAGAGCTACCGTTGACAAGATCATTGAATCGGCCCGTATCGTCGATGTGGTGAGCGAGTTCGTGACACTCCGCAAGAGTGGCGTGAACTACAAGGGACTGTGTCCTTTCCACGACGACAAGAACCCTTCGTTCATGGTGAGCCCTGCCAAGAACATCTGTCACTGCTTTGTGTGTGGAAAAGGCGGAACACCTGCCAACTTCCTGATGGAACACGAGCAGATTTCCTATCCGGACGCCCTGCGCTGGCTGGCTAAGAAATACAATATCGAGATTGTAGAAAAGGAGCTGACCGACGAGGAGCGACAGGAACAGAGTGAGCGTGAGTCTATGTTCGTGGTCAACGAATGGGCCAAAGACTATTTCCATCGCATTCTGAAAGAAGACCCGGACGGTTCAGCCATCGGCAAGCAGTATTTCTACAGCCGTGGCATTCGGGATGATATCATAGAGAAATTCCAACTGGGCTTTTCGCTTCAGCAGCGCGACGCCATGTCGTCAGCAGCTATCAAGGCTGGCTACAAGCCCGAATTTCTGATAAAGACCGGACTGTGCTATCAGAACGACAAGCCAAACACTGAGGACAATGACAGCCAACAGGAGAAGAGCGTTCCACAACTCACCGACCGCTATCGCGGACGTGTCATCTTCCCTTGGTTCAACATCAGCGGAAAAGTTGTAGCCTTTGGCGGACGACTGCTGGATTCGCGCACCAAGGGCGTGGCTCAGAAATATGTAAACTCCCCCGAGAGTGAGATTTACCATAAGGAGCGTGAACTCTACGGTATTTTCCAGGCCAAGCGGGCCATTGTCAAAGAAGACCGTGTGTTCATGGTGGAAGGATATACCGACGTGATTGCTATGCATCAGGCTGGTATAGAGAATGTGGTGGCCAACAGTGGAACAGCGCTTTCCACACATCAGATTCACATGCTGCACCGGTTCACCCAAAATATCACCCTACTCTATGATGGAGATGAGGCTGGTATCCATGCTGCCATGCGAGGTACCGACATGCTGTTGGCCGAGGGAATGAACATTAAGGTGCTACTGCTGCCTGACGGCGACGACCCCGACTCATTTGCACGCAAACATTCGTCGGAAGAGCTGAAGAAATATATTGAAGAGAACCAGAAAGACTTCATTGCCTTCAAGAGTGAGCTGACGGTAGAAAACCAGACCGACCCTGTGAAGCGAAGCGAAGGTATTGCAGGCATCGTAAAGAGTATCTCGGTGATTCCCGAACAGATACTGCGCGACACCTATCTTACTGATTTCTCGCATCGTATCGGCATGAAAGAGCAGACGCTCATTGCCGAAATGAACAAATTCATCCGCAAGGACATTGAAGACAAGGAGAAAGGCAACAGGGCTGTTCCAGCCGTGCAAAGGGAGGAGAGTAATCAACAACAAGAGGAAGTTCCTTCTTCTGCCCTTCCTCAACAGGGAGAAACAGGGAGAGCGTTTTCTTCTCCTGTATCATCGCCCATCGAGACTCTCCTGATACGCGAAGTGGTACGGCACGGAGAGGAGATTATCTTTGAGAATATTGAGACCGAAGACGGACAGTTCATCTCGTTCACAGTGGCCGAATATATTGACTTTGACCTCGGTCAGGATGAATTGCAATTCTCTTCACCCTTATACAACCAGATACTGGCTGAAGCTGTTGCCCACAGCAAGGAACAGGGATTCAAGGCCGAGACATACTTTTGCAGTCATCCGGATTTGGAAATCAGTCAACTGGCCACTTCTCTCGTCATTGACCGCCACCAGTTAGGCGGCCGCTTCATCGTTCAACCGAAAGAGGATACGCTTCGCCAACGCGTGCTTCACCTGGTTCTGGACTTCCGCATGGCTATTCTTGAGAAACGCCTGAAAGACATCCAACTACAGATGCGCCAAAACAGCAGCGACATGAAACGCATCATGGAACTGATGAAAGAATACAAGGACACTCAGGAAATGCGCAATATGATTGCCAAGAAACTGGGCAACGACCTCGTGGTATAAGAAAGAGCGACGACGGTCATCACAGTTATCACACCCTATAGAAACTAAAAAACAACAATAATATAATGTATTACGTCGAAAAGCGAATTGAAATTTCTGCCTGTCACCAACTCTCACTCAACTATGAGAGCAAGTGCACACGGCTCCACGGACACAACTGGATTATCACCATCTACTGCAAGGCCCGCGAATTGGACAGCAACGGAATGGTGGTGGACTTCTCTGAGATCAAGCGCCTCATCAAACAGCCCCTTGACCATCAGAACCTGAACGAGGTGTTGCCTTTCAATCCCACAGCCGAGAATATTGCCCGCTGGTGTACGGAACAGGTTCCACAATGCTACAAGGCCGTGGTCCAGGAGAGCGAAGGCAACGTGGCGGCCTATGAGAGGGAAGAGTGAAGAGGGAAGAATCTTTTCAAGTGAAGAATGAAGAGTGAAGAATTTGCTACCGCTATGAATGGAAAATGTTATCGGGTGAACGATATCTTCTACTCACTTCAGGGTGAAGGAAGAAATACCGGACGGGCTGCCGCTTTCGTGCGGTTTGCCGGTTGCAACCTGCGTTGCTCTTTCTGCGACACCGAGTTTGAGAGCTATCGTGAGATGACGGGCGAAGAGATTCTGCAGGCCATCAGTTCGTTTCCCTCTCGCTTCGTAGTGCTCACGGGTGGTGAACCTACATTGCAGGTTGACGAACCGTTTATAGACCTGCTTCACCAACATGGCTATGAAGTGGCAATGGAAAGCAACGGCACTCGCCCTGCTCCTACTAATCTCGACTGGCTGACCGTTTCGCCAAAGACACAACCCAAGCAATTGCGTTGCAACGAGCTCAAACTGGTATTCACCTCCGCTGAACAAGTAGATACTCACGGCATTGAGGCCGACTACTACTATCTTCAGCCTTGCGACACGGGTGACCGTCAGCAGAATGCTCTGCTCATGAAAGCCTGCGTAGAATATATTGAGCAGCACCCTATGTGGCGACTGTCGCTGCAAACACATAAAATGATAGACATCAAATAAATCATCTGTTCCATGGACGCAATGAACCTGTGCTTAATTCTCTATCAGGTGATTGTGATTATCGCAGTCATTCATGTCGTCATGGACAATCGTCAACCCGCCAAAACAATGGTATGGGCACTCATCCTTTATTTTGTGCCTATCATCGGTATCTTAGCCTATATCTTCTTTGGCGTAAACACACGCCGCAAACGACTTGTCAGCCGACGCTCGCTCGACCAGCTGACACGCCGTTCCATGTTTAAGTATGCCGAACAGCCCGACTTAGTATTACCAGAAGAGGAGAAACCACTGATTGACCTATTCATCAATCAAAACTTCTCGCTTCCTTTCGGCGGCAACGACCTAAGCATGATTACCAACGGGCACGACTTTTTCCTTCAGCTTCTACGCGACATCGGTAAAGCTGAACACCATATACACATAGATCTCTATATTTTTGAGGATGATGCCTTGGGCCGTCTGATTGCCGATGCCCTTATTGATCGTGCCCGTCACGGTGTGGAAGTGCGGATTGTCTATGATGATGTGGGCTGTTGGGGCGTAAAAAAACGTTTCTTTGAAAGAATGCGCGAGGCCGGTATTGAGGCTGTTCCCTTCATGCCTGTACACTTTCCGCCTTTCACCAGCAAGGCCAACTACCGTAACCACCGCAAACTCATTGTTATCGATGGCAACGTAGGTTATATCGGTGGCATGAACATTGCCCTGCGCTACACCTTCTCCACCTGGCGCGACACAATGGTTCGTATCGAAGGGCGAGGCGTTTATTCTCTGCAGCGCGCTTTCCTTACCGACTGGTACTTTGCCGACCGGACCCTTCTGAGCGACAAGAAATACTATCCTGTCATTCCTGTAGAGAAGACAAACACCGAGACACTCCTTCAAACCGTTACCAGCGGCCCCTCATCGCCCGAACCGGAAATATTGCAGGGCTATCTGCACATCATTCTCAATGCCCGTCGCTATATTTATATTGAGACACCCTATTTCCTTCCCACCAACTCCCTGCTCTTTGCCTTAAAGACAGCGGTTACCACAGGTGTGAACGTGCGACTGCTGGTGCCCCGCAACGGCGATACCTGGCTCACCAGCTGGGCCAGTCGCAGCTATCTTCGTGAGGTATCTGAAGCCGGAGTCCAGGTATTCCTCTACGAAGCAGGATTTTTACATTCAAAACTAATGGTGTGTGATGACCATATCGCCACGTGTGGCTCAACGAATATTGACTTCCGTTCACTGGAAAATAATTTTGAAGCCAATACATTCTTCTATGGTAAGGAGACGGCTCAGCGGATGCGTGATATTTTCCTAAACGATGAAAAACGGAGTACGCCTCTTACCGATATTCCCGACCGTATTTCGCCTTCGTTCCGCATACGTCTTTGGGAGAGTTTCACCCGTATGCTATCTCCATTACTTTAATTGGAACAGCGAGCGTATGCTATCGCCATTACTTTAACTTGAACAGCGAGAAGTTCACGCTTCCATAAGCGCGATGCTCTATGAAGCAGGGATGATTGGAGAAATCATTATCTTTACCATGCTCAAAAACAAATACACCTCCATCTTTCAATAGATTCTTTCCTAAAACGAGGTCGGGAATCTGTGGCAATTCCTTCAAGGCATAGGGAGGATCGGCAAAGATAAAATCAAACTGCTGACGACAGCTTTTCAGGAAACGGAACACATCGGCACGCAATGGAACACACGAAGGTGTTGATGAGGGTGATGAACCCACTTCCAGTTTCTTCAGACAATCAGTGATGAAACGGTGATGGTCGCGATCCATCTCCACACTGACCACCTGACTACAGCCGCGCGACAGCATCTCAAGTGTGATACTTCCCGTACCTGAAAAAAGGTCGAGAGCAGTAGCACCCTCAAAGTCCAGATAGGCAGACAGTACGTTGAAAATATTCTCTTTGGCAAAATCGGTTGTCGGACGTGCCTTGAACGAACGGGGCACCTCAAAATGACGGCCTTTAAAGATTCCTGTAATAACTCGCATAACTTCTTATTCCTCTATCTATACTCGTTGAGAATTATTGAGAAGTGTTGAAAAGAAACTTAGTTCCTGGTCCCCATTTTTCCTTTTACAAACAACGTTTGAAGGTCATAGGGCATTCCCTTGATCTTCGTTACCTGTGCACGGTTAAAATCGGCCGAAGGATTTATCACATACACTTTCTGCAGGAACTTACGCAACTCTCCCAGCAATTCATCACGCTCAATACCGCTGAGCGTTTCACCTTGAAACACATCGCCCACCAGATGCAACTCGTCATTCTGCTGGTTCATCTGTAACTGATTCCATACATAAAGCAAATAGAAAACTGCATCGCGCATGTATTTCACATCATAGGAGTTACAGAATTTGAAACGGTTCTGCTGAAAACAGAACACATCCAGTCTGCGTTCATGGAAATAGCCGAAGAGTTTCTGATTAGAGCCTGTAAAACTACGCTGATGCAGATGATTCCATACGGGCATCATAACCGGAAGAATCGTCACATCCTGAAAATGATCATCGACCACCAGTTTCAAGTCTTTGCTCAACGACGACACCGCCACCACATTCAAATCGGGCAAAGCGGTGCTGAACAGTACATTCTGCTCATTACCAGGGAATGCCTGGTCGTACATTGTCTTTGACTCATTCTCATCATACAGACTCAGTGGCACCATCAGCACATCGCTGTCCACTATCAGTCGGGCTTTTGAGGGAATCTGCTTCAGAAAGTCCATCGATTTAAAAGCCTCACGAAGGTTTGCGGGCATCGACACACCGCTCTTCACCACATAAGGCTCAAACAACACCTTCGTGTTTTGCTCATCGGGCATTGAGAACGACAGTGTTCCACGTCCCACTCGAATGGTCATTCTGAGATTGTTGATGATTTTTTCGGGCTTTTCCATATTTCTTTCTTCTCGGAATACAGGTTTTTAGCTCTTCGGTTCTACGGTCACCAGTTTGAACAACTTATCGCTGGGGCGTATCTTTCCTGTGACAGGAATAGCAATACGTGTTCCTTGAGGAGCCTCTTCCACAGGATTTCCATCATTGTCGTGAATCTCTGTAGCGGTAAGATACATCACGCCTGTAGTTGGTCCGGTAACCAGAAGTTTATCTCCAAGTTTGAAGGTTGTAGCCTCCACAGAGAACTCTGCTACGCCCAGACGCGAGAAATATTTTACACCACGGCCCACATAGACCTTGCGCTCGGTAGCGTTCGAACCATAGCTGGTGTTCCACTCGCCCAGTGTCTGTCCCTGATAGTATCCATCCCAGAAACCGCGGTTGAACACACGTGCCAACTGCTCGTCCCATTGGTCTTTCCTGTCTTCAGTAAAGGTACCGTCAAGTACGGCCTGAATAGCTTCTTTATAGCACTTCACCACCGTATATACATATTCAGGACCACGGGCACGGCCCTCTATCTTGAACACCCTTACGCCACTGTTCATCATC
The DNA here is from genome assembly GCF_022024015.1 of Prevotella sp. E9-3. Lineage (NCBI taxonomy): Bacteria > Pseudomonadati > Bacteroidota > Bacteroidia > Bacteroidales > Prevotellaceae > Prevotella > Prevotella sp. E9-3. The sequence continues at coordinate 3,516,608 of NZ_CP091786.1, forward strand.
TTGTCGATGAAGCGAACGGTTTTCAGATCCTTGGGCGACATGATATACTTATTATCTATCTCCAACTGATGACCAGTCTCGTTGTCGGTGACGGTATAGCTGCGGCGACAAATCTGCACGCACTCACCACGGTTGGCCGAACGGTTGGCATTATCCAGACTCATGTAGCACTTGCCACTGATAGCCATACAGAGGGCTCCATGACAGAACATCTCTATACGTATCTGTTCGCCGCTGGGGCCGCAAATATGCTCTTCCTCAATATGACGGTAGATATCGGCCACCTGCTCCATGCGCAACTCACGGGCCAGCACCACCACATCGGCAAACTGGGCGTAGAAGCGCAATGCCTCGATATTCGAAATATTCAGCTGTGTAGAAAGGTGCACTTCCTGTCCCACCTTTCTACAATAAGTCATCACGGCCACATCGCTGGCTATGACAGCTGATATTTCCGCTTCATGGGCAGCATCAATAATCTGATGCATCAGTTCAATATCTTCCTCGTAGATGATGGTATTTACTGTCAGATAGCTCTTCATGCCATGCTCACGACAGGTAGCAGCTATCTCACGCAAATCATCGATTGTAAATGTAGAGGCAGAGTGGGCACGCATGTTCAGTTTCTCTATACCGAAATAAATGCTATCGGCACCTGCCTGAATGGCTGCGGCCAGCGATTCGCGCGAGCCGACGGGAGCCATAATTTCAAAATCGTTTAGTTTCATGGATGCAAAATTACTGAAAAGATAGTAAAACGCCAAATATATTTCACCTTTTCAGACTACTACCTACGGACGTCTTCCTTCCTCAGTTCCACAACTTTACCATATCGGGCAAGGGCTTTCATGTCAGTAAGTTTCCTATCGCCAATCACCACCCAAACGCGGTTTTTATGACTGGCAACATGTTGCTTATGGAACTGCTCCATTTCCTTGGCAGTAACTTTCGACACAAGGCCTGCCATCTCTGTCTCGGGATTAACGGTATAGCCATCCCGACGCTGATTGGCCACATACTTTCCTACCGTACGGAAGGTGGGGAATGCATTCTGAATATCGTTGAGCACACCCTGACGTGCTGCCTCCAGGTTCTCCGTCTTCATCGGCATCTGATGCAACAGGCTGTCAATGGTTGAAAGGGCTTCCATCGTTTTGTCGGCTTGTGTACCGGTCACCGTCACATAGCCCTGCATCTCATTGGGATGAAGCGCCATACTGGTAGTAAACTCTTTTCCTCCCGTTGAATAGGCCAGCGAACGGAACTCACGCACGTTCTGGAACAGCACCGACGACATGCTACCACCGAAATACTCACTCCACAAACGGAACACCGCACGCTCTTGAGCCGTTGGCAGTGCATCGATGGCGTCGTAGCTCATCACCAGGTTCTGACGCGACTTAGGCACATGGTAGAAGAACACCGTCGGCTCGTCGTATTGCTGGGCAGGACGGAAAGTGTCGGCCTGTTGGCGACGGCATTGCGACAAAGGCAGTGTCTGTTTCATCAGGCTTGACACCTCACTTACAGGTTTCTTTCCGCTATAGAACAGTTTACACTCATACTGTTGCAACTCGTGGAAGAGGTTGAGCAAGTCCTCGTTCTTCAAAGCTTTCACCTCTTTTTTATTTAGCTGGGTGAGATAAGCAGATTTTTGGCCGTAGAGTACCTTGTGAATCATTGGTCCTATCACATCGTCTTTCTGTTTGCCAAAAGCCTTACGCTCCACCTTGTCGTTATCTTTCAACTCCTTGAGCGCTTTATCGTCGCCCTTAGCTGAATGCAGAAAATGCGCCAACAGCTTGAGTGCTGGTTCCAGCTGACTTTCCGGTCCGGTGAGATTAATACTGAAAGCCACGTCGCCAGGCACTATCTCCATCGTGGTACTGATGCGCTGCCAGGCTTGTTCCAATTGCTGTTTCTTCAGTGAGTCGGTGCCCAACTGCGACAAATAGTCGGCCAGATGTTTAAGGGCCGGTGTGTGCAGATCGCCATCCTTATATCTGATGGTAAACGAGAAAATATCGTTCACCGGGTTCTCCTTATAATATAGTGGTGTATGCGATTCAAGCTGAATCATCGTCACATCCCGTTCAAGGTCAACAGTACGTATCGTTGCATGCTCCACCGGCAACTGCTCCAGCTGACGGGCAAAGTCCGACTTCGCATCAGTGTTCTTCGGGTTCACGGGCTTGTAGCCGGGCTGTTTCAGTGTTTCTTTGTCGGGTGTTCCGTATTTCTTGACCAGTGTGATATAGTTGGCACCATAGTATTTCCTGGCCGCAGCCACTACATCCTGCTTTGTCAGTCTGCGTATATTCTCTATTTTGTTGAGCACATCCTGCCAGGTGCGCCCTTTAAAGAAAACGGATATCAGCAGATCCGAACGACTGTCGATAGTTTCCAAGTCACGCTGTGCCTCCATCACCATTTCTTGCTTCAGGGCTTCCATCTGCTCGTCAGTAAACTCGCCGTCCATCACCTTTTTGATCTGCTCCATAACACGGGCCTCAGCCTTTTTCATCTTACCGAAGAGGTTGGGAATGACCACAATGCCAGAACCTGCTGCATCATCCAACGAGGCACTCATAGCCGCAGCCATCATCAACTTGTGTTCGTTGACCAACGAATCCAGAAGGCCAGCCTTACCGTTATATAGCAGCTTGTTAGCCAAGTCGAGCGCATTAGCATCTGCCTCAAACTCTGTTGGAGCCTTGAATATCAAAGCCTCAGCACCAATCAGTGGGATTGGCAGTTTTATCTCCTCACGCTCGCCGGCCGCAATCGTAGGCATAGGACTCTTAATTCGCTCTGGCGCAGGACCGGTCTGCACACGCCCGAAGGTCTTCTCCAGCAATACTATCAGCGCTGCGTCAGGCTTGATATCGCCACAAAGAATCAGGCCCATGTTTGATGCCACATAGTATTTCTTGAAAAAGGCTGCCATATCCGACAGTCGCGGATTCTTCAGACTCTCGGTAGAACCGATGATAGGATAGGCATAAGGCTGAGTCTTGAACACGGCACTGAATATCTTTTCCTGCGCATCGCCCATATTATCGGCAGCGCGGTTCTTCTCCTCATAGACATTCTCCAGTTCGCCCTGAAAACCGCGGAACACTGGTTTTATCAGGCGTTCAGAATTAAGCCAGCACCATTGTTCCAAGAACTGAGGGAGGAACGAGTTATGGTAAAAGGTCATATCATAGCTTGTGCCAGCATTCAGTTCGCTACCGCCATACTTTGAGATGAGCCGTCCGAACTCATTGGGAATGATATAGTCGGCGGCCTTGAGACTCAGTTCGTTGATATGCTTCTGAATATGAGTGCGCGCTGCCTCATCCTTTGTTCTGCTCAGCAGGTCGTATGCAGCAGAGATACTGTCCAGCCACGGCTTTTCTCTCTCATAGTCGGTAGTTCCTATACGGTCGGTACCCTTAAACATGATATGTTCAAAGTAGTGGGCTATACCCGTATTGGGACAGTCCTTGGCACCAGCCTTCACCACTACGGCGCCAAACACCTTTGGCTGCGAGTGGTCCTCGTTCAGCCAAACGGTCATGCCGTTACTGAGTTTCAATTCCTTGATATCCAACTGTGCCTGGACAGACAGACTTATAAAGGCTGCTGCAAAAAGAAAAGCAATACGTCTCATATTCGTTATAGTTTAAAAAAAATCCCCGTTCGCCAGAACGAGGATAATTGGTTTTATCTTGCAACTAGCTTACTTGTTCAATTTCCAAGTGACGCCGTCTTTCGTGTCTTTCACCTCAAAGCCGGCAGCAGCCAGCTCATCGCGAATCTGGTCGCTGGTGGCCCAGTCCTTATTGGCCTTAGCCTTGGCACGCAGGTCGAGCACCATGTCAACCACCTTTCCGAAAGCTTCCTCACGGCCAGCGTTATCGGCACCGGCATTCTGAGGCTGCAGACCCAGGATGTCGAAAGCGAAGAGGTGCATCACCTCTTTCAGTTCCTTCAGGCAGTCGGGACAGATGGTGGCCTTGTGGTCAATAAGTTTGTTTACCACTGTGCAAGCCTCAAACAGATAGCTCAGCACCTGTGGAGTAGCCAAGTCGTCGTTCATGGCGTCATAGCACTTCTCACGCAGCGACTTCACTATCTTGTCGGTTTCGGCATCACACTTGTCAGAAGCCTGAACACGCTCCAGATCGTTGATTCCGTTCATCAGTTTCTCCAGTCCTTTCTCGGCAGCCTGCAGAGCCTCATCGCTGAAATCTACGGTGCCGCGATAGTGGGCCGAGAGGATGAAGAAACGAATCACCATGGGCGAATAGGCTTTCGACAGCAGCTCGTGCTTGCCGGTGAAGAACTGTTCCAGGGTGATGAAGTTGTTGTATGACTTACCCATCTTCTGTCCGTTGATGGTCAGCATGTTGTTGTGCATCCAGTATTTCACGGCAGGATGACCCATCGAAGCCACGGCCTGTGCTATCTCGCACTCGTGATGGGGGAACACCAGGTCCATACCGCCGCCATGGATATCGAACTCTTCACCCAGGTACTTACGTCCCATGGCCGTGCACTCACAGTGCCAACCTGGGAAACCGTCGCTCCAAGGCGATGGCCAGCGCATGATGTGTTCGGGCTGAGCCTTCTTCCACAAAGCGAAGTCAGCCTGATTGTGCTTCTCGCCGATACCGTCCAGCTCACGACTGGCATCCTTAATATTCTCCAGTGAACGACCGGAGAGGATTCCGTACTTATGTTTCTTGTTGTAAGCCTCAATATCGAAATACACCGAACCGTTCGACACATAGGCAAAACCGTTGTCCATAATCTGCTTCACCAGTTGCTGCTGCTCGATGATATGTCCGGTGGCATGCGGCTCGATAGAAGGGCGCAAGCATCCTAATGCGTCCATTGCCTGATGGTAGCGGTTGGTATAGTACTGAGCTATCTCCATAGGCTCCAACTGCTCCAGGCGCGCTTTCTTAGCTATCTTGTCCTCGCCTTCGTCGGCATCGTGCTCCAAGTGGCCTACATCGGTAATGTTGCGCACATAGCGCACCTTATAGCCCAGATGTTTCAGATAGCGGAACACCAAATCGAACGTAATGGCCGGACGTGCATGACCCAGATGGGGATCACCATAAACGGTGGGACCACACACATACATACCCACGTTGGGGGCATGCAGGGGTTCGAAACGTTCTTTCTGTCGCGTCAGCGTGTTATAGATAACAAGTTTTGATTCCATGAGTTCTATCTTTTTAATCCTTAAATATGGTGCAAAGGTACGAAATAATTCATAATTCATTATTTATAATTTATATTTTTTCATACCTTTGCAGCCAAATATTTCAAAAACTATTCATGGTAAGACCCAATTTGACCAAGGCAGGTATTCTGGCCGAAGTTCGCGACTATCTGGTAATTGGCATCGGTATGCTGAGCTACTGTATCGGATGGGGTATTTTTCTTCTGCCAAACAACATCACCACGGGTGGTGTGGCCGGTGTTTCATCTATTCTTTTTTGGGGAACAGGCATACCCGTCCAGGCTTCCTATTTCGTTATCAATGCTCTTTTATTGTTGGCTGCCCTACGCATACTGGGTTGGAAATTCTGCGTAAGGACTGTCTATGCCGTATCGGTGCTAACCGTCGGTGTTGGTCTTGTCACGGCCAACTACAGTGGTCACTTGCTGGCCGACCAGCCGTTTATGGCCGCCATCATCGGTGCGGTGTTCTGCGGTTGCGGTGTTGGACTGGGCCTTTCCAGCAATGGTTCAACGGGCGGTACTGACATCATTGCCGCCATCATCAATAAGTATCGTGACATCTCTTTGGGGCGTGTTATCATGATTTGCGACGTAATCATCATCACCAGCAGTTACATGGTATTGAAAGACTGGGAGAAAGTGATCTATGGCTACGTGGTACTCTATGTCACCGCTTTCTGTATCGACCAGGTAGTCAATTCACGTCGTTCTTCCGTTCAGTTCTTTATCATCAGCGACAAGTGGCGCGAGATAGGCCAGCGCATCAACCGTGAGCCTCATCGTGGCTGCACCGTTGTCGATGCCCAGGGATTCTATTCTGGCAAGGAAGTAAAGATGCTGTTCGTACTGGCCAAGCGCCGCCAGAGCAGTCTGATATTCCATATCATCAACGATGTTGACCCTGCCGCGTTTGTATCACAGAGTGCCGTTATCGGCGTGTATGGTGAAGGTTTCGATCAGTTCCGTGGCAAGCGCAAGTCCACACACACTACCCCTACTCCTACCCCCCAACTTTCTGATTCTAAATGATTCGCTACACCCATAAAGAAGAGCTGTGGAACGTCTGGAGCCATGTAGGTGGTGTGGTGATGGGCGTTGTGGTGGGTGTCATCTTCATGATTATGGCCGTAGGTGCGGGTAGTGCCTGGGCCTCATTGGGTGTTAGTCTCTATTTGTTTGGCATGCTGGGCAGTTATGCCGCTTCCACCATCTATCATTCCCTACCCCTTCGTTCAAAATGGAGAGAGCGGTTGCGCCGCTGGGACCACGCTGCCATCTACTGGCATATAGCCGGCAGCTATTCGCCCCTCACCCTTGTAGCCCTTCGCGAACAAGGCTATTGGGGATGGTCGCTCTTCGCTTTTGTATGGCTGTGCGCCGTGGCAGGCACCATTGTCAGTTTTGTGCGACTGAAGGAACATTCCAATTTCGAAACCATTTGTTTTGTAGGCATGGGCCTCAGTGTGCTCGTAGCCTTCAAGCCCCTTATCGATACCGTATCTACAGCAGCCGTCATTTGGATTATTGCCGAAGGCGTATGCTACATCACCGGCGCCGTGTTCTACTCGTTGAACAAGAAGAAATACATGCATTCGGTGTTCCATTTCTTCGTCCTTGCAGGCTCTATCTGCCATATCGTCGCCGTCTGGGATGTATTGCTCGACTATTTGTAGAAAAAATGAATACGCCGACGTGATTGAGGCATTGGTTGATAAATAGAACAATTTTGCTACTTTTTTTCATGCTTACTGTGCTCAAAACTCGCTCCGAATTCACCAAACGCAAAGTGGGTCGGAAATACGCAAGTTTTGACTATTTCTGTCATTTTTTAGAACAGTCTGAATATCAACGGATTGCGCATCTTTCATTATTCTCCTATTGTAGTATTTCTATTATGCAGCAATAGCACTTCTACTATACTACAACCACCATTCTATTGCAATGCAACTGCCATTCTATTACATTGCAACTACCATTCAGTTGTAATGCAACCACCATTCAGTTGCAGTATAGCGGACATTCAGTTGCAGTGAAAAATAAGTGCTATTTCACCATAACAGAAAAGACAATTCCATCCTATCAAGAAAAAATGCGCCAAAACATGCATTTTTCTATGAAAAAGCAGGAAAAAAGAGAAAAAACTAGTGTTTTTCAGCTCAAAGCAAGGATGCAAGAACATATGATTGAAGGTCAAAAAGATGGCTTCCCGTTCTAGATTGCGAATTTTATTTGTCTTGATTTTCGAAAAAAGTATGAGAAAAAACAAGAGAAGAAATGGTGGAAAAAAAGGAGAAAAAAGTAGCCAACCAAGCCTAAGTTTTTTGTGATGTCATCGAAGCACTTTTTGATGACTTAAGAACGGAGATTTTATTCGATAGCAAAATAAAATCCATTATATTTTGTGTTATTCTCTTTTCTTTGTAATTTTGCAATCAAGTACTGCCGATGGCTGTAGACAGCCCATGGTCTCTGAGTGCAGAGTGGCAATATGACTTTTGTGGAATACAATAACAGCATTAGCTGATTATTCGGTACATCTTGAAACGTAGGAAATTTCAATGATAGAGTAACTGATAGTCGCTAGTTCTGCACCTAAGGGTGTGGACATGACTTATCTGGTTACTCGGGCAATTCCTACGGCCTCAAGATGTAGATAAGGCGGTTCACGCCTTTTCTATGTTCTGAGGTCTTGTTAGTTTTGTCCGTTTACAAAGCCCGATAAGTCAGTGAGTGCACTAAGAACCGAATAACAGTTTTATGAAAACTGAGAAACAAATGGCTGCTGCCGCTACAGAGTTCGCTGAGCGGTGGAAGGGTAGAGGATATGAAAGAGGTGAGTCACAGCCTTTCTGGATTGACCTCTTAAGCAATGTGTTTGGCATTGATACACCCACTAATGGCTTTATTACCTTTGAAGATCACCGTATGGTGGATGCGTCCAACTTCATTGATGGTCGAATTCCGTCAACCAAGGTACTCATTGAACAGAAGTCTTTGGGTAAGGATTTGCGGGCAGGCATCCGTCAGAGCGATGGCTCTTTACTCAATCCTTTCCAACAGGCTCGTCGCTATGTTGTAAGCCTTCCCGTTTCAGAACATCCCCGTTGGATTGTTACCTGCAACTTCTCTGAGTTTCTTGTCTATGATATGGAACAACCTAATGGCGAACCGCAACAGATACTGCTTGAGAACTTAGGCAAGGAATACTATCGTCTGCAATTCCTTGTTGATGCCAAGAGTGAGCATCTCTCCAAGGAGATGGAGGTGTCAATAAAGGCTGGAGATATTGTTGGTCAAATCTATGAGGCTCTGCTAAAGCAATATGATGACAATTCACCTGAAGCTCTCCGTTGGTTGAACATTCTCTGTGTTCGTCTGGTGTTCTGTCTTTATGCTGAGGATGCTGGCATCTTTACCAGAGACCAGTTCCATGATTTCCTTGTCATCTATGAAGCAAAGGATATGCGCAGGGCATTACGTGACTTGTTTGAAGTGCTGAACACACCACAAGAGAAACGTAGTAAATACCTGCAGGCAGAGTTGGCAGCATTTCCTTATACCAATGGCGGACTGTTTGAAGAGCAGATAGAGATACCTCAGTTTACGGAGGAGTTGAAGCAGACGCTACTCAAAAATGCCAGCCTTGACTTCGATTGGAGCGAGATTTCTCCTACCATCTTTGGTGCAGTATTCGAGAGTACGCTGAATCCAGAAACACGTCGCTCTGGAGGCATGCACTATACAAGTATTGAGAACATTCACAAGGTCATAGACCCATTGTTCTTGAACGACCTGCGCAAAGAACTGGATGAGATATTAGAGGAAAAAGTAGAGAAACAACGCCAGAAGAAGCTCGATGCTTATCAAGACAAATTGGCCGCATTGACTTTCCTTGACCCTGCTTGTGGCTCTGGCAACTTCCTTACTGAAACTTACCTGAGTCTTCGTCGCTTGGAAAACGAGGCCATTCGTGAACGCTATCATGGTCAGACCATGCTGGGCGCTTTTGTCAACCCCATTAAGGTAAGCATTCAGCAGTTCTATGGCATAGAGATTAATGACTTTGCTGTTACTGTTGCAACAACAGCCCTTTGGATTAGTGAGGCGCAGATGTTAAATGAAACGGAGCGCATCATCCATCAAGATATTGACTTTCTGCCACTGAAAAGTTACACCAATATTACAGAGGGTAATGCACTAAGAATTGATTGGGAAACAGTTGTGCCTAAAGACCACCTTAATTAAATAATGGGCAATCCTCCGTTTGTGGGGTACTCTCTGCAAAGTAAGGATCAAAAGGATGACATTCTTAGTGTGTTTGTTGATGTTAATGGCAAACCATTTAAAACTGCAGGGAAGATTGATTATGTTGCTGGGTGGTACTATAAAGCTGCCCAAATGATACAACATACAAACATTAGAGTAGCACTTGTTTCTACGAATAGTATTACTCAGGGTGAGCAAGTTGCAGCTATATGGAAGCCAATCAAAGATTTGTTTGGCATTCACATTGATTTCGCACATCGTACTTTCCGTTGGGATAGTGAGGCAAGTCTTAAAGCTCATGTTCATTGTGTGATTGTAGGCTTCAGTAATATGAATGTTCCTAAGGTCATATACGACCGTGATAAGCAGAAAGTTGCAGAGACAATTAATGCATATCTTATTGACGCACCAGATGTATTCGTTGAGAGTAGAAACAAATCTCTTTGCGATGTACCTCAGATGGTCTATGGTAACAAACCTGTTGATGGAGGTTATTTGTTCCTTAGTGATGAAGAAAGGAAAGAAACAATTGCCCAAGAACCTCAAATTGAGAAATTTATTAAGCGAATATATGGTTCCGTAGAATACATCAATAATAAAGAAAGATATTGTCTATGGTTGGTCAATGTAAATCCTTCTGAGATAAGAGCTTCATCATTTATTCATAATCGTGTTGAGCAAGTTAAGCAATATAGACTTAGTAGCCCCAAAAAAGCTACTCAGGATTCTGCCGCATATTCAACGCTATTCCAAGAGGTGAGGCAACCCAATAAAGAATATATAATTGTTCCTCGTGTCTCTTCTGAAAATAGGCGATATGTTCCAATGGGCTTTATGTCTCCAGAAAACATTGTGAATGATTCTGTTCAGATTATCCCCGATGCAACTCTCTATCACTTCGGTGTTTTGGAAAGCAATGTCCATATGGCTTGGATGAGAGCGGTATGCGGAAGATTAAAGAGCGACTATCGCTATAGTAAAGATGTTGTCTACAATAACTTCCCTTGGCCTAATCCAACAGATGTACAAAAAGTAAAGATAGAACAGACAGCCCAAGCCATTCTCGATGCTCGTGCTCTCTATCCAGACTCATCGCTAGCTGACCTCTATGATGAATTGACAATGCCCGTCGAACTTCGCAAAGCGCATCAAGATAACGATAGGGCTGTCATGCAGACCTATGGATTTAATGTGAAGACAATGACTGAAAGCCAATGTGTTGCAGAACTTTTCAAACTATATCAGAAACTTACAAACCAATAAAGATATGCAAGAAACTTGGAAACGATTCGTTTATCCTCTCATTGAGGACAAGAAACAGGACGTTGAGGAAGAAGCTTATCATCGTCATATAGAAAACCAATTGATGCTTCTGGGCTGGGAACCTTGGAAAGGAGATATTATCCACAAACAGTCGCTCAGAATAGGCAATCGCAATCGAATGGAACCAGATATTCTTGTTGCTCGTGATAATGAATACCAATTTGTAATAGAAGTGAAGCGACCTGGAAATATTCAGGCAAAAGAGGAGATAACCCAGTTGGAGTCCTATATGCGACAACTGAGGCTTGATGTCGGTATATACATTGGTGAACACATTGAGATGTTTTATGATAAGCCCAACATGAGCCATGTGGTTTCGGTATTCAAATGGGCTGTTGACTTGGAAGAAAAACGAGGAGCACGCTTTGTTGAACTCTTCTCAAAAGAGATTTTTACAAGAGAGGCCATTGTGGACTTCTGTGAGGAACGCATTCAGGAGATACAACGTCAGAACAGTTTGAATGAAATAAAAAGAAGTCTGATAGCAGATGCGCAAACTCAGATAACAGAAAGTCTGAAGCCTTACTTGATGGAGAAATATGGCAGTAGTTTCTCTGAGGAAGAAATCAAGGGTATGTTGGCAACTATTCGTTTTACGGCATCTCCAGATGGGAGTCAACCAGCCCCCAAGGTGATTATTCCCAAACTTCAACCTGCACCAAAAAGTACTCTCGTAGAGTGTTTGCTGACCAGAAATGCCAATGCTAATGGTCTATTCAACCCAGCAGACCAGTCGCTGACAGTTCTAAAGGGCAGTACGGTTAATCCTATTCATGTTCCCAAAATTAGTGATTCAAACAGAAAGAAACGTGATAAGCAGTTGGCAGAATATACTGAACTGAAAGAGGGCAAAAGAATCGTTAAGGAAGATGTGTGCTTTGACACTCCCAGTGGCGCTGCCCAATTCTGTGTCGGTGGTTCGGCAAATGGGTGGAAAGAGTGGAAAGATGCAGAAGGGCGTGAGTTGGATGTATATCGCACTAACGATGTTAACCATAAGACAGGAGGCAGTTTCGATACAAACAGGGTAACTGACCCACACAAATTTCAGTTGGATTTCTGGACGAGATTTAAAACCAAACTAGAAGCAACTGGAAAGATTCCATCCTTGCAGACACCACAGCCCCACAATTGGTACGATGTGAGGATTGGACGCTCAAACATTTTGCTGAACAATGTCTGCAACACCCAGAAAAACTTCGTAAGTGTGAGGCTTTATATCAGAAATCAAGTAGTTGATAAATACTATCCTGCATTGGAAGCCAAGCGCAATGATATAAATCAGGCATTGGGCTGTGAACTAACATGGGATACAAACCCCACTGCAAAGGATAAGACAATCGCCCTGTTCCACAAGACGGATCTATCAGATCCACAGAAGATGGAAGAAGCATTGGACTGGCTTGTTCAGCAGACTATCATCTTCTACAATGTATTCTCGAAAGAAGTGAAGGGAATAAAATAAAAAAGAAGATGCAGGACTTTCATCGTTCTGCATCTTCTTATTCAACCAATCATCTAAACTTTACTGTTGGGCAGAAATATTTCATGATTGGGCCGTACTTCTTCATCTCGTAGTTGTTCATGGAACGGGCCTCATTAGATAACCGCTTGAATGTACCATCCTTCTGTTGTTCCCATATTTGAACATGTACTGTGCCTGCAGGAAAACGATGACCATTACCTTTGTTTGTGTGAGTGTGACTCCAATCGAAATCAAGATAAGTCTTCTGACCAATATATACACGTGCTTGACATACACCTTTCGCATTCTGCCTAAAATAGACATCCGAAGTGTTGGCATATAAAGGCAAGTTACTATATGTGTCCTTGTTTCCTTTTCGTTTTATCAAATGCCCTTTTACTCCGTTGATTGTGACAGCAGGTGCCAAAGAGACATATTCAGAACGCCGCCCCTTATAGTCGCGTGAAAAGAAATCAGCTCCGTTTCCCATTTTCTAACAAATCATAGTTACGTCCGTAATTCACAATTGCATAGTCCTTCTCACGAAGCCATTCCCAGAGAGTAATGTCACGGTCAAGAAAGCCTTCTGTCTTGAAGTTAACATTCAGCGCTTCTGATAGGTTCATTACATGAACTTCTTCGGCACCATCAGTTCCTATTCCGTGACCGATGACATATTCTTCATAATACATTCTGACCATGTATATCTGATCCGTATTCTCGTATGCAGATATAAGCACATCGTTAAGTGCAGTACACTCGTACTCCTCCTTGAATTGCATGTTGCTGAAGAAGTTTGCTTCATTAAGTGTGAGGCTATTTGTCTTCATGGATGCGAACAACTTTGCGTCAACATCCCATAACTGGTTTTTATTATTATCCATGTCTGAATCGTTTTGAAATGAAATCTTTTAAGAATTTAACTGGAGTATGAAGGTCTGGAATTTCAATTTCCGGACCATAAACCAATATAAGAGTCGGATGTTTCTCTGCTTCAAGTCGCCTTAATGCATAACACCAGATATTATAAGCCTGAGCATCTTTTCGGTTGCTAAGCCCGCAAACTGCAATCACACTGTTAGAAGGCAAGCCTTCAAGACAATAAGAAAAGGACTGGAGACCTCCAAAGCTGAATGTTGGGATAGCTTTAAATCCCCTGAGCTGCCAAAAAAGTCCTACAAATCTTGTACGAAAAGTATTTTGCTGATTATAGTACTCAGTGGGCAAGTCTCGCCACAGACTGAAATCGGGAGTAAAGAAATAATCGTAATGGGAGATACTAAAGGTCGTACGCTCCAAATCACACCATAATTGATTCCTAAACCGATAGTCATCAAGAAAAAAGATTAAAGCTTCATTTTTACCAGTGTGTTTTTTCCTGTCAGAAAAAGAAACGAGCTCAAAGTCTGTGCTGTCATTATATGGGAGCATCTGAGGGAAAGAGTGTGTCGCCGTAAAAGTCATACCCTCCATGAGGTGCATGTTGTCATAGATTACCTTGCGTCTCTGACGTTTGGGAATCATGGTGGTCTTAATAGATACACCCTTTGGAGTATGCTCCATATAGTAGAGCTCTTTTGGTGGGAAAAGACTAATATGGGTAGTCATACCTTATGATAATTAAGTTAATACTTGGCATGGAGGATTACCAAAAATCACACCACGCCGTTTATTAATTTTTTATAAAAAATGCCCGATATGAAAACCATCTTATAGTACATCTAAGAATAAAACATTAATTTTGTACCAACGAACTATGACGATTTCCTGAATTTAGGCAACTAAGACACGCCTATCGGGAGAGCAGTCCTAAGGTCTCGTACTATTGCAGTAGTACGGGACCTTTTTGCATTGCCATATCTGTTATATTTCCATACGCATTGTTAGAGCGCCTCCATAATTAATATTGTTATTACTTGACTTCATCATTGATGAGGGTAATGACTCCGTCGTTTATCACCTACAAATTTAGCAATAATAATAAAAAACACAAAAAATAATGTAGAAAAATGCTACACTTTAAATAACTTTTGGCAATTATCAATCAGTAATAGAAGCTATCTAAGCATCACAAAATAAATTGATGGTAATTATCTCTACAGTACCGTGATCAACGTTCCCATTTTTTCTCGGGGAGGGGCTGTGGGTAAGGATTATTTTACTCTGTGAACAATATTAAAATGCCATTAGTAACCTATTTAGGAAATAACGGTCTCAAAAGTGCCTTAACCCATAACATTGACGTTTCCTACCTCAACATCATCGGGGAAAAAGGGTTCTACAATTATAGCATCAACGCTGCATTATATAAAAGAAGAATTGGTAATGCCCTGAAGGAAGTGACATTGCTTATTTAAAAAGAGTATACTTGCCAAGAATATCGAAAATTTATTGTATATTTGCAGTGATAATTCAAAATATTATCGAAGAGTATAACGAGGCATTTGTAGAATCAGAAGAATAGGAATCGCTATGGTAGAATTTAAGTTCAGAGAATACGGCACGGACTTTGGAACATGCGCCATGGGACAGAAACTCCGTGAGAAGCTTTTGCCGCTGATAAATGGCGAAGAGAAGGTTGTTCTTGACTTTACGGGCGTCAACGTGGTGTCAAACTCGTTTGCCGATGAATGTATTGCCAAGCTACTCTTAGAGATTCCGTTGTCAGAACTGAAACGTCGCACTACATTCAAAGGGCTGAACCCATTGGCTGAGCGCAGCGTTTTGGTTGCACTTCAGCGCCGGTATAAGGTTCTGAAGAACAGTTAGGGAATACAACTTTTACTCTGTGAACAGTACTTGGATGATGGTCTGACCGACGGCTTTGAGGGTGTTGAGGTCAAGATGCTGCATGTCATCGTTGACGGTGTGCCAGGTGGGACCAAACGAGCTCTGTTCGCAGTCGGCATAATAAGGAATGATATCGACGCAGGGAATACCGGCCACCTCGTTTACAGGCACATGGTCGTCGGTGACGGTGCCACCCGTGCGGGGAGGAAAGAAACTGGCATAGCCGGCAACAGCAGCAGCCTGCCACACACGGTTCACCACATTGTTGGCATAATGGCGAGAATAACCCTCCTGATAGAAATGGGCTCCCATACCGCCAACCATGTCGAGCAGTATGCCATAACGAGCCTTGTAGCCCTCGACATGCGGATGCGCAGCCCAGTACTGTGCACCTAAAGCCCACGAATCGCTACCATCCACATCGTTCACAAACTGAGGAACGCCCCAGTCTTCAGCATCAAAACAAATGAAGTCTATTCCGAGTTGAGAGTTGAGAGTGTCGGTGGTCAGTAAACGGGCCACTTCGAGCATCACGCCCACACCGCTGGCACCGTCGTTGGCTGCCATCACGGGTGTCTTCCAGTTGTCTGGATCAGGGTCGTTATCAGCCCACGGACGACTGTCCCAGTGGGCACAGAGCAGAATGCGGTCGGCAAGGTCGGGACGATAACTTGCAATGATATTGGTGCTGTGCAGTACCGTTCCGTCATAGCCCTTCAGGTCGGCCTTCTGAAGAGTCACCGTCATACCGTACTCACTAAACTTACTGGCTATCCATTGGCCACAGCGGTCGTGTGCTTCGCTGTTCATGGTTCGCGGCCCGAACTGGCACTGCTGTTCGCAGAATATGTAGGCCGAATCGGCCATAAACGTGATGCCGACAGGTTCTTCATTCTTAGCTGTCGTCACATTGCCTTTCTGCTGACTGCCACAGGCTGTGAGCAGTAGAAAGGAGAAGAAAATCAAAAAGCGATAGTAGTTCATTCTCTTTTAGGAATTACAGATAATCCAGCAGCCATCCTCATGCTGCTGCGCATTTGTTTTGCAAAGTTAGCTACAATTCCCTATATCTCCAAGATGCGAAACCTCTTTTTTGCTTTTTTGTATGAAAAGGGGCTGGCAGCAATATCCGATATTGGCAAATCGCTTAGAATTTTCGGGTCACTAGCAAATTCCAGTGTTTGCCTTACTTCGCATTATACAAAAACCTTCAAAACCCTGAACTGTACTGCTTTGCTCTGCGAGCAATCGTTCTAAGATATCGTTCAAGGACTGCGCAAGCCAGCTTGGCAGTCCTTGAACGATACCTCAGAACAGCCTGCGGCTTAGCAGTACAGCTCAGAAAAACAGAGAAAACCGAGAGACATTTTTAGATGGCTGAGGTGCATCCAGCTTTCACAGGAACTGTAAAAAAGACAACAACAAATTACACAATAATCCGTACAAAAAATACGTTTCTACGCAAAAAGAATGATGAAGATTGAGAGTTCGAATATTAGACCAGATCTTTTAAAACAACTGAAATCGTATGTTTATGATATCATCGGTTGTTGTCAGGACGTCCATAGAGAACTTGGTCCATGGCTGAACGAGTATATGTATCAGGAGGCCCTAAAAGTGGCGTTTCAAGAGAAGCAGCTACCTTTCATTAAAGAATACTATTTCCAAGTGTCTTATCACGGAGTTCCTTTGGAACACCGGCACTTCATGGATTTCCTTTGCAAAGGGAATGTTGTATTGGAATGCAAAGCCATCTCTTCTTTGGGCGCTGAGCAGCGCCAGCAGTTGTGGAATTACATGCGTCTAACCAATACTCCTATTGGCATACTGTACAATTTTGCACCCGTTAAAGACCAGTGTGAGAAATACTACTACGATGTGAATACCAAGACCATAACAGCATTTTAGTTCATAGTTTTTTAATGCATAATTCATAATTAAGAGTTCATAGTGCATAGTGCATAGTTCATAGTTCATAATTCATAAGGATCCTTTTTTTCTGTTTTTCTTTTTGTCTGATGATATCCTGTAAGGATTGATGGCATGGATGTAGGCTTTTATCTGGGTGCTTGCACACAAGTAAAAGGCTACATCCATGACATCAGAGACGTAGTCTCAACCAGACAAAAAGGGTTTTGAAGGTTTTGGTTAATAGTACACAGGGGTCTGCAGGTGACCCGAATTTTCTGAAAAATGACATATGTATCTCTGCGAGAGAAAATCACTTTTACAACTGTCCGGCCTCGACCATCAGTACGACTCGCTCGGTGAGACGGTCAACACCATTCGGATCATAGCCTTTTTTCAGGGAGGCGCCAAACATCCAGGCAAAGGCCTGCCACATGCCTGAGCGAACGGGACCGATGAAAGCCTGAATGGTTTCGTAGGCGGTAGCGTTGCACTCACGGTCAATGAGCTTGATGAGCAGTTTGCCCTGCGAATAAGTCAGTTTTTTCATTTTCGGCTTATACTCGGCCACAATAGCGGATTCCACTTTCTTCAAGTGAGCATCGCGCTCTTTCTGGGTGGGAAGCGTCTCAATATATTCGGCCGTTTCTATAAGCATCTGTCGGGCTTCCTTGGCTATGGGCAACACCTTTTTCACATTCTTCACCAGTCGCATATAGGCTTGTTCCTGCTTCTTGGTTTTGAAAGTAGGCTTGGGATAGACATAGACGTTCGACATCTCCATGTACTGAATGGAGTCGCCATCTACCAGCACCTTGCTCACTTTCACCGAAGGAGTGAGGGCATCCGAGACAGGTTCCTGCGCACCAGCAAACTGCAGTCCGGAACTTATAATAATAGCCAACAAGGGAAGTCGTTTCATCATGGCAAAGGTAGGCAATAAAAACAAATTATAGCTATATTTGCCGTAATTATATCTATTATTTTCAAAAATTTATCTATATTTGCCACAGAATACTAATCTAAAACAATGTAAGCCTTATGAAATCTTTGATTAACCGAATACTGCAAGACGGGCGCTGTCTGGAGGGTGGCATATTGAAAGTGGACCGTTTTATTAACCACCAGATGGATCCCTACCTGATGAAACAGGTGGCCGTGGAATGGATGAACCGTTTTGCGAAAGAGAAACCGACGAAGATTCTTACCGTAGAGGCTTCGGGCATTGCGCCGGCGGTGATGCTGGGCTATCTGATGGAACTGCCGGTGGTGTTTGCCAAGAAGAAGCAGCCCTCTACCATGAACGATTTCTATACGGCGAAAGTGCGCTCGTTTACCAAACAGCGAGAATACACGTTCATCATCAGTCGTGAATACCTGTCGGCCAACGACCGTGTGCTGTTCGTTGACGACTTCCTGGCTTTCGGCAATGCTGCACTGGGCATCATCGACCTTTGCCGACAGGCGGGTGCTGAGGTGGTTGGCATGGGCTTCATCATAGAAAAGGAGTTTCAAGGAGGCCGCAAACTACTCAACGAGGCGGGCGTCACCAACATCGACTCACTGGCCATCATCGAATCGCTGGAAGACAATCAGATTAAGCTGAAGGGGGTAAAGATACGCAAAGTGAATATCTATGAGGAAGCCAACAGGTGCTTGTTGTGTCAGGATGCTCCCTGCACCAAGGCCTGTAAGACAGGTGATCCTGCACGCGCCATCCGTGCCATTCGCTTTGACAATCACAAGCCTGCACTGCGCTGGGTGAAAGACTGTAGCGACGGCGACTTGGAACGTGCCGAACAGGCTTGTATTCACTACAACTGGCCCATCCGTATCAAAGAGATGTTGCGCAGTATTCATAAAGATGATGTGGACGACAGCAACTATCCTTCCCTTGCCATCGACTTCTGTGGCATACGCTGTGAGAATCCGTTCTTCCTGGCCTCATCGGCTGTATGCACCAACTATGAGATGGTGGCGCGTGCCTTCGAAGCAGGTTGGGCGGGCGTGTTCTATAAGACTATCTGCATGCAGGAAATAAAAGAGGTGTCGCCCCGTTTCGATGCCATGCACAATAATGCCACGCATGGCGACTTCTACGGTTTCCGCAACATGGAACAGTTGAGCGAGAATCCGGTAGAAATGGACTTCGATATTCTGCGCCGGTTGAAGCAGGACTATCCCACAAAAATAGTGGTAGCCAGCATTATGGGACAGAACGAAGAAGAATGGATGACCCTGGCCAAAATGGCCGAAGAGGCTGGCTGCGATGCCGTGGAACTGAACTTCTCTTGTCCGCAGATGAAATATGAGGGCATGGGCAGCGATGTGGGACAGAGTCCGGAACTGGTAAAGGAATATACGGAGTGCGTAAAGCGGAGTGTGAGGATTCCTGTGATACCGAAGATGACGCCCAACATCACCCATATCACGGAACCTGCTCAGGCTTGTATTGAAGCCGGTGCCGATGCTATCTCGGCCATCAACACCATCAAGTCGGTGACCATGTGTGCCGAGGCTGAAGTGGCTGGGCAGCGTACTATATCCGGTTATTCAGGAAGAGCTGTACGCCCCATCGCTCTGCGATATATCCTGGAACTGGCCCAGATGGAGAAGCCTGCCGAGCTGAGTGGTATTGGCGGTATTGAGACCTGGCGTGACGCTCTGGAGTTCATCCAGTTAGGCTGTAGCAATGTACAGGTATGCACAGCCGTGATGCAATACGGCTATCGCATTATCGACGACCTCATACTTGGTTTGCAGCGCTATATGGCCAAACGCGGAGTCACCCAACTGAGTCAGCTTGTAGGCGAGCAATTGCCAAAGTTCCTGAATCCTGACCATCTGGACCGTGACACCATTCTCTATCCCAAGTTCGACAAATCCCTATGTGTGGGTTGCGGACGCTGTGAGATGTCGTGCAACGATGGTGGTCATCAGGCCATCGTCTTCGACCACGAGACCCGTCAGCCACGCCTGATAGGCACCAAGTGCGTGGGTTGTCACCTCTGCCGCCTGGTTTGTCCGGCAGGAGCCATCGGCGTGAGCAAACGAATCAACAAAAGATAACGGCCCCTTAAAAGAAGAACTATCGCCGAAACTCCCAAAAATACTTTTTTATCTCAAATAATATTACATTTTGTTGTTTTTTTAGTACCTTTGCCGCATATTTATCATCAATAACAGTCAAATCGTAAACAAATGGCTTATACACGACTCTCTGCTGCCGAGGCTGCAGCAATGATCAAGAACGGCGAGAATATCGCCATGAGTGGATTCACACCCGCCGGTGTGGCAAAGGCAACAACAAAGGAACTGGCCAAGATTGCGGTGGCTGAACATGAGGCCGGACGCGAATTCAAAGTGGGCATCTTCACGGGTGCATCAACAGGACAATCGACCGATGGTGACATGGCTAATGCCCAGGCCATTAAATACCGCGCCCCCTACACTACTAATCCCGATTTCCGCAAACATGTGAACCTGGGAGAGATTCCCTACAACGACCTTCACCTGAGCCACATGGCACAGGAACTGCGCTATGGTTTCTATGGCGAACTGGACTGGGCTATCCTGGAAGTATGCGATATAGAAGAGGTGGGCAACGACTATCATGTCTATCTGACAGCTGCCGGCGGTATCAGTCCCACAGCTGCACGACTAGCAAAGCACGTGATTCTGGAGTTGAACTCATTCCACAATGCTAACGCTAAATTTATCCATGACGTTTACGAACCGCTTGACCCACCCTACCGCAAGCCCATTATGATTGAAAAGGTGAGCGACCGCATCGGTGTGCCCTACGTATCGATTCCTAAAGACAAAGTGGTTGGTGTGGTAGAATGTAACATTCCCGACGAAGCCCGTGCTTTCAAAGATAGCGATCCCATCACCGAGAAAATCGGTTTCCTAACCGCTGAGTTCCTGGTTGAAGAAATGCACAAGGGCCGTATTCCTAAGGAGTTCCTTCCCTTGCAGAGCGGTGTGGGAAGTACTGCCAACGCCATTCTGGGCGCACTGGGACAGGACAAGCACGTGCCCGATTTCAATATCTATACCGAAGTGATTCAGAACTCGGTGATTGAGATGATGCTCAATGGCCGCGTGAAAGACGCTTCAGCCTGCTCACTGACCGTTTCTAACGACTGTCTGATGCAGGTATATGACAATATGGACTACTTCAAGAACCACCTCACACTGCGCCAGAGCGAGATTTCCAATTCGCCTGAGGTGATTCGCCGACTGGGTGTCATCGCCATCAACACTGCCATCGAGGTTGACCTCTACGGCAATGCCAACTCTACCCATATCAGCGGTACGAAGATGATGAACGGCATCGGCGGTTCAGGCGACTTTATCCGCAATGCCTACCTGAGCATTTTCACCTGTCCTTCAACAGCAAAGGGTGGTCTGATCTCTTCGGTGGTTCCCTTCGTAAGCCATCAGGACTCGTCAGAGCACGACGTGAACATCATTGTGACCGAACAGGGTGTGGCCGACCTTCGCGGAAAGAGTCCTGCACAGCGCGCCGAAATCATTATCGAGAACTGTGCTCACCCCGACTACAAACAGCTGTTGTGGGACTACCTGAAGATTGCGAAGATGGGACAGACACGTCACAACCTTACTGCAGCCTTCGCCATGCACGACTCGCTGGCACGCAAGGGTGACATGCACCTCACCGACTTCTCAGAGTATCTGAAGTAAGTCTATTCATAGGAGATAAGGTTTCTGGGAGTTTAGAAGAAAATAAACTCCCAGAAACTCCACAAAATACCATTATATGAATCAAGAAGAAAAGACAAAAATAGAAGAGCGCATCGTTGATGTTCTGAAAACCGTCTATGACCCGGAGATTCCTGTAGATATCTACGAACTGGGCATGATTTACAAGATAGACGTGAAAGACAACGACAATGCCTCAGCAAGCGATAACGGCGTTGCCATCGTCGATATCGATATGACCTTCACCGCACCCAACTGTCCTGCGGCCGACTTCATCCTTGAGGATGTGCGCACAAAGGTAGAAGGCGTGGAAGGCGTAGCCTCTGCAAACATCAACTTAGTATTCGAACCTGCCTGGGACCAGTCCATGATGAGCGAAGAAGCAAGAATGGAACTGGGATTCTGATTCTCAGATGAGAGGTGAGAGTTGAGAACTGAGAGGTATGGTTAGACGTGCTAATACTTATACTTTACAGAGAAAACGATGGCAATGCGAAGAGAGCGAAGCATCTTGATGGATAAGTCTGAAGCTTTCACAGGAAGAATATTAAAGATGCACAAATATTTGCTCCAGGAAAAAGGCGAAAAGGTATGTTCTAGTCAAGTTGTCAGAAGTGGAACTAGTATAGGTGCTAATATCTCAGAAAGCAGAAACGCTCAAAGTACGGCAGATTTCATTCACAAGTTAAGCATTGCATTGAAGGAAGCCGATGAAACATTATATTGGCTGAAAAGTCTACATAATGGAGGATACTTAAATGAAAAAGAATTTATATCAATTTATAATGATGCTGACGAACTTGTCAAGATTCTCGTCAGTACAATCAAGACTCTTAAAAAGAAGGCTGGCATTCTATAGCTATCCTACTAATAGTAAGTCTAACCATACCTCTCAGTTCTCAACTCTCAACTCTCAGTTATGAAAAAGATCTATTTCCTTTCCGACGCCCATCTTGGTTCTCTTGCCATTCCTCATCGGAGGATGCAGGAGCGACGACTGGTGCGTTTTCTCGACGACATAAAAGACAAGGCCGCCGCCATCTATCTGTTAGGCGATATGTTCGACTTCTGGTACGAATATAAATATGTAGTGCCAAAGGGGTTTACTCGCTTCCTGGGAAAGATTAGCGAACTGACCGACATGGGGGTTGAGGTGCACTACTTCACCGGCAACCACGACATATGGGCCTACAGCTATCTGGCAGAGGAATGCGGCGTCATCCTACATAAGAAGCCGGAGACCACCGAAATCTACGGTAAGATATTCTACCTGGCCCACGGCGACGGACTGGGCGATCCAAACAAAAGTTTCAAACTAATCAAGAGCATCTTCCACAACAGTTTGTGCCAAGTGATGTTCTCGGCTCTGCATCCCCGTTGGGGCATGTGGTTCGGACTAAACTGGGCCAAGCAGTCACGCCTGAAACGCCCCGGTGGCGAAGAGCCGCCCTACATGGGCGAAGAGCGCGAACACCTGGTGCTCTATACTAAAAAATACATCCAGTACCACTCGAATGTGGATTTCTTCATCTACGGACACCGACATATCGAGGTTGACCTGCAACTGACCAAGAAGGCCCGTATGATGATACTCGGTGACTGGATCACACACTTCTCTTACATCGTCTGGGACGGGCAACACCTCTTCATGTCGCAGTACATAGAGGGCGAAAGCCAACTGTAGCTACTACAGAGACCGAGGCCAGACGGAGCGATGAGATAACGTAAAGAAAGGCCTTGATGATGAAAAAAACACTGATTCGCATCCTGAAGATTTCAGGAATCGCCATCCTCGTGTTGATAGTGTTCCTCGTTTTTGGAACATTAGTCCTTAACACGCCTACTGTTCAGCACAAACTGATGAAGCACTCCACCGCCCTGCTCTCTGAAAAACTGGAGACAACGGTGGATATTGACAAGGTGAATGTCAACGTGTTCTCACAAAGCTTAGAGATGCACAATGTGGTGATTGAGGACCTGCAGCACCGTGAGATGCTGAAGGTGGGCGAACTCGATGTTAAGTTTGAAATCATCCCCTTAGTAACCCAGAAACTGGTAAAGATCAAGTCGGCCCGCCTTATTGGCCTGAAAGCGTTTCTTTTAGGCGAACAAGGTGACGAGCCAGCCAACTACCAGTTCCTTGTCGAAGCGATTAAAGAAGACAAGGAGAACGCTATCGACGACCATCACGAAGAGCCTGACACGCTGAAGAGACCGAAGAAAAAACTTTCTTTCGATGTCAATAACCTGTTCTTGCAGGATATTGACCTGAGCTACAACGACAAGAAAATTGTTCTCGGTTCTCTTTACTATAAGAAGAACTTTCTGGAGGAAGCTACTGGCCAACTGACCGACCTCAGTTTTGAATGGAAGCAACAAACCAAGAAGGGGCTTCAGGACTGCAGGGCCTCTATAGACAGAATCAACTACAAAGGCGATAAGAAACAACATACGCTGGACATAGACCGCTTGCGCTTTAAGACCAACAATCACCTGCCCCGCAAGAACAGCGGGAAACCCAAGCGTGGAGCTTTCGATGCCGGACACCTCAACATACTGGCCAATGCCAAGATGAACATCGAACTGATACAACCCGACAGTCTTATAGCCACCATCACCCATCTTGACGCTAAAGACGACGATGCCGGTTGGCTGGTCAAGGATATAAACCTGCACCTCAATGCCAACAAGCGTCACGCCACACTCTCGGACATCAACATCAAACTGACAGAGACCACCCTGGCCATTCAGAAGGCCGAAGTGCAGTTGCCCAACAAGAAAGAGAACCTACCCTTCACCTATACAGCATCGCCCATCACAGGAAGAGTGATTCTCCGCGACATAGCCAAGCCCTTTGCACCCGTTCTGAGCAAGTTCGACATGCCGCTCACGCTGAATGTGGAACTCTCAGGCGACAGCACCTCAATGGACTATCAAAACATCACCGTGGCCACTGGCGACAAGCGACTCACCATTTCCTCTACCGGTACGCTGCGCCATCTGAAAGACAAGTATGCCCTGGCCATCCGGTTCCACGTCAACAAGATGACGGCCCGCAATGGTGTGGCCAAAGATATTATTGAGCTGTTTCCTGTCAAGAAGTTCATGATGAAACAGTTGCAAGCCCTGGGCACCATTCACTACACAGGCGACTTTGATGTGCTGTGGAAGAAAGAACAGTTCAGGGGACTGCTGAACACTAACGTTGGCGACCTGAACTTCCAGTTCCAGCTCGACGAGGCCAACAAATATCTGATTGGTTCAGCCTCAACCAGTAATGTTGAACTGGGAAAAGCGTTCGACGTGAAAGACCTGGGAAAGATAGTTTGCACCACCGATTTCCGTTTTGACATTCATAAAGGCCGAACGGCCGAAATGCGCCGCAAGTTAGGCGGCAAACTGCCTATCGGTGAAGTGAAAGCCAACGTGAAAGAGGCTAAGTACAAGAAGATAACCGTTCGCAACATCAATGCCGACATCAAGAGCAATGGTGCCGTTGCCATCGGAGACATTGCCATTCTGGGCCGTCACACAGACCTGCTTGCCTCGTTCAGTTTCACCAATACCGACTCCATCAGGTCCAAACTGAAAGTGAAGCCCGGCATCCGTTTCCACGGTCTCACAGACGAGCATAAACAGGAAAAAGCCGAGAAAAAGAGAAAGAAGAAAGAACAAAAGCTGTTGAAAAAACAGCAAAAGGAAATGGAGAAAGAACGTCGGAAGGCAGAAAAGACACAGGGGGATAACGCCTGACGGCGCTCCCCCCGTGCTACTAAATAACCAAATACAATTTACTATCTTATTACTACTTTCTTGTTCTTGTTCAGATAGATTCCCTTGGCAGGTGCCTTTGTTGCACGACCCATAAGATCGTAATACAAAGAATCGCCAGAGAAAGTATGACGCATCTCGCTGATACCAGTAAGAACACTTCCCTCTACGCTGATGCTAACTTCCGTATTTTCGGGCACAGCAAAGAAAGCGCTCAAACCCTTGATTTCTTCGCCTTCGGCAGGTTTCTTTAATGAACCATCCAACTGCAGCAGAAGGTTTGTACCATCGCTCAGCAGAGCCTGTTTGCCATAGGTACCAACAAACTGGACGTTGCCTTCGACTACACTCACAGGTGCCGACTGCGAAATAGTAAGGTCGGCGGTAAACGAGGTTGGTGCCTTCTCAGGATTGATCAGACAGGGCACACCGGCCTCAACAGTCGTTGCCAGTTCGAAATTAATCACATTGTTCACCACATTCTTAAATGCGGCAACCTTGGTATTGGCACCAAAGATGTCCGCAATCTGTTCGGCGGTGAGACTAAAAGGAACGCAAAGAGTGTTCCATTGATTTGCCGTGAGCGTTTTAACGGTTTTCACATCGGTGGTCAAAGGGGCTGGAAGAACAGACGACTCCTGAATTTCACTCAGAACGAGAGGCTCGTATGGCTGTTCACTCTGAAGCAAGCGGAAAGCATTTCCATTGCCAGCGGGCACATCATAGCAGAAAGCCTCATCCTCGATATAAGTAAGCGGATTCAGCTCTACATCCAGATAGCGTGCGCTTTCGCCGGCAAAATTGTCGAACAGGTCAACACTTAGAATGTTTCCCTCAGCATCGAAGTGAGTAAGCGTCAGGTTATCTACTTTTCCTCTATGCGTAGCATTATTAGAGCCATCGGCACGCAGTCCGACACCTCCGTCGTTCAGACGCTCCAAATCGGTCATGTCACACTGAACGAACGAATTCTGTAACTTTCCGTCAATATAAGTGTTGACAATATTTCCATCGACCTTGATGGTTACGTGATGCCACTGGTTCAGAAAGGCATCGCCGTCAAAATCAGGGAAATTAGCGCTGGCAGCATGTGCTTTCCAATTCTCGTTTCCATTGTCCAGATGGTAATAGATGATGGTGCGGTTCTGGTTCTCATACCAGGGCGACAGCTGCCACATATAGTTGCTGCCGTTCTTACCAATGCCAAATACCAAAGAGAGGAATCCCTCCTCGATATACACGTCGGCATCAACGGCATAGTGCATATCTACAGCATCAAGAAACATATTCTTCGGGAAGTACTTCACCTCGCTCAGGTTGCGTCCCTCTGTGGTAATGGTGCCGTTCTCCCAAATGGGGTCGTTCTGCCAGTTGCCATCGGTAGTTTCGAAATCCTCATAATAGAGGATGCGCCCCGAATCATCGTCAGTAATCTTGAAATAGTCATAGCTGGCCGATTCGTTAGTATTGCCGTCGTGGTCCTGTCGAGTGCCTACCATACCAAAGCGGAAATTTCCGTCGCGCGAGTCAATGAGCACATCGATATCATCGTCAGCCTTTCTCAGATAGGTATCGGCATGGGTACCATTGTCACTAACGACAATCTTTGTTACAAACCAGTCGGTAGTGTTCAGCGTTACGCCATAGTTTCTGGTATCTATCTCGCCCAGAAGAATACCGCCCACCTTCCAGTCGTGAGGGCGGAAAAGAGATTTTGTTCCGTCCTGACCCACATTGAACTGCCACATGCAGATAGAGCCTCCAAAACCCTCGAACACGCGGAAAGCGAGTCCGGCACCCACGGCATTGATCTTGAACTTGGTTTCGATGGTGTAGTTGTCCGAAATACGGTAACCCCACGCACTAACTCCCACCATCAGAGTGGCTAAACATGTTAAGAAAAATTTTCTCATAATTGTTGGTTTTTAGTTTTTAATAATAAGGTAATTAAAAATGATTATAATGTTGAGTTGTTTTTTATCGAATCATGCTATACTTCTTTCCTCCGGCAATGGCTATTCCATGAAACGGCTTTCCCTCTGGAACGGGCCGCCCGTCAATGTTCCAGAATTTGGACGACATGCTATATACATGAAGAGCATTTACAGCACTCGGAACCTTATTGAGCCACGCCAGCACATCGTGCGACATCTGACCTTCCACCTTGAGCCATCCCGAGACGACAGAGCCGGCAGAAAAAGGATTGCTATTACTGAAATCGGCCGTAAACACCTGTGTTTCCCTGATGGTATTATCAGTGGGATTGCTGGTAAGAGTAGTAATGCACACATCGTCAAAGCGGGCTATCTCTGTTTTTCCGAAAGCATCATCATGGGCCTGGCGGAAACCTATTCTCCCAAAGACGTAACTACCTCCGCGTTCGTCAACCAGCACATCGTTGATATAAGTCTTGATATAGGACTCCTCCTCAATCTCGAGCTTCAGGCGAAACGGACTTCCTATTTCAAGACCGAGCTCGGCAGGCAGGTCTATCTCGCCCAGCACAGAGGGATTGCCCCCCATCCAACGGTGAGGGCGCAGGCGTGGATGCTGTGGATTGGACATATTGATCTGCCACATGCAGTAGTTCTGCTGATCGGCAATACTGAAACAGACTCCTGCAGAGAGTTGATCCACCTCAGCCTGCATCTCGATAGTATATGACTGCTTCTTTTCTACAGGCTCAACAGGTGAGCCATTATCCAACAACAGTCCTTCTTCCACCAGAAACACCGACTGACAGGGACGGAGCTGCAAACGAAACTCAACAAAACCTTCATCGACGGTATTCAGTTCAGGAACAACAGTCTGGCCTGTATGCGGATTGAGCAGCACGAATTTAGAGGCTGCCGTTCTTATGCGAATGGTATTGGTGGCCGATGTGGCATCAATATTGCCGAAATAGAACACCTCACGCCCGTCAATCACCTTGTGAAGATAGTTGAACGGATGGGGGCCGTCACTGAATGCCACATCACGCCGGGGCAGGAGTTCACTCATCACGGCACCCAAGGTCTCGACACTTGGTACCGGAATGAACCGGGCTTTGTTGACTGCCGACTCAAGCATCCGATTGACAATCGCTTTCACTTCGTCATCGCCTTCCTCGCCATCGGCAGCCTGTTGAGGATACTGCGTGGTGAACACTACTTTCACCCCCTCGTTCCAGGCCTGTTCTATCTTGCGAAGGTTGGCCAATGAAATCACTTTTACACCAGGAAGGAGTATCATGTTGAAATGCTCGGTATTCACCTTGTTGCTCATCACAAGCTGACCATTGGCCACAGTACAGCGATCATCCATGGTCTCGGGATGAAGATAGGTAAAGTCGATACCTAAATCGTCGGTCAACAGATGTGAGATACGGGGATAGTCGGTACCTTCCACTTCCACACCGCCTTCGTAATATCCTTTCGGACCATCAAACTTATGTCCGGCATACTGTGTCTGAATAGGATACAGAACGGCCACATCGGCCACATGGCGCCCCGGGCGTTCCAACACATAATTCAGTCGCGCAAGGAAACGGTTGAACGCAGGCAGTTCGCTGTTGTAGAGCGGATTTCTCCACGATAGCTCAGGCAGGAACGTCACATCCCTGTCGTTATACCATACGGCATGGGGAATCAGGTGGTTGATGCCTTTGGTATATTGCTCAATAGCTGTCTCGTAGAGTTTCTCAACGGGGATGTTTCCCATCGCACCGAAAGTCTCCGACATTACATACGTCTTGTCCCAGTTGTTGGCCGATGACGACACCACTTTATAGAAATCTTCCGTAGCACGCCCGTTGCCTATCTTGTCGATGCCGGGCATACCGAGATACTTGCCTACCAGCATCAGGTCGCCTGCCACACTGGTGGGATTGGCTATCTCTTCCTGATCCTGATGGCCAGTGGCCAATATACCATGAGCCTCAGCCCAGTCGCTGATGGTCTTCATGAATCCCTCACTATAAAGGGTAGAGTGAAGGCCGAACATCAGATTGCGGGCATAGGCTGTCTTCGGTCCTATATCATACCACAGAGCGGGATAGAGCATCTCGGGAGAGAAGCCATAACGCTGTTCAAACTGCTCGTTGAAATCATTAGTCCACATGCGGCCTTGTGCACGGTACATCGTAGGCTCGTCAAAAAAGGTAGAGACAATGGCTTTACCAAAGTGCTCGCCGAAATGGCGATAATAGGCCTCGTGAGTATCCTGCACAAACAGGCTCACAGCCTCCTGCGACAGGTAGTCAACATTGGGATCGCCATCCGCCACACACTGAAACACCATCACACGCCAGTTGCTGCTCTCAGGTGCCGTCCATTTCAGATGTTGGGTCTCGGCGTCATAGTATTCACGCAGGGGTAGAATTTCCTTTGTGGTTTTGTTCCATGCCACCAGCGACATCAGTTTGCCACTCAAAGGCAGCTTGCGGTCGAAGGTAGCGCCGCTGCCCACCATATATTCCATCTTGTCCAGTCGCTTGATGGTGTGGTCGGGATGATTGTTCTTAAACGTAGTAACGCCCGAGCCGTTGATAGCCCCCATGCTGCCGCTTGGAAAGCCATACTCATCATATATGGACATAGAAGCGCCGTGCAAACTGGCGTAGTCAACAGCCATTTTGTAGAGATTGAAATAATCGGCCGACAGATACTGAGGACGGAATCCTTGCCCGAAAGGCAGGATTGCACATCCTCCGTAGCCGTCTTTTTCGATCATTTGTTGAAGTTGTTGTTCAAGTACAGTACCTGAAACTCGTGTGTTGTTCCAAAACCACAAGGGTATTGGACGCCATTTCATGGAAGGTTTGGCAAAATCTGCCGTCGTCAGAAGTGGTGCATCATCGGCCGACATGGACAATGAAATCATCCAACAGCCAATCATCATCATCAAAAATCGTTTATACATTATTACTTATATATAGATGTTAGTTAAAAAATTCAATTTATAGTTTTTGATACTATGGTTAAAAGGTTGCAATATGCTACTAAATCTTATTTTCGGTGCAAAAATACGCAAATCAACGCTTCAAAAAGTATAATTTTTGATATTTTAGGTATAAGATATGATTAATCCAAGAAAAAGTTATAATTTTGCAGTCAGAAAAGAACTACTATTATTATCAAGACATTCTCAGGATGCAAAACAGCAAATATCTCGTTGCCAACGAACAGAGCCGAAAACTGGGATTGGCAGTCAGCACCGTTGGGCACGAACACTTGAAACCCTTCGAGCACTACCCCACCAGCGGACACGCCAAGGGCTATTACTTCAACACAGCCACAGGCAGAATACTCCAGGAATATCAGATACTGTTCATTGTAGAAGGCGAAGGAGTGTTCTCGTCGAGCCATGTGACCGACGTAAGAGTAAAGGCCGGAAATATCATTATGCTATTCCCGGGAGAATGGCACAGTTATCATCCGGATGCTGAAGTGGGATGGAACCTGTATTGGATAGGTTTCAAAGGCGACATCATCAACCCGTACTTAAATGCTGGAATACTGTCGGCAGAAAAGCCCATCTACTATGTAGGACAATCATTGGAGATCACGAACCTGTACGAGTCGGCCATTCATCTGGCCGAAGAAGAGCAGATGTGCATGAACATGGTACTGAGCGGCATAGTGCTCCACCTCATCGGAATGATTCACTATCAGGAACAGAGTCTTGTTCAGATTGACCACGACGAGAATATTGAACTGATCACAAAGGCCCGTTCGCTGATACGTGAGAATATCGAGACCGACCTCTCCATTCAGGATATTGCCACCCAGTTAGGCACCAGCTACAGCAACCTGCGCAAGCTATTCCGCAAATATACAGGTATGCCGCCTACACAATACCAAAACGAGCTGCGCCTTCAGGAGGCTTGCAATCTGGTGACATACACCAATCTGCCCATCAAGGAGATTGCCTATCGCCTATTCTTCGACACCCCTCAGTATTTCTCTATCACCTTCAAGAAGAAGACTGGTTTCACTCCGCATGAATACAGGGTACTCTCACGGCGTAAAGAATAAATCACTGGGGAGGTTGTCTTGAAATAAATTCACCGAATTCACTCAAACAACCTGTCACCAGTAATCTTTTAATTAATCCAAGAAAAAAAGAAGGGAACTCCTATGCGCAAACTATTCCTTGAACACGATTCTGTCGGCCAACTGTAGGAAGTAGTCGTTCGACCAAATATCCAGTTCGTGAGGGTTATCTACAAAACCTATAACATCCTCCTTCACTCGCTCAATGTCTGTTGTTGATAACTTTTCGCGGAGTTGACTCATAAAATCTTCTTTGCTAGTCTCCTCACCACTAAATACATGGATGCGCTCTTGCAAGTGCTTGAAATCGAGAGGCACATTCCATCGGACATACCACTCGAAGTCATACCAGTCGCGACCTTTTACTCTGCGTTGCCAGGCCCTATAAACCAATGCATGCATTTTGCCGGCAAAGAGGTCGGGCAACGTAAAACAGCGCGTCATAAACGAATATGGCTGTTGCAGAGCCAATTGTTCAGTTTCAAAAGCCAAAGGCGGATCTGTGTCAAGTTCAAGTTTCACCTTTACCGTTTTCTTGGTCTGAAACTTTATGTCGTAAACCTCTGTATTCTCCTTCAGGAAAGCCGATTCTACACGCCCGAAGATTTTCTTTTCCTTCTTGACGATGCTCACTTCATGACCAGCTAAGCGAAACTCTTCAATAATGGCAGGGAAATAATTCTCGATATGAATATCATTGCGTTTCTCTATCAGAGAGAAATCCATATCCTCAGAAAATCTTGGCAGATTGTGAAATAGTCTCAGACAGGTGCCTCCATAAAAAGCAGCATGCTGAAAGAAGCCCCCACGATGTAGTCCTGCCAGGGCTATGTGTTGCATCACTTCCTGTTCTACATTAGGCGTAGCCGTACCCCGCTTTTGGGTATAAGCAGCTACCATCTGATCATAAATCGTCATCGTTTCAGAATTTTGACAAGGTTATTCAATATATTCTCCTTCCGTCCAAACTTTGCGCAAGCCTCGATTATGTTGACATTGAACGTGGGCAGCTCGTCCATGTCGAAACGGATATCCTCTTCCAAGTATTGCCAAAGGCCTTTGACAGACTGGTGAGGCAGATAGGTGTCGTGGAGTATTAAATCGCAGAGAGCCTTTTCACGACTGGCTATCAGAAAAGAGACACCATTTTCTTCTACGCTATCGATGCCAATGGCAAAGTATTCAGGCTTTACCTGCTCGTACGTGAATCTTCCTAAGGAGTTTTCAAACTTACGGGAGTGCTTGGTAGTAACAGAAGTCATCGTATAAACCTGCTCGGGTATCAGTCCGTACCAGCGAAGCGCCCATTGTTGAGACACATACGAAGGACCATAAATATGATTGGCACAGAGGCAGGCATTCACAGGCTTCCTACTTACCTCTTCGCTCACCACATAGAGTCCGCGTTTCAGACGAATAAGCTGTCCTTCTTTCTCTAGAGCCCTGATCTTTTCGCTGGGTGACAACAAGTAATCATAGCAAGCAGCAATGGTGCCTGTCTGCACAGGAACATTCCCAAACTTTACTAACGGGTTTATCTTCATGTCATATATATTTAGATGCAAATCTAACAAATCCCGTACACTTATCCAAGTTTTTCCTTGTTTTCTGTGCGAATTTTAATAATTTTTATCCGTATTCTGATTTCCACAAAAACAGGTGCCAATTCCTCCCTGACTCCTAAAGCGCACAAATGATGGCGCCGCTGTCGAGATTAAGACAATCTGAAAAATAAATGGGTGGACCACCATTGTGATCCACCCTGCTTATTACTTGTTGGCAAAGGGATTTACGCTTGGGATGCGTACGTCGGCAGTGATATAGTGCAGACTGTACTCCTGATTATCAACATAAAGAGTTGTACTGAATTTATGTTTTAAACCGTAAGTGGAAACTTGATTGGAATACCCCTTTACTTTTTCAGGAAATGCCCCGTTAAACTCGTTTTCTTCGTACCACGAGGCATTGGCGGCGAGAATCTTTTGCCAGTATTCCAAAAAGCTTCCAAGGTCATTGAGGTCTATTCCTGAACCATTTTGATATGCGTTATAAGGAGTCGCAAATGGAATGTTAGAAGAATACGAACTATGTCTTTGATCAAAGTAAACATTATCATGTCCACATAAATTACAAACAATGGTGTCAATATCTTTTTTTGTTGATGTCATAGAAGCAAGGACATCCATAGTCGCCTGGCTTATTCCCATATCTGAAAGCGTAGATGTGATAGTCACTTTCCATACCTGATTGTCATAGTCGGGCACGGCGTTGCAGACGATATGCTTTTTCAATTCATTCTTACTGTAACCACCTGTCTTGATCGTCGCAATTTCACTCAACACAGGATAGGAGCCGACAAGTTTGAACTCTGCATAATAATAATCTTCCCCACTATCCAATATCATTTCGTCTCCATTGTAATAATAAGTACTGA
Organism: Prevotella sp. E9-3; assembly: GCF_022024015.1. Classification (NCBI taxonomy): domain Bacteria; kingdom Pseudomonadati; phylum Bacteroidota; class Bacteroidia; order Bacteroidales; family Prevotellaceae; genus Prevotella; species Prevotella sp. E9-3. The sequence continues at coordinate 3,550,563 of NZ_CP091786.1, forward strand.
TATAAGCTCTAACATAACCTGCATCTACATAGCCTATAGACAATCCGTTTTTCTCTCCCGAAATTCGTTCTTTGACTTTCGCTGAGGTAAGAAGGGATTTGTCCTTAGCACATACGACACCATTATTAATATAATTTCCACTATACCCCAAACTGAAATCAATATAAGTCCGTTCGTAGCTTAAAACGGTAGTACCAATTCCTGCTTTCATATTCTGCTCCTGCACCATTGTCTCAACGTCCTTTGTGGTGAAAGAATCAGTCTTTCCATAAATTGGGATATTCTCTCCTGTCTGAATAAAGGATCTGTAATAATACTTCGTGTTTTGATACAAATTCTCAAACGGAATAGTGAACTGGCGATCGTCTTTCAGCTTTCCCTCTTTCTTTATGGTATTATAAATGGGTGTACCCATATATCCGTATGTCACTCCCGATGGAAACGTTTCATCTGTTGACACCTCTATACCAAACTTCATCAGGCCACCATAAAGGAGCTTCATTGAATCGGAAAGATTTACATAGCCGTTGATATTGGCAGTAAACGCTCCATCCCAATCCATGCTGATGTTTTCAATGCCACCCGTAACCACTAAATCCGTGGTATTGTTTTTACCCTTGTCGGCTGACGGGATATCATTTTGTTCGTCCTTAACAGCAGGACCGTTCTCATCCTCGTCATTATCACTACTACAAGAAACGAATCCCAACAAAAGGGTAGCGAGTAAGAAAAATTTCCAGTTATGCATATTCATTTTTTGATTTGATTATAGACAAATAAGAAAATAGCTATTTACAAATGTACAAACTAATTTCAAAAACGAATTACACTTTTCCATTTTTTAACACATCAGGATTTATCAATGAACGCCCTTACGGAAGTGAAATGTTGGTCAATAAATAGACCAACTTTCGAGCCCAAAACTCGCACCAAATTCACCAAACGGAAAGTGGGTCGGAAATATGCGAGTTTTGAGAGGGGATGGATTGTTTTAGAACTAACTGAATATCAAGCGATTGAATAACTATTGATACTCTTCTGATATGCTCCTGTAGTAGAACGTCCACTATGCTGCAACTGCCGTTCTATTATAATGCAACCACCATTCAGTTGAAATGCAACTACCATTCAATTGCAATACAACTACCATTCAATTGCAGTATAACGGACGTTCAGTTACGGTGAAACAGAAGTACTATTTGTACTTTAACGATTTTAGTTGAGTACTTCGAGTCTTATTTGTATTTTCGATTGACTTTGGTTAATACTTATTGTTAATCTCAGTTGACTGTTGTTGTTGCTTATTTATGATATCAGTTGACGATGTTTGTTTCTATTCACAAATTAGGTTGTGCCCCAAAGTCGTCTGCAAAGCTACACAAATAATTTCATGCAGCCAAGCTTTTGATGGCCTTTTCTCTGTAGCTTGTCCACTTTTTCTTCAGTTCTCCCGTGCAGAGCGCCGCTTCTGCAGGCGTTCTCCAGTCAAGACTCATATGCGGACGCTCGTTGTTGTAGAAGTCGATGGCAGCCTTCAAAGCCTTCCTGACCTCCTGTATTGAGAAGAAAGACATTCCCTGAAGCAGCTCGTTCTTGACGATGCCGTTGACACGTTCTGCCACAGCATTGTCCTTTGGGTCTCCACATTCGGTCATGCTGATCTTAATGTTGTGTTCTCTCAAGATGTCCGTATAGGCGTAGCTTGCGTACTGTACGCCACGGTCAGAGTGGTGAATAAGATCAACATCCCGTCTGCCTCCAAGCCGGCCCAATGCCATTTCCAGGGCTTCGATGGCAAACTTGGCCTCCAATGTCTCGCCTACGCACCAGCCGATAATTTCCTTTGTATAGTAGTCTGTCACAAGCGACAGGTAGCAGAAGTCGTATTCGCCCGTCTGGGCATTCAGATAGATGACCATATAGGTGATGTCGCTCACCCACAGCTGGTTGGGACGCAGCGGGATGAGTTCCTTCACCAGGTTGGGGTACAGGGGCAGGTCGTGGTCGGAATCGGTCGTCTTAGCGCGACGCTTGCGCTTACGCACCTTCAGGTTATACTTCTCAATGATATCATAGAAACGGTTGTAGCCTACGCTGTGGACGTCGCCGAACTCCTTCCTGTACATCTGCCAAAGCTTGCCGCCGCCGATGCCGCGGTCCTTCTGACGGATACGCTTGACATACTCCACGCAGAACGCCTCCTCCGCCAACTTGCGAAGATCCGTGTCACCATGCTTATAGTAGGCCTGGGTTGACACACCAAGCAGCTTACACTGTGACGTGACGGGGTAAGCCTTCACGTCGCGGGTGTATAGCCTACTGACTACTTGGTGCCAGCTTTTTTTAAGTCAATGCCATATACCTCCTTGCCGAAGGCTACCATCTCCTCATAAAAGTCGGCACGCAACTTCTCTTGTTTCAACTCACTCTGAAGACGGGCTATCTCTGCCTGCAGCTTCTTGTAATCATCAGGGGTTACATCCTTACGTTTCTTCATTTGAACAACTAATTCTGGGTTTTCGGCCTCAAAGGTACGAAGATATTGGTAAACTGTACCATGACCCAAACCTGTTTTTTTCATAACATCCTTAAGGGGAAGGTTCTCTAAACGATAAAGCCTATACACCTCTTGTCGCAAATGAACACGATCCATACTTGAACGAAGATAATCCTTACTTGTTTTCATCACTTTCTGTAATTTAGGTGTCAACCTTATTTACAAAAAGACAATTTCACCATTGCATTTAAATAATTCCATCACATCAGGAAAAAAGGTGCCAAAATATGCTTTTTTTCAAGAAAAAGTAGAAAAATTGGCAATTTTCAGCTCTAAACGGTAAGGTAAGAGTACATCATGAGGGGCAAAAAAGAGGGTCTTCAGTTCTAGATTGAGAATTTCATTTGTCTTGAAAATCGAAAAAAACACCCTGTTTTCATATCCATTTTTCGGCCCAATCGCTGCGTTCGAAGTCAAGAAATTTACATTTCATCGTCAACATAATTGATGCCAAAGGTTAAATTAAGTGAATGTATCAGCCGTACAGGTTTTCCGTTTTTCTTACCGGGATTCCATGTTTTCATTTTACGTATAACACGCAGTCCTTCTTTGGCCATTTGCCGCGCACATTCTTTTTTGATGGCTTTTAATTGGTCATCGGAATATCTTTCACTTTTCCCAGAATTCATCTGCGTGATTTTACAGTCTTTTGCTGAAACACTACTTATATATCCATTTGCTTCAACGACAAACACCATAGTGCAAACGCCTTCAGCCCCAAATTGTGCACAATAGTCAGGATATTGCAAATTCCTCTTGATAAACTTTCTGAAGGCTTTTTGTCCTCCAGGGTAAGTTGGAATAGTATCACTGGCAACCTTTTCCTCACCAGCATTCACAACTTGAGCGCTTAACATCGTTACACACAGAATGAACACACAGAATGCTGAAAAAAATTTCCTGTAATTCATAAGCAAATCATTTTATGTTGTTACAATTTTATATCCCTCTCTCTGCCCTGTCGCCTCTATCAAGGTCGCGATAGCCGATGGCCTCGGCGATGTGCATGGACTGTACTTTCTCGGAGCCGGCAAGGTCGGCAATGGTGCGGGCGACCTTGAGGATGCGGCTATAGGCACGGGCTGGATTTCGCAATGGATATCGATACTGCTGGCGATTTTAGGGGCCGCTTTTCGATTGTTAATTTTCAGCATTACTCTCATATTATATGTCATACATCTCCGACTCTGGGGCTCCGATAGCTCTCAGATACTTGTTGACCTGTTGCATGGCCTTGATGAGTTCCTTTATTTCCTCATCGGTCTTGCCAGACTTGCCATTCATCTTTTCTATATAAGCATCCAGCTCGGCTATCTTGGCCTTGAATTCAGCCTCTCGTTCTTTCCTAGTCTTCATATATCTCTTTTATTGGTTTAAATTTAAAGTAAATATAGTTGTGTAGCGGGAAAAATTCAAAGAATATCATCATTAAGCAAAAACTGTATCAGTCCCATAAAGACAATCCCGTTATTGTCGGTATAGGTAGCGATGTCATCACCAACAATAACAATTTTCCGAAAGGAATCGTTAATCCGCTTGAGTGATTTCAACTCCTGCTCGCGCTTCTCTTCATCGGGAAGTGCATAAGCCGACTGGATATAGTATTTGTCAGTACCATTATTAGCTATAAAATCCACTTCATACTGAATGTATACCAGTTTTCCATCGCGCTTCTCACGGCTTTCTATCACTCCGACATCAACGAGATAGCCTCGCGTCCGAAGTTCATTGTAGATAACATTTTCCATAATATGGGTTATCTCTTGTTGCCGGTAATTCAGCCTGGCATTTCTCAGCCCCACATCAACGGAATAGTATTTGGCTATGCTCTCGTAATACTTGTTGCCTTTGATATTAAACCGTTTGGCACCTTCGAAGAGGAAGGCGTCTTCCAGATATCCGATGTAAGAGTTGATAGTCTCATCATCTACCTTCACATGCTGCACACTCGCAAGAATATTAGTGACCCTGCTGGGATTGGTGAGTGAACCAATGGAGGAGCAAAGCGCATCAACAAGCGACTCCAGTGCCTGTCGGTTTTTCACGTTGTGGCGTTCTACGACATCGTCTATATACGTTTTGTTCCATAGTCTCTGGAGATACTTGACCTTTTGCTCCGCCGTACGCTGTTTAAGCAGTGCGGGCATTCCGCCATAAGTATAGTATTCCTTCCACAACTCATTCAAAGGCTCTTTCCTGTCAGTAATAAACTCCTTGAAGGAAAGTGGAAACACCCTAACCTCATCACCCCTTCCACGGAATATCGTGCGAATATCACTGGACAGGAATTTTGAATTACTGCCTGTTACATACACATCCACATTATCGTGTGAGTTGATGCCGTTGACGATACGTTCAAAGCCCTCTACCTCTTGGACCTCGTCAAGGAACACATAGTAGTTCTCATCGTCGTTGGCAATATGTTCACGAAGATGGGCCTTCAACTTGGTGGGATCAGTCAAATCACTTTCTTCCTCATTTTCATCTGCGTCAAGCGACACGGAGACTATGCATTCCTCTTTCACCCCCTGTGCGAGCAGATAGTCCTTATAAATATGAGACAATAGCCATGATTTACCACAACGTCGAGGGCCGGTTATTATCTTCACCTCACCATTGTCACGCCTGTCAATAAGCTGTTGCAGATATCGTGGTCTGTTGATATAATTCGCCATAATTGCCATCTGTTATTTGTTTTTAATTCGAAATTTACTGCAAAGTTACACAAAATTTCGAATTGCGATGTAATTGAAGCGAAAATCAATAGGAATTTAACGATTATTCATTTTCACGCCAGTTACCTTCGTTTAAACCAGCTAAAGCCACCTGACGAGGAGTCATAGACATGGACGTAGTGACTCCATCCCTTATTTATATTCTCTCCGCCAAAAAGAAAACTCGCGCAAGCAATCTTACGCGAGTTAATGGTGTCAGTCACTGTCACTATGACATTGGCCGATTATGCTATATATTTAATCTATCCACACAGACCTCAACCACCGATTAGCTAGTTCATTGCCTTGGTTGGCAGACTTTTTTATCCATTTGAAGGCCTCTTTAGTATCTTTTTTATAACCTCCTTTAGCATATTCGTATGCTAATCCTATCTCTACCATCGCATAGGGGTTACCAAGATTAGCTGATTTATCATAAAACGTGAGGGCTTTAACTGAATCTTGTTCTATGCCTTTACCATCAGCATAGACATCACCCAGTCGATTGAGCAAGATAGTATCCTGCACATCTTCCAACTCCTGATAGATGGCGACAGCCTCAGCCACTTTCTCTTGTTTAATCAACTCGATAGCCTGAGCTATCTTCTCTTCCTTACTCGTACAGCTTGAAAAGTCAGGATCATGCCCAACAGAGCGGCAACGCTGCAAACGCTCATTACTATCTTTTTCATATTTTATCTTCCCCAATGTATTGAAGTTATCACATTATTTCTTGTCCAGAAGTAGCCCATGTAATAAGCAGTGTTATACCAATAGAATTGGTAACACTTACTTGCTCCTAAATCATTTGCTAACTTAATAGTTACTATCGCATTCCTATCATCACCATATTCATCCACCCATTCCTTTCTGGCATCTAAAATACCTAAAAGATTCCTTCCAACTTTTACAATATACTTTACGTCATTAACACTTGGGTCAAATCCGTATTTCTTCTTAAAGTTGGCGATGGATTTATTTAAAGCAGCTTTTTCTGCCGCATCTCGTTTTGCTTTTGCTGCAGCTGCTTGTTCATTAGAAGTAAACACTCCTTTTTCGTATTTCCCATTTGGAGTTGTATATTCTGAAGTATTTCCATTCTCAATATATGGTATGACATCTTCGCGAATAAACTTCTCCATTTCGCTGTTTGAGAGTTTTTCAAAATCAAGAGAGTCAGAAGTGATGGTAATTTCACGACAGGATGGAGCCGTAAACTTTTCTTTATTGATATTTTTCGCAAACGTCCCTATAATAGTACTTGGCCAAGTTGAACTGTAATTGGTCTTAAAACTAAAATCACCCATATTATAGACCGGATCCGTGTTGTCTGGCGGCCAATTTGTTTTGACAATTTTACCATTAGGATAATGAATACCCCAGGCTATAGTCTTTTTGTTGTTATATCTATCAACTTCGTAGGCTAAATAACTACCATTCGGATATTTTACTCTTATTCCCTCAAATCTTTGCGGTTTTGCTATATAATCCCATACCCTACCTTCATTGTCTTTATAGCCTTCAACTTTAATCGGTTCGATTAGTTCATTACGGTAGTTATAATGACTAATAGCAGCAAACACATCCATATCCACTTTATTACCTTTATAATAAACCGCATGAGTTAAGTCAACGGTATATGATGCACATAAAGTTGGAACATTGAGCTCCTTCACATCATCAAAAACAAAGCCTTTGTCTTGGGGAGGATTAAAAGAAATTGTCAATTTCTTTGTCTCAAAAGTACTAGAATTTACTATTTTATCCTCTTTAAGGGTATCTTTAACAAAACTCGGTTCGTCATCTTTTAAGTAATCACCATTACCTCTAGGATAGTTCGGATCTAAATAATAATATTTTGTAGATATAACTCCCCCCGCTTTCAATACTATATTTTCTGACTCATCGTAAGTTATTGTGCCGCTGAAAGTCGTGTTACTTGTTCCCATATATGTAGTTCTCCATACCTCGACATTACTCACGGAATGATCACTAAAGTCACCTTCAATCATCAATCCATGTACATTCATAACACCTTTACCAGCAGGAACTTTTTGGTCATTCACTTCACCCCTGTAGTTGTGACCAAGATACTTCACCTTCTTTTCCTTGGCCATCACACTCTGACTCATGCCCAACGCCATTATCAGCGTCATTACAAGCATTAAAATACTGTTCTTTTTCATATTCATTTGTTTTAGATTAATAAAATGTTGTTTAGTTGCATACACAAAGAGTGTGAGCCTTCTTGACATTCCTTGTCAGAAGGTTCTGGAATACCTGTAGCATAAAGAATGAAAATCAGCTCACACCTGCAGGTATATATGTGAGCTGACTCCGTAAAAGGAGAGAGCAGTATATATGCTACTGCAGGAGAAGCAGCTTTCAGACTTTTACCCATGCTACTTGAATTTTCCAGATTCTCTGACGGGTCAAAGCTTAATCGCTCTTCTCGATGTTGTCGGATGCTATTCACAAACGGACGGGACAAAGATAGAAATTAATTCTGAAAGTTGCAACATTGTGAGCTGTTTTTTAAAATTTGTGAGCAAAAATAGTGGATCTGGTTCTTTTCTCGTTGTTCCATTTTGTTCCTTTTCAAGTTTTATTTGTACTATTGCACATAATGTGTTAACTTTGCACCATGCATCACGAGAACTTCGATTCATCTGCCTCGGGATATATCACCAACTCCTTCGAGGGCATTAGCCAGACGTTTACTGATGTGGAGATATTGACTACGTCAGAAGTAAATGTTGTGGCTAAAGCGAAGCGCTATGGGCGCTGGTGGCTGCTGAAGGGACTGCGCAAGGAGGTGGCAGGAGAAGCGGGCTATCAACAACGATTGCGCAAGGAACTGGAGATACTGATGCTGCTACAACATCCGAACGTGGTGGCGACATACGGCATAGAGGAGGTTGAGAACCTGGGACGCTGCATCGTGATGGAGTATGTCGATGGTGTGACGCTGAATGAGTGGCTGACAGAGAAGCCTACACGACGAATGAGGATCAGGGTGATGTTGGAGATAACAGATGCTGTGTCTTATCTCCATACGAAAGGCATCGTCCACCGCGACTTGAAGCCTACAAACATTATCGTCACAGGCAACGGCAGTCATGTGAAGCTGATAGACCTCGGACTGGCTGACACAGATAGCCACACCATATTGAAACAACCAGCAGGAACGCCACGTTATATGTCGCCGGAACAGAAGCAGACGACTGTGGCCGATGCGCGCAACGACATCTACAGCTTGGGCATCATCATGCAGCAAATGGAATTGGGATGGCGATACCATTATATAATAAAAAGGTGTTTACGGCCCATCGAAGATCGTTATCAGCAAATAGCGGAACTGCAACATGCTATCCGTTCAGCAAACAGTCGCATCAGGAGAATTGCGGTATGCTTGGGGGCTATACTCATCATGGCTCTGTTACTGCTAATAGGCTTACAAATGCGAAGGGCCAAGGAACAGGACGAAAGACTGGCTGCAATTCACGCAAGCTATCAGCAACAACTGGAAGCGCAACAGCAAAAGCTGAAGCAGTTGGGTGATTCCACAACAGAACTAAAGCTTTACAACCAGCAGCAGAGGCAGAAAGAAATCGCCTTGGAAACAAGCAGAAGGAAAGTAGAGAATGCTATCAGCAAGGGGAAGGCTCTCGTTGACAAGACCATGCGTCAGACAAACATCGACAAGCATCTGGACACTCTGACCAACATCCTCTATATATGGAGCGACTTCACGTACAGAAGTAAGTCGGGCGAAAGAGCCATAGAGATGTATCTTAAGCAGATGGATTCTTCTTTTAGCGACGCTGAGAAGGAAGTAATAAGAAAATCAATGTATCGACACAACGAAGCTATTGTTGCGAAATGGAGAAAAAGACTAGTCAGTATCAGCAAATAGAAACCTGTGAACAACTCCGTTCGGAAATTGAAACGGCACTGAAAAAGAAACTGCAGACCCCGAAGGATTTTGAATTCCTGCGAGAGCGTATCTATGCACGGTTGCATATTCTTGTCAGCCGCACCACACTGATGCGCTTTTGGGGCTATATCAATGAAGATGTCTCTCCACGAAAAGCAACACTGGATATTCTGGCACAATTCCTGGGCTATCAGGACTTGGATGGCTACTGTCAGAACAGCCTTCTGCCTAAAGAACAACAGAGTAGTCCTGTGATGTGCAGACGATTGAGTGTGGCTAAGGAACTGGTCGAAGGAGAACGGCTACGACTGACTTGGAATCCGGAAAGAATCTGCGACATAGAGTATCTGGGCAACCTGCAATTCCGTGTCGTTGCATCAGAGAACACGCGTCTGAAAACAGGCGACACCTTTGAATGCAGCCTCATCATAGAAGGGGAGCCTCTCTATCTTGATAATCTCAAACAGGGAGATCAACCCCCGATTGCCTATGTCTGTGGTAAAAAGTCAGGCGTGTTTTATGAATACATGATTATGTAATCATTTTTATATTCCTCTCTCAGCCCAGTCGCCTCGGTCAAGGTTACGATACCCGATGGCTTCGGCGATGTGCATGGACTGTACTTTCTCGGAGCCGGCAAGGTCGGCGATGGTGCGGTCGAGCAGTTCCTTCCAATAACTTCCACCACCCAGATTCTTTAGTCGTTCATCATCTAGGGTAAAGCCCTTCACGATATACTCATGCAGACGTTCTGTGGCCCATTGGCGGAAACGAGTGCCTTGAATTGACTTCACCCGATAACCCACGGAAATAATGACATCGAGGTTGTAAAGTTTTACTTCTTTCAGTTGTGATTTCCCCTCTATAGCACCATGTTGAATGGTATGTCGGATTTTCCGACATACCTTATTCTCTTCCAGTTCACCTTCCTTAAAAATGTTGGAAATATGTTCTGTAATAGTACTACGTCCTTTATTGAACAACATGGCTATCTGCTCTTGTGTCAGCCACACCGTTTTATCTTCCAACCTTACATCCAGACGAATAGTTCCGTCTTCTGATTGATAGATTACAATATTTCCTTGTTCGTCCATATTTTACCACATATAACCTTCAACTTTCAAAATTAATAATGTGAGTTCATCGTCATTAGAACATGTGAATCCAGCTTCTCTGTCCCTTTGATTCTGTGATTTATGTAGTCTTATTTTATTATGACCTTTACGCTCTTATCACAAATATTTACGATGCCAACTTGTCCTCTCGCCAGCGAAGTTTTCACATTTGTTGTCTTTGAATCGACTACAGCACCTCCTACCTTCTTGCCTGTAATGTCAAATACACTAATTGATGTTCCTAAATCAGCACCTTGTATAGTCAAAACATTTCCGTTACTTTGAATAAGCACAGCCTTGGCACTAACATTGGTTATACCATCAATCATGCCTTCTTTTGTTGGTTCAGTATCAATCCAGCAGAGGGTTGCTCTTGCGATGTCTGAGGGGGCATGATTAGGCACCTGAGCATAGACACTAATATTATAGGTAGCAGAAAGTGAGATGGTAGCACTATTGTGCTGGGTCACATCTGTATCCGTAATTACTGAAATGAACTCTGCTCCTTCTGTCTCACATGTGAATGACAATTGACCATTCTCATACTTAATGGTTGGTGTTGCACATTTTGGTACTGCAACGAATGTACCTGTAACTGTTACGTCATGCGCTGGCATAATTTCTGGAATCTCGCTCCATCCAGAAAACACAAATCCTTCTCGTACTGGTTCAGGTTCTGCGATAATTTCCTCGTCTTCCTCAATAGAGTACGTTTTGTACACTTCTCCATCTACCATATAGGTCAGGGTGTGTTCTGGAATGATGATGGGGACAAAGGTTTTGAATTTACTCCAGGGCTCTGTCGTCTTGTATGTTTCTATAGACTTTGCGGGAGCATGCAAAGTTGCATGCTCAATGTATGAATCATAGAAAACATCCATTGTCTTTGCATAAGCACTGAGATATTCTGTATGACAAGTTGGTGGAGTCTTTGCCATGCAATAGATGTCCTCAAGAGCAGGGCAATTGGCAAAAGCGCCGGAATAGATGTCCTTCACGCCTTTCCCGATTTTTACCGTCTTAAGATTACTGCAATCGTAAAAAACGCATCTGTATATAGTATGAGTGTTATCAGGAATGTCTATAGAGGTCAGTCCTGTGCAACCCTCGAACGCACTCCAGTCGATTTTATTCAGATTACTTGGAAGCTTTACCTCTGTAAGGTTTGTACAATAAGCAAAGGCCATTTCTCCTATAAAATCCACACCATCTGGAATTATAATGCTTTTTAGATTATAACAACTGCTAAAGGTAGCCCATTCAATGCGTTTAAGATTATTAGACAACTGAACAGACTCCAGATTCTCACAAGAAGCGAAAGCATGGTTGGTTATCGTTGTTACGCTGTTAGGTATGACTATACTCTGTAAGCTATTACAGTAGCCGAAAGCCTCATGTCCTATCCCCACGATATTATTGCCTAAAATTACTGACGTAGCATTTTGGCATTTGTAGAAAGCGCGTTGCCCCAGAATGGTAGCTGCTTCTTGTGATGTGTTATCACCTACCTCTACAGTTTTAATATTAGTACAATATGCAAAACATTCGACTCCTATGCTGGTAACACTACTTGGAATCTTTACTGAAGTCAAACCGCTAAAATAATAAAAAGCATGACTGGTAATAGTTTTTACGCCATCAGGAATGACCAAGTCATGGATTTCCTCATCATTCAAAAACAGATGCGATGCCGTAGAAAGTGGATTAGTCTTAAAATACGATTCAAAATTGATGTTGCACCATGCTGCTAAATCTTTTATCTTAACAGATGTGGCTTTCCCGTTATAGAATGCCTCTTGACAAATTTTTGTTATACTACTTGGTATTTCAATAGAATTCAAGTTACAATTAGCAAAAGCATTTTTCCGTATAGTAGTAACACTATAAGTCACATCGTTATAAGTCACCGTTTCAGGGATAACAACATCTCCGGAACGATGGCTGTTTCCTGTCACTTCAGCTATGTTCCCTTTAGAAATCAGATTGTAGGAAATACCATCAATCTCTACTACCTCTGCACTCACTGATATCGTAAATAGTGCAAGTAAAATAAGCAAAAAATTTCTTTTCATGTTTCAATAAAAAATTTTAATTCAGTTTGTTTTATAATCCTCTCTCAGCCCAGTCGGAATAGCTGTTCTGTATCAGCCACATCCGTCTTGCGCATCTTTCCGTCAGCCGCCTGCAATTTCAACTGGTGACAATTTGTCACCGTTTCATTTCCTTCTTCCTTAAGCCTTTGTTTCAGTTTACGCCAATACGCTGTGGCATCCTTGCTTTCCGTAAGCACTTCACAAACGTCAACTATCGAAAAAAACCACTTCTCTTCTGCGTCGTCATACACGGCGCGTACCTTTTTCTCTTCAAAGAGCTTTATTTGATTGAACTTTGTCATAGCTTTTATTTTTACCCTCTAACTTGCAAATATACTATACCCCTCCTTCCGCCCAGTCGCCTCGGTCAAGATTCCTGTATCCAACTGCTTCGGTGATATGCTGGCTTTGTACTCTCTCTGAACCTTCCAAATCTCCGATGGTTCGGGCTACCATTATATTCTATTGTATGCGTGAGCGGAGAGTTTCAGACGCTCCATCGCCATGCTGCTGGGGATTTTCGGGCTCGCTTTTCGTTTTACATATGCAGTCATTTCACTCGTTTTTGTCTTTTTCTAAAATGTTTTTCTCCAAGTCTTCCAGCATCTTTAAGTCCTCAGCATCAGCTATCTGAGCATCAAGTTGCTTACGCTTAGCATTGAAAGTGTCATAAACGCTGCTAACTATATTCTCTGCTTCTGCATTTGATATAGCCCCTTTGCCTTGCAAGATGTCTTTCTCTTGGAAAGTAAGCAAATTGTCAACATTCTTCCTCCAATAGTCAAGAGTGAGGTCTCTACGCCCTTTCACCCGTTCCTCAGCACTGGTCAGGAAGATGTCAACGAGACGATCCAAGGATTCTATTTCATCTGTTAGAAGATAATTTTTTGCAATAATGACATCTCCTTTTCGAACAATACTGCCTTTCCATGTGGTTAATCCCATGTTGGGTTGGTTGGCATCCGCACGTGCAACAATTAATTCGGCTGCAGTCTGGTGAGTTACTGCATAGAGCAACTTGTTTTGCGTCTCAGCAAAGAACATCTGAGTGGCCTTGTCTGTCTTGTCGTAATCGCTACTGAGCTTGAACAGGTCACGCACCTTTTGATAGAATCGCTTCTCTGAAGCGCGAATATCACGAATGCGAGCTAGTAACTCATCAAAGTAGTCGGGACGGCCATCAGGGTTCTTCAGCCGTTCATCATCCATTGTGAATCCCTTCACAAGATATTCTGTCAGATGCTCCGTTGCCCACTGACGGAACTGAGTACCTCTCAATCCCCGAACACGATAACCTACAGCAATGATCATCTCCAAAGAGTAGAAAACAACGTTGTAGTTCTTACCGTCAGCGGCAGTAGTCAAATATTCTTTGACAACTGATTTTTCTGTTAACTCTTTCTCCTTCAGTATGTTAATTATATGATAACTAACAGTTTGCTTCGAGGTGGCAAAAAGTGCTGCCATCTGTTGTTGGTTCAGCCAAATCTTACCATCTTTGGCATATAGTGCCACCGATGCACGTCCATCAGCAGTGCGATAAATGATAATATTCTGTTGTTCGTCCATACGTTATTGCATGTTAACTGTTAATCTGCTGAACAATGAATTTCTTAATGACTATTTCACTATAATCTTCTTGCCATTTACAATGTTTATACCGCGTTCAAGATACGTCTGCTTCATGCCATTAAGATTATAGATAGTTCCCGTTTTATCATCGTATATCCTAACAGGATTGACTCCATCTACCTGATAATCCTTACTCGTTTTATGTTCGCCCGAAATTGTTCCAGTGCCACTCTGGTACCAAAACCAATAAAAGAATGTCTGCAACGGAACATTCTGTATTTCAATTCCCGATGACGTGAATGATGTCAAACCTTGGGACAGTATAATCAAGTTCCCGTCATATCTGCCAAAGTAATCTGCATAGGGATTGGAGTTTTTAAATGTTGGGTCAACAGGAATCCAACCATAATCTTCATGGTAAAAGTCTGGCCATACGTGATAGCCTCCGTCTGCCCATACTCCAATATTGTGCCGGGCAGGGATTCCTTTGTGTCTCATGAGATTGACAAACAGAGTGGTGAAATCCCCACATTCACCGCCTCCTGCACTGATAATCTGTGCAAGTGTACGCCAACTACCGTTGATATAGCTGTAATGCGAGGCAACATATTCATAACAACGTTTTGCATAATCAAGCTTATTAGCAGATTGTGCCCATAACTGGTCGCCAATATTTTTTATAGTAGTGTTGCTCAAATCGATATATGTGCCATCGCTACCGAGGTATTCATTCGGGTCAATGCCTGTAACTTCATTCTTATTTCCTGGTTTGTTGAAATCAATTTGAATAGGCCTACTTTTATACTTAAAGGATTCAGCTACATCGAACGAGTTGTTACTGAATGAGCCATCATAAAAAAGAACCTTATTCGCTACGTTGACGTCAATGAAGTTCCCACAATTAGAACTTAGCTCGTTTATTTCCTGATATTCGTTCGTAACAGGGGCAGGCATTAGAGAAACCAATCTCACTCCGATTATACTTCCAGTTTTAGTGTATGTCACCTTATTGGTGAAAGCAATTTCACCTTGGGCATTAACAAAGAAAGGTGTGAATAGGCTAAATAAGCCACACAGAATCATGTTGTAAAACGCTCTTTTATTCATAAGATAAAGTATTAAAAGGTGTTATTATAAAAAGTAATAATATCCCCAATGATCATATCCCTCTTTCTGCCCAGTCGCCTCGGTCAAGGTTACGATACCCGATGGCTTCGGCAATGTGCATGGACTGTACTTTCTCGGAGCCGGCAAGGTCGGCAATGGTGCGGGCCACTTTGAGGATGCGGCTGTAGGCACGGGCAGAGAGTTTCAGACGCTCCATGGCCATGCGGAGCATATCGAGCGACTGGGCGTCGGGCTCGGCAAACTCATGGAGCATGCGCTCGGTCATCTGGGCATTACAGTGAGGACGGACTCTCCCCCCGCCCTCCCCGAGAGGGAGGGAGCTAAAGCGCTCGGTCTGTATTTGTCGGGCCTTTATCACGCGTTCACGAATGACGGCAGACGGCTCGCCCGGCTGCATCTGTGAGAGTTGGGCAAAGGGCACGGCCTGGATTTCGCAATGGATATCGATACGGTCGAGCAATGGACCTGAAATCTTGTTCATATAGCGCTGAATCTGTCCGGGAGTACAGGCGCAGCGATGGGTCGGATCACCATAATAGCCACAGGGACAGGGATTCATGGATGCAACAAACATAAAGGAACAAGGGTAATCGACGGTGCTCTTGGCACGACTAACGGTAATCTTTCTGTCTTCCAGCGGCTGACGAAGTACTTCGAGTACAGAGCGGTTGAACTCGGGCAACTCGTCGCAGAAGAGTACGCCATTATGGGCCAGTGATATTTCGCCGGGCTGCGGATTGGTGCCACCGCCTACAAGAGCCACTTGAGAAATGCTATGATGGGGCGAACGGAAAGGACGCTGGGAAATGAGTGAAGTATCTTTGTTCAGTTTGCCTGCAACAGAATGTATCTGGGTGGTTTCAAGACTCTCGGAAAGGGTGAGAGGAGGGAGAATACTGGGCAAGCGCTTGGCCATCATAGACTTTCCCGATCCCGGAGGACCAACCATAATCAGATTGTGGCCACCGGCAGCGGCAACTTCCAAAGCGCGTTTCACACTCTCCTGACCACGCACATCGGCATAGTCAAGCTCAAAATTATACTGATGGTCATAGAATTCCTTACGGGTATCTACACGCATCGGTTCGTAATCCTCAGCCCCATTGAAGAAGCGTATCACATCCATCAGCGTGTCCATGCCATAGACATCAATATTGTTGACAACGGCAGCCTCGTGAACATTCTCACGCGGAACGATCAGTCCGCGAAACTTCTCGGCACGAGCCCTGATGGCGATAGGCAACACACCCCGAACAGGACGAAGCGTGCCGTCGAGTCCTATCTCGCCTACCATCATATATTCACACAGGCGATCACTGACCACCTTGTTGTCAGCAGCCAGCACGCCAATGGCCAATGGCAGGTCATAGCCAGAGCCCTCTTTCTTAAAATCAGCAGGAGAAAGGTTGATGGTCAATTCGGCTACAGGCATACGGAAACCGTTGTTCTCGATGGCAGCCTTGATACGGTCGTAACTTTCACGGACAGCCGTATCGGCCATGCCCGACAGGTGGAACAGCACACCTTTAGTCATACTTATCTCTATAGTCACTGTGACGGCTTCCAGTCCCATCACAGCAGCACAAAAAGTCTTTACAAGCATAATAGTTTTGTGGTTTAGTTGCAAAGGTAATGATTTTTGAGGAAAAAGAAAGATTACTCTTTGAGAAAAGAACAAAAAAAAGAGCGGGATGGCAACCATTTCGGTTCCATCCCGCTTGAATGTTCTTTTTTAGGTCGGTAAAAAGCGCCTCTCGGCTGCTCTTACTTACCGTGACGCTCGTCGCTAACAGTGAGCTTCTTACGGCCCTTAGCGCGACGTGAAGCCAACACGCGGCGGCCATTCTTTGTAGCCATGCGCTCGCGGAAACCATGCTTGTTCACGCGGCGGCGATTGTGTGGTTGAAATGTTCTTTTCATTGCAATGAATCTTTATTTATTAGTACTAATCTTCCGATTTTGGGCTGCAAAATTAGTAATTAATATTGAATTGTGCAAGAAAAGCGTAAAAATTAGTTGATTTTTTGTATTTTTTTGCGGTAAAACAGGAAAAATGAGTAACTTTGCAGCCGTAAAAGCGTACGCATATAACATATTAGTATATATACATTTAAGTTTTTATGATTAATTCACAAGACATTAAGAAAGGCACTGCCATTCGCATGGATGGTGCTATTTGGGTTTGTATCGACTTCCAGCACCGCAAGCCCGGTAAGGGAAACACCATCATGATTATCAAGCTGAAGAACGTTTCTGACGGTCGCGTACTGGAGCGTCGCTTCAACATTGGTGAGAAACTCGAGGACGTAATCATCGAGCGTCGTCCTTACCAGTACCTCTATGAGGATCAGGAAGGTCGCATCTTCATGAACCAGGAGACTTTCGAGCAGATTCCCATCGCCAACGACTTGGTTATCGGTCATGAGTACATGAAGGAGAGCGACATCGTGGAAGTTGTTTCTGACACTACCGACGGTACCATTCTCTATGCCGAGATGCCTGTTAAGACCATCCTGCGCGTGACTCACTCTGAGCCCGGCATCAAGGGTGACACCGCTACCAACACTCTGAAGCCCGCTACTTTGGAGACCGGTGTTGAGGTTCGTGTTCCCCTGTTCATCAACGAGGGCGACCTGATTCAGGTTGACACTCGCGACGGTTCTTACCTGGCTCGTGCCAAAGAATAATTTTTAGTGCAGAGTGTAGTCCCTCTACTGCGGTAGCGAACGCTACACTATACACTCTAAACTTGATGAATATGACATATTCATTCATTGTTCCTGTCTATAACCGCCCCGATGAGGTGGACGAATTGCTACAGAGTCTATGCACACAAACATTGAAGGACTTTGAGGTTATTGTTGTAGAAGACGGGTCAAAGATAACATGCAAGGATGTTTGCGATAAATTCGCAAACATCCTTGATTTACATTATTACTATAAGGAGAACAGTGGTCCCGGACAGAGCCGAAACTACGGTGTTGAACGGGCCCATGGCGAGTATGTAATCATCATAGACTCTGATGCCGTTGCCCCGGAAGGATTCCTTCAGGCCATCGACGATGAGTTGCAGCGCCAGCCTTCTGACGCATGGGGAGGTCCCGATGCTGCCCACGAGTCGTTCACCAACGTTCAGAAAGCCATTTCCTATGCCATGACGAGTTTCTTCACTACTGGTGGGATTCGTGGTGGTAAGAAACAACTCGACAAGTTCTATCCACGCTCTTTCAACCTTGGTATTCGCCGCGAGGCTTATCTTGCATTAGGCGGTTTCTCGAAGACTCGTTTTTCGAAGATGTCGCTCTATGGTGAGGATATCGACTTTTCCATCCGCATCTACAAGGCAGGCTATAGTTGCCGTCTGTTCCCCGAGGCGTGGGTATGGCACAAGCGCCGTACTGACTTCCATAAGTTCTGGCGACAGATTTACAACAGCGGTTATGCCCGTATCAACCTCTGGCGCATGTACCCGGAAGCATTGAAACTTGTTCACCTGCTGCCCGCAGTTTTCACCCTTGGCACATTCGCACTTATATTGGTAGCGCTGGTTGGTGTTCTGTTCAATACTCAAGCCTGTTTGGCCCTGACTCCCCTGCTGCTCTACACACTGCTTATCTTTATCGACTCGGCTATCAGGAATCGCAGTCTTTACGTAGGATTTCTTTCCATCCCTGCATCCTTTACCCAACTGATAGGCTATGGCATAGGATTCATTGAGTCGTGGTGGACCAATTGTGTGATGAAGAAGAATGGATAAACTGACCATTGCCAACTGGTCGCCCGATGACCAACCCCGTGAAAAACTTCGAGACAAAGGAGCCGATGCGTTGAGCAACGCTGAGTTGCTGGCTATCCTTGTGGGCTCAGGAACGCCTGGCGTGAGCGCTGTAGAACTGATGCAGCAGATACTGAGCAACTGCAACAACAACCTGAACACACTGGGCAAGATGAGCATACACGAACTGATGCAGTATAAAGGCGTAGGCGAAGCAAAGGCCATCACTATCCTTGCTGCCTGCGAACTGGGCAAGCGCCGTCAGATGGAAAGTCCGGAAGAACGCCCGCAACTCTCTACTGCCACACGTGTTTACAACCATATGCACCCAGTAATGCAGGATCTTGACGTTGAGGAGTTCTGGGTACTTTTTCTCAACCAGGACTTCCGACTCATCAAGAAAAACCGCATTTCCCATGGTGGTATTTCAGAAGTGAGTGTTGACATTCGCATCATCATGCGCGAGGCAGTTCTCTGCAATGCCACAATCGTGGTAGCCTGCCATAACCATCCTAGTGGAAACATCAAGCCCAGCAAGCAAGACAATGCCTTAACACAAAGTCTGATGAATGCCTGCGAAGTGATGCGACTGCATTTTATGGACCATATCATCGTGGCTGACGGACAATACTTTTCATACCATGAATCGGGCAGAATATAGAGTTGACGGTATCTATAACTATAAGCTATAGAAAGGCTATCCTTCTATAGAAAAAGACCATAACACTATCACAAAAAAAACAGTGCCTTTAGTTGAACTATATTATTTATAGCAACTAAAGGCACTGTTTTTAGTGCGATTATTTACTTTTACGCCTCGCAGAAAGCTGCGTAAATCTTATCGGCAATAGCTTTCATCTCTTCAGCAGGAAGCTGAAGTTTTTCTTTACGGAAGTCAACATCAGCTTCAGAATTCATTGGAATGAGATGAATATGAGCGTGGGGGACTTCCAATCCAAGCACAACCTGAGCTACCTTTTTGCAGGGAAAAGCCTTTTTGATAGCTACAGCTACACGCTTGGCAAACTGCTCAAACCGACCAATCTCATCGTCTTCCATATCGAAGATATAGTCAACTTCACGACGAGGGATGACCAGTGTATGAGCCTTTCCTACAGGATTGATATCAAGGAAAGCATAGAACTCATCACTCTCTGCACACTTATAACTGGGTATTTCGCCTGCGGCGATTTTACTAAAAATATCCATAGTTCTTTTTTGATAGGGGGCTATAGTTGCTATTGTGACTATAGTACTTATAGATAATTATCCTACAGTGATTTTCTCAATACGCAATTTGATGGTGCCACGAGGAATTTTCACTTCAACCTCATCGCCCACCTTATGGTTCAACAAGCCCTGTGCGATAGGAGTAGTGATAGAAATCTTGCCTTCGCGCAGGTTGGCCTCACTCTCTGATACGATAGTATAGGTCATACGAGCCTTGTTGGCCATATTGGTCATCTCTACCTTCGACAGAATCTGAACCGAATCTGTGCTCAAGCGAGAAGTATCAACAATTTTTGCTTCGGTAATAGCTTGTTTCAACTGATTGATTTTCGACTCCAAGTGAGCCTGTGCTTCCTTGGCAGCCTCATACTCACTGTTCTCGCTCAAATCACCCTTATCACGTGCCTCTGCGATTGCAGCCGATGCCTTGGGGCGTTCAACACCCTCCAAATGTTTCAACTCGGCTATGAGTTTGTCATAACCTTCTTGCGACATGTATGCCATAATTACTTATTTTTTTATATTGTTTTATGTATTCTTTTGGTTAGCAAAAAACAAAGAATCCCGACTTTTTCAGTCGGAATCCTTGTTATCGATGTGTCTTTTACCTTTTATCCGTTGGCAAAAGTACAAAGTTTTTTCGAAACAAACAAATTTTTACCGCATTAATTAATAAAGGTATATGCGGAAGTTCTTTACCGAACCAGGGGCTCCCTGCTCTGCGCGTGGCAGATATTCAAGAGCATTGACAGTCTGCTCAGAACCGAGGTCGATCACCAGTAGATGAGGCATTGCAGAGCCCTTTTCTGTCTGCCAGTAAGTGCTTTCCTGAAGGTCGAACACCTTATCGCCAAGATGGTTGCCTGCCTCATCCTCGCTGTCGGCATACTTTGTCTTCCAAGGTTCGCGACTCAAACGACGACCGCCAGGATTCTGCAGATAGAGTTCAGCAATGGCCACACGGTCACCTTCCTTCTGCGTAGAGAGACATTCGATGGCGAGGTAGCGGCCCTTGGCAGGAGCATTGAAACTGATGGTCTGCCAGCCATTGCCAGCCTTGAAGGAACCAATAGCTACAGGGGTAGCACTATTGAGGTCGGGCTTGTCGCCGATGTTGTTGTGCTTGTTGCTCTTCTCCAACTGAAGTTTGTTCAGTTCAGGCTCAGTCTGTCCCCAGACGACAGCCTCACGAGGACCAACCACGTCGAGGACGATGATTTCGTTCTTGCCCTTCTTCAGCCAGCAACCGGGCACATAGAGTGTCTGTTGCGGACCGATAGACCAGATGCGACCCATGGCGTG
Source organism: Prevotella sp. E9-3 (assembly GCF_022024015.1). Lineage (NCBI taxonomy): Bacteria > Pseudomonadati > Bacteroidota > Bacteroidia > Bacteroidales > Prevotellaceae > Prevotella > Prevotella sp. E9-3. The sequence goes on from NZ_CP091786.1 coordinate 3,571,986, forward strand.
ACCGTTGACATATACCTGTCCTTTGCCCCATGTCTCGAAATTCAGGAACGTGTCACCCACCTTTTTCAGCTCGAAGTAACCACGATAGTAGCCGCGACCGAAGATAAGGTCGTCACTATTCTTGGCATACCTATAGCCACGACCAATGACAGGTTCGTTGAGCTTTTCGCGAGTGGTGGGCTTAGTCTTCTGCATCTCGAAAGCTTTTACAGCCACCTCATAGTCATCAGGAATGCGCATACATTCCCATTGGTTAGGAGTAAACGTTACCTCTGTCTTGTCAACGCCGCCGAGATGAGAATGTAGCTCAGCAGTAATGGTTGGTTTGCTTACAAGTCCCTTGAAGTCCTTGATGGCACGTCCGAAGTTGATGCGGCCCATACCCTCAACAAGAATCTGCAGTTCCTGACCTTGCTTGATACCAGGCAAGGTAAGTGTCTTCTCGTTCTTCACACGGTCCACCTTACCAATGTACTTACCGTCGATGAATACCTGGGCATAGTCGTGAGCATCTATAGTGAGTGTACACGTAAACGCATCGTTCGGATAGACACCTTCCACTTTCACATTGTCAATCTGGGGAAGACGAGTGGTATAGAGCACGGTACCCCAGCCCATGTCGAGCTCCTCAAAGGTCTTTGGGCGGTCGCCATGAGCCTCTTCTTTGTGGTCCCACCAAGTATATTTGTAGTCAAAGCCGTTATATAGCGGTGCAAACTCCTTCAACTCAAACTTAGGCACGGTGATGATGGGCATAGGAGCCTTGGGCACGGCAGGCATCTTTTTGCCATTGTTGTATTTTGCCATCATCTTGCGCAGTTCCCAGAACTTTGGTGTGGCATGGCCATATTCATTGATAGGGGCATCATAGTCATAAGAGGTGACATCGGGTGCAAAACCAGGAGAGTTAGCACCTGCCCAGTGACCAAACGAAGTACCTCCGTGGGTCATATAGAGTGAGAACGAGATGCCTTTCGAGAGCATTTCATCCATACCCTCCACCATATCCTTGGCAGGACGGGTCTCATGACGTGCACCCCACTTGTCGAACCAACCGCTCCAGAACTCAGAACACATCTTGGGCGCATTGGGACGCAGCTCACCCAAACGACGGAACTGCTGATCGATATTGGCTCCTGTGCCGAAGTTCATGGTCCATGTCAGGTCGTCAAGACCATTCTTGGTGAAGTTAGAAGACCAGTCGCACTGGAACAAAGACAGCTCCTTACCATAGATAGAGCGTAAGCAGTCGCGTATCTCACTGACATAAGGCTTATCCTCACCATACGAACCGTACTCGTTCTCCACCTGTACCATGATGATAGGGCCACCGTTCTGGATGGTCAGCGGAGCCAATTGCTCGCCCACCTTCTGCTCGAACAGTTTTACACGCTCCATAAAGTACGGATCGCGTTCGCGTAGTTTGATATCTTTCTTCTTCAGCAGCCACCAGGGCAAACCGCCCATCTCCCATTCTGCACACACATAGGGACCAGGGCGCACAATAACATACATGCCATTCTTCTGTGCCAGGCGACAGAACTCAGCCACATCGTTATTGCCTGTAAAGTTAAACTCGCCCTCTTTTTGTTCGTGGATGTTCCAGAATACATAGATGCACACTGTATTCATACCGAGTGCCTTACACATCTGGATGCGGTGTTCCCAGTAAGGACGCGGAATACGGGGATAATGAACTTCGGCAGCCTTCACAACAAAAGGCTGTCCATTGAGCAAGAATGTCTTATTGCCCGTAGTAAAGGTGCCAGGCTTGTTGACAACGTTCTTCTGCGCTGCTTGCATCATGGCAGGTGCAGTCAGCAACATCGCAGCAAATGCGAACTTGCGAATAATGTTTCTCATTGCAGTTTTGGGTTTTTGATAAGTAATCTTCTGCAAAAATAAAGAAAAAAAACGAAATCGGCTACTGTTTATAATAGTTTAATATTCTGTCAAGAGTTCTGCAAACATTGCGACGATAGCTTCCAGATGGCGACGGTCGGTATCATCAAAGGTATTCAACTCGCGACTGTCGATATCTAGCACGCCCAATACACGCTGATCACGAGCAAAGATAGGCACCACGATTTCCGAACGCGATGCACTACTACAGGCTATATGCCCAGGGAACTGTTCCACATCGGGCACCACCACTGTCTCACGACGTTCATAGGCTGTTCCGCATACGCCCTTTCCGTGAGGAATACGATAGCAGGCCACAGGTCCCTGAAACGGTCCAAGCGTCAGCACTCCATTCTTCTCCAGATAAAAACCTGTCCACCAGAAGCCCATTGCTTCGTGGATGGCAGCAGCCACATTAGCCATTACGGCTACAGCATCGGTTTCGCCCTCAATCAGGGCAGCAATCTGCTGTTTCAGCAGTGTATATTTCTCTTCTTTTTCCATAGTAAAAATGTATTTATATAAGTTCTTATTCTTCTTTATAAAAGTCTGGTCGAGGTGCGGTGAAATGCATCTGTTCGCCTTTTGATGGATGACGAAAAGACAATTCGGCAGCATGCAGACAAAGCCGTTGGCCTTTCTTTCCATAGAGTGGATCACCAACGATAGGACAAGCCAAGCCATCAGGATGAGCACAGTGCACACGCAACTGGTGGGTACGCCCGGTATGAGGAATCAGCGACACGAGAGCAACAGCACCTTCACTATCCACACCAGAGTCCATAACCGACAGCACCTCAAAATCGGTAACCGCCTGCTTGCCATGAAGAGGATCGACCACCTGGCGTGGACGGTCTAATGGGTCTGGCCGCAAAGGCAATGATATCGTGCCTTTATCACCTGCATGAAGAATCGTTTTCCCATTCTTATGTCTTTCCGCAACATCCAATAAGGCGATATATTTCTTAGAAACAGTACGCGAATAGAACTGGTGCTGCAGATGTTTATATGCATCTTCATTACGAGCCACCACCAGCAATCCTGATGTGTCCATATCCAACCGGTGAGGCATAAACACCCGACCGTATTTTTCAGAAAGGATTGTTTCTACAGAAGGAGCCTCTATTCGCCCTGGTACTGAAAGGAGACCTGAGGGTTTATTCACTACAAGAATCGTTTCGTCTGCATAAAGCACCTCCAGTTGGTCTTTCAAATTCTGAACCGAAGGCGAAGGCGTTTCGTCAACATCCAGTCCCTTGAGCATGTGGGTAAGGATGGGCAAACACTTTCCGCGACAGGCAGGATAGAACTGTCCATGATGACGGATTTCGCCTTTCGGAGATGCACCATACCAGAATTCGGCAATGGCCACAGGGGACAATCCGTGCTGATAGGCATACTGCAACAACTTCGGTGCACAGCAATCGCCGCTACCGCCTGGCGGCAGAGGAAAACGCTGCTGGATCTTCGGCAGACGGTGGTAGTCGCGCCATATCTCTACCAAATCTTTTATTTCTCCCAGTGCATTCAGCATGCGGTACTGACTGAACAGCCATAACTGAAGTTCCTCCGACAACTGTTTGCGCTGCTGCTTGAGGGCAAGAACCTCTGACGAGCAGGTGGAAGGGGATGTTGAAGATGAGGATAACTGTGACAACTGGGCGTTGATTGAAGAAATGAGACGCTCGGTCTGTTTGAAATGACCGTCAGGCTGCTGAGCATCGAAAACAGGAGGCACAAAGAAAGGCCAGTCGTTACGCCCTGCCAGTAATCCGGAATAAGCAGCAATATAAGAAAGCCCCGATTCTTTTCCTTGCTCCACAATCAACACGCCAAACATCTTCCCGCGCTGAGCATCAGCAAGCAATTCCGACTGCGAGGCAATAAAACGATTAACCTCATCCGCCGCCAACAGACAGAGCGGATGAGGTTCGTAGTCGAAAGGATTATTGAAGCGCAAAGGCTTCTCTATGGATGTATGTAGCGGATGCAGATGCACGGGCTATCTCAAATACGAAATTACTTCTTATAGTCGAAGCCAATACGCAGACCATCGTAGTTCTTAGACAAATCGCCGATTGTCTGAGCAGTGCTGTTGCCGCTCAAAGCAGTCATGGTCTGAATAACTGTCAGCAGTTTTGATGCTTCAAACAACAAAGCAATACCATTCGAATTCTTCTTGGCATAGCAGTTGATGTTCAGCAGCAAGCCCTGCAGATTTACTTTATAGTTGGCTTCATCGAAAGTATATTTGCCTGAGAAGTTCTTTCCTGCGATGGTCGATGTGAAAGTACCGTCCTGCTTGAAAGTGATCTTGGTACTGGTTGAGTTGATGCCTACCGACTGGAAAGTGGGAAGCATCTTATCCTTGATGGCCTGAGCCATTGCCTCACCGCCAGCCTGTGCCAGCATCTCCTTACTGGTGAAAGCGCAACCCGGCTGACTATAAGTCCAAGTACCAATCAAATCGGCCTTCGTCATCTTGTCCAGGCCCAATACACTCTGCAGTACATTACCCAATACCTGTCCGTTGGTAACAGCAGAAATAACACTACCTAAGGCGCCTGCTCCAGCAGCACCAGTGGTTGTTCCAGAAGTAGTACCCGTTGTTCCCATTCCGCAGCTGCTGAGCATCATGCTAACGGCAGTTGCCACAATCAATGAAATATTCTTCATAATCGAATTTTAGTATAATTTTTTTAGACTGTCTTTCAAAACTTAGAGTGCAAAATTACGCCTTTTCCATCACAAAAGCAAAGGAATCGCCGTTTTTCTCCTCAAGTGTTTCATTTCATTAGGATTTCCGTCAATTCTTTCATACCTTCCGAACCGCCTTTCTGTATCTGCTTGACACGCTCTCCGGCGTTGATAGGATTCGGGTCAATGAGGTAGATTGGAACAGACGGACGCACATAGTGCAATAATCCTGCAGCAGGATAGACATTGAGCGAAGTGCCTATGACAATGAAAATATCTGCTTGCTGAGCCTCTTCGGCAGCCACTGTGATATTGGGAACTGCCTCGCCAAAGAACACGATAAAGGGCCTCAGCAGCGAACCGTCACCCGCCTTTGTACCAGGAGCCACCTCACAATTATCAGGTGTCAATTCTATCTGATACCTCGGATCGTCAACATCACGACTGGAGCACACCTTCATCAGTTCGCCATGCAGGTGAATCACTTTCGACGAACCAGCCTGTTCGTGCAGGTTGTCCACATTCTGTGTCACCACTGTCACATCGTATTTTTCTTCAAGGGCCGCAACCAGCTTGTGACCCTCATTGGGTTTCACTCCCCAGCATTTCTTGCGAAGCATGTTGTAAAAGTTCGTCACCAGCGTAGGATCGGCTTCCCATCCTTCATGAGTGGCAACCTGCTGCACAGGATATTCCTCCCAAAGGCCATCGGCATCACGGAAAGTTTTCAACCCGCTCTCCACCGACATTCCGGCACCCGTCAAAACAACGATTTTCTTTTTCATTTGGCTTGTTTTTTTCAACAATAAACTATTAAATCTCCACAAAAATAATATATTTTAGCGAAATAACAATGGTTGAATGCAAAAATATGCGTAACTTTGCGCGATTTTAATTATATAATAAGGAGAAAGCATGGACAAACTGAGCTATGCCCTTGGATTGGGCATCGGACAGCAGCTGGCACAGATGGGTGCTGGCAGTGATTTGAACGTAGATGATTTTGCACAGTCTATCAAGGATGTGCTGGCAGGTAACGAGCTGAAAGTTTCTCATCGTGAGGCCCAGCAACTGGTGCAAGACTATTTTGCCAAGAAAGAAGAAAAGATGAACGCTGAGCGTGCCGAGAAAGGCAAGGCTGCCAAGGCTGAAGGCGAGAAATACCTGGCTGAGAATGCTAAGAAAGATGGTGTTATCACCCTTCCCAGCGGACTTCAATATCAAGTAATTAAGGAAGGTAACGGCAAGAAGCCCAGCGCCAAGGATTCTGTGAAGTGCCACTATGAGGGTTTCCTTATCGACGGTACCGTATTCGACAGCAGCGTACAGCGTGGTGAGCCCGCAGTCTTTGGTCTGCAGCAGGTGATTGCCGGTTGGACTGAAGGATTGCAGTTGATGCAGGAAGGCGCTAAGTATCGTTTCTTCATTCCCTACCGTCTTGCTTATGGCGAAGGTGGTGCCGGACAAATGATTCCTCCCTTTGCAACCCTTATCTTCGATGTTGAACTGATTGAAGTTGTTTAAACTAATTGAAGTCGTATAATCAATAAAATACAAAAAACAAATGAAAAAATCAATGATTTTGGCCGCTATGGCCATTGCTGCCACCACGATTACTTCGTGCGACGGCGGTACTCCTACTGCTGATCTGAAAAGCGATGTTGACTCTGTAAGCTATGCTATCGGTATGGCTCAGACTCAGGGTCTGAAGGATTATCTCGTTATGCAACTCGGTGTTGATACCACCTACATGGGCGAGTTCATCAAGGGTCTTAATGATGGTGCCAATGCTGGCGACAACAAGAAGAAGGCTGCCTACTATGCTGGTATCCAGATTGGTCAGCAGGTTGCCAACCAGATGGTGAAGGGCATCAACTACCAGCTCTTCGGTGACGACTCTACCCAGACCATCTCTATGAAGAACTTCATGGCTGGTTTCATCACCGGTACCACTGGCAAGAAAGGTCTTATGACTATGGACGAGGCCAACGAGAACGCTCAGCGCCTGATGCAGCAGATTAAGACTCGTGAAACAGCCAAGGCTTACGGTCCTAACAAAGAGGCTGGCGAGAAGTTCCTGGCCGAGAATGCCAAGAAGGAAGGTGTGATAACACTGCCCAGCGGTCTGCAGTACAAGGTTATCAAGGAAGGCAACGGTAAGATTCCTACTGATACCGCTACTGTAGTAATGCACTACGAGGGCCGTCTGATCAACGACTCTGTTTTCGACAGTTCTTACAAGCGCAACCAGCCTTACACCGTTCGTTGCAATCAGAACATCAAGGGCTTCACCGAGGCTCTCACCCACATGCCTGCCGGTTCTGTTTGGGAGGTTTACATCCCTCAGGAACTTGCTTACGGCGAGCGTCAGGCCGGTGCTCTTATCAAGCCTTTTTCTGCTTTGATTTTCAAGATCGAGTTGCTCGAGGTGAAGTAATCATTAGCACAGAACTATTTTGAAAAGATATTTTCTCAACATGAAGAAGATACTATTCATAGCACTCGCTTTACTGGCGAGTGCTTCTTTTGGCACCGTAGATGCTAAAAAGAAAAAGGACAAGAAGCAGACTGCCGTTGTGGCTCCTGCCGAACTGAAGAACGGCAGCGACTCTCTGAGCTATGCCGCCGGTATGTCTATCACCAATGGTCTTATTCCCTACCTCGTTCAGCAGCAGGGTGTCGATACAGCCTATATGGCCGACTTCGTGGCTGGTTTCAAGGAGGCTATTGCCGCTGCCAATGATGCTCGTCAGAAGGCTCGCATGGCCGGTATAGACATTGCCTCTCAGATCACTCAGCGCATGCTGCCTGGCATGGAAAAGGAATTCACCGACACTCCCGACAGCATTCTGCACGACCTGTTCTTCCGCGGTTTCAGCGATGCATTGCTGGGCGATACCGCCACTATGAAGCAGGAGGACGCCGAGGAACTGTTCCGCGTAAAACAGCAGACCAACAAGGCTGCCAAGGATGAGAAGCTCTACGGTTCCAACCGTGAGGCTGGTCGTAAGTTCCTGGCCGAGAACAAACTGAAAGAGGGCGTTATCACCACTCCTTCCGGCTTGCAGTATAAAGTGCTGACCAAGGGCGAGGGTGCCGTTCCACAGCGCACCGACAAGGTGAAGGTTCACTATGAGGGCCGCCTGGTTGATGGTACCGTGTTTGATGCCTCAGCCAAACACGGCAGCGAACCTGCCTCATTCCGTGCCGATCAGGTTATCAAGGGTTGGACCGAAGCGCTGACCATGATGCCCGTAGGTTCAAAATGGCAACTCTACATCCCTTACGAACTTGCCTATGGCGAGCGTAACATGGGAAATATCAAACCTTATTCTGCACTGATATTCGACGTAGAGCTGGTTGATATTGAAAAATAAATCTACATTACTCTCGAAAACTGAGTAAATGTATATAGCACAAGTAATGGACTCACCCAAAAGAGTCCATTACTTTTCTTTTTCAGAACATTTTGCGACATTTTCCTCTACTTTTTGTCACAAATTGTTGGAAGTTTCGATTAAATTATGTAATTTTGCTATCAGAAATGCATTAATATCAGACATTTAACATGGAAAAAATTGACAACCTTGACAAAAAGATACTGAGTATCTTGTCAAAGAATGCACGTATGCCCTTCAAAGACGTAGCAGCAGAGTGCAATGTTTCGCGAGCCGCTATTCATCAGCGTGTACAGCGCCTCATCGACAACGATGTCATCACTGGCAGCGGCTTTGACGTAAACCCCAAGTCGTTGGGTTACAGCACTTGCACCTATGTAGGCATCAATCTGGAGCGCGGTTCCATGTACAAAGAAGTGGTAAAGCGCCTGGAGCACATCCCCGAGGTTGTAGAATGTCACTTCACCACGGGTCCATACACAATGATGGTGAAGCTCTATGCGCGCGACAACGAGCAACTGATGCACCTTCTGAATGGACAATTGCAAGAAATTCCCGGTGTCGTAGCTACCGAAACGCTCATCTCGCTCGAACAGAGCATCAAACGCGAGATACCCGTACATTTTAACGAGACCGACGAAGCTTAATTATGAACTCATTCAATATAGATAAAAAGCTGTCGGCCATCTACTCCGACAGCTTTTTTAATAAAAACAAAGCGAGTCGTCCTGTTATCGGCATCACCGGCAACTATGGCGAACAGACTTGTAAACTTGGAGAAGGATACTATAAAAAAGTTGTTGAGGCAGGAGGCACTCCCTTTATCATTCCTCCCACCAACAACGAAGAAGAATTACTAAGCATCCTTGACCACATTGATGGTTTACTGCTCAGCGGTGGTGCTGACATCAATCCGTTGTTCTGTGGAGAAGAACCTTCACCCAAACTTGGTTCTATCAACGCCGAGCGTGACAGTTTTGAACTGCTGCTCACCCGCCTGGCCTATAACCGTCAGATGCCTATTCTTGGCATTTGCAGAGGCATCCAGACACTCGCCATTGCACTGGGCGGAAAAATTGCACAGGATATCTATGAAGCAGACGCCAAAGAAGCAGAGCCCCGACTCCTGAAACACTCTCAAGAGGCCGACCGCTCTGTTCCCACCCACACGGTTACCATCAACAAAGACTCCAACCTGTATTCATCCATTTATGAAACGGAACAGATAGCCGTCAACTCATTCCACCATCAGGCTGTGAGCAATCCAGGCGAACACCTTTGGGTAGTGGCTCAGGCCAAAGATGGCATTGTTGAAGCTGTTGAGAGCAACGAGGGAAAACCTGTTATCGGTGTGCAATGGCATCCTGAGTGCCTGAAAGAAGAGGGCAAGACCGTATTCACATGGTTGATAGGAGAAGCCGCCCTCTATAGGCGCGTATTGGATATCCACCAAAAAGTCTTCACGCTCGACTCTCACTGCGACACCCCGATGTTCTTCTCACAGGGAGTGAACTTCATCACACGCGATGAGAAGCTGAAGGTTGACCTGCCCAAGATGACAGAAGGCCACCTCGATGCCACCGTCATGGTGAGCTATCTGCCCCAGCCCAAACCGGGGGAGAAGTTCCAGGACATCGTACCTTTCAAAGTGGAAGGACCGAAAGCCTATGCCGACCTTATCTTCGACAAGATCGAGAAGATTGTTGACAGCAACAGCGATTATATTGCCATTGCCCGCAACACCAACGACCTGCTTCTCAACAAAGCAGCAAACAAGAAGAGTATTCTGCTGGGAATAGAAAACGGACTGGCTCTTGAAGGTAACATCAAGAACCTGAACCATTTCCAGAAACGCGGTGTTGTCTATATCACCCTTTGTCACAACGGCGATAATGATATCTGCGACTCAGCCCGCGGCTCTCAGACACATGGCGGTGTGAGCGAGTTTGGCGCCCAAGTCATCAGGCAAATGAACGAACTGGGCATTATCGTTGACCTCAGTCATGCTGCTGAAAAGAGTTTCTACGATGCACTTGAAATATCAAAGAAACCAATCATCTGCAGTCATTCATCGGCCCGTGCCCTTTGCAACCATCCACGCAATCTGACCGACGATCAGATGCGTGCTTTGGCTCAAAAAGGCGGTGTCTGTCAGATAACCCTTTACAACGGATTCCTGAAGGAGAACGGAAGGGCTACCATCTATGATGCCATAGACCATCTGAAGCATGCCATCAGTCTTATGGGTATCGACCATGTCGGACTGGGTACCGACTTCGATGGCGACGGTGGTATCTGCGGTCTTGATGATGCCAGCGAGTTGGTTCTCTTCACCCGCCAGCTCCTACTCAACGACTACAGTCTTGCAGACATAGAGAAAATCTGGGGCGGAAACTTTATGAGAATCATGAACGAAATTCAGAATTAATCATACTGTTCAGAACAGCCAACGCACCTGAACATCCAGATCGGTCATCGACGAGCCGGCAATTTCCTGCAAACCGCTCCCGATGACCGATCTGTCGTTATAATGGGTATAGCCGCATTTGGCATCTATCTGCAGCGATGCGCCTATCTTTGCACGGCCCACCAACAGTGCACGGTAGCCACAACCGAAATACACAGGGAAAGAAAACTCATGGGGCAATTGGCGCTCATAGGCATAGATACGACTGTCGTAGGAGTCGGTATTGAAATAGGCTATCGCCGTCCCCACTTGCCACCAGTCTTGCTTCCATCCCACATTTCCACTCACCATATATCCTTGGTCTATCTGCTCATTCACAGCCCTCACCCCATCGGCTTGAGCCGCAGCTGTCCATCCACCATTGCTGAAGCCCACCACTATGCGCGCACGGTGCTCGTTATGACGCTGAAGGGCTGTCTTCGCCTCATTGTCCAACTGTCGCAGGTGCAGTCGGTAGCGTCCTTTCAATGTCCAGTGCCGGTTGAGTGTATAGATAGCCTCGCCCAGATAGTCTTGAGCCGATGAAGCCTGTGACACTCTGTAGCGTGCCCATGGGAAATAGGCATAGTCAGCATATCCCTGCAACTGCAGCCTGGCCAGCGGTCGCCAAGTAGCTCCCAGATAGAATCCGCTCTCGTTCTGCACGCGTCCGCCTTCGCTGAAGGCATGGCCGAAGAGAGAGGTATAACGATAACTATAGAATCGTTGCACCGCTGTCACGCTCCATCCGTCATGCGACTGGTAGCCAAGTGCGTTCAGGGTGGCCACAGCCCCATTCTGACTGATGGCTGTCTCGCCGTTAAGCATCCATCGGTGGTGCATATAACCATAGTCAACACTTCCGTTCAGAAAGCGGCGCCCCTGGGCATAATAGCGGCAGTAGTTGCTCTTGGTGTCTGGCGAAAGACGCCTGTCAAGCTGAGTATAGACAGAGGTTGCGCCCACGTGGAATCCACCTGTCTTATAGGCCAGACGCCCGCCCACTGCCATCTGCATGGTGTTGTTCTTCTTCTCCATCTCAGTGGGCGTGCGGTGGTAGCCACTGGTCACAATGGTTTTCACCGTGCCGTCATCATTCAGCGTTGCATCAAGAGTCCTGTAGGAAGCAAAAGCCGTCAGTTTCAGCTTTTTGGCCAGCGACAGCGTGGCGGCCGCTCCTTGAAAATAATCGGCTTGCGAACGCGAGGCATGAGCCCTGATCACATTCTGGGAACGACCTGAGTTCTGCAGCACGGTCATTTTCCCTAATGAGAAACTGTTGTTCAACACCAGTCCCATACCGGCCGACAACTTATACTTCCCCACTACGGCATTATCTACTCGTCCAAGTTTCCGAATCTGCAGATAGTAGGAATAGGCATCATAGCCCCATTTGTTCTGGTTTGAGAAAAACGGTTCACCAGCATCCTGTGCGCCCACCACTCCCAGTTTCACATAGTCGCCATAATGAAACTGATAGCGCAGCCAGTGACGATACTTATAACCTAAATAGCCGTTCGTATCGCCTTTCCTGTCATAAAAAGGCATACGAACGGCTGTCGTAATCTCTTGTTTACCGTTGGAGAGTATCTGTCTTAATTTAGGAAAGTACTGTTCCTCTTTCTGTTCTCCTATATATATAAAATAAGGTAGCAGCATCACCTGCCTGTAGTCCAGCGAACGGACCGCCCTCAACTCACCCATCGACCTTACCGGTCCGTAATGGTCACGATATTCTATCAAGTCCATCACCTGCTGGGCCGAGAGAAACGGCAAGCGTTCCAATTCCTCGCGCGTAGCACTGTTCAGGTCTATAGGCTGCTCACTCAGTTCGTTCAGCAGGACATAGTCTTCCTCAGCAGTGGCCTGCTCTTCATCGTCAGCAATATCCATTGTTTCCTGCCATACTTGCTGCCAAGACTGTTTTCCATCGTCTGTCCGGGTTTGCTGAGCCGATACTGTGCCAACAGTCAGCAGAAAGAATAGCAGAATACGGTTCACGAATAGTTCTCCCCGTATTTTATCGTTATCTCATTCACATATTTGCGAATGAGTGCCGATGAGTCCTCCTTCGGACAAATCAGCAGCACATCGCCCTGTTCAGCTATGATATAGCCCTCCAGACCGTTTATCACGCCTACATGTCCCTTCGGCAAACAAACAATATTGTTGCGGCAGTTCTCCATCATCACCTCCGAATCGAGCACCACGTTCTCGCCTTCTGCCTTCTGCACATGCTCGTAGAGAGAATGCCAGGTACCGATGTCGGCCCATCCGAAGTCGCACTTCATCACATACACATTCTCCGTCATCTCCAGTGCCGCCTTGTCCATCGACAGGTTCGGGTACGACGGGAAATGTTCCAGCACCCACTGAGCCTCTTCCTCCAGCGAGTAGTTCCCTTTCAGCTCGGCAAAGCGATAGGGCATATCAGGAGTCACTTCCAGGCACCATTTGCGCAGGTTCGTCACATTGGTCAGGAACATACCCGTGTTCCACATAAACTCGCCGCTCTCCATAAACACCTTGGCAAACTGGCGGTCAGGTTTCTCAGTGAACGACTGCACCTTACTGATACCATTTGCCAGTGTCGATTCACCTATCTGAATATATCCATAACCGGGCTCCGGCCGAGTAGGACGCACGCCCATCGTCAGCATAATATCATTATCGGCAACGTAATTCAGTCCCTCCAATATATTCCGCATAAAAGCATCCTCGTTCATCACAAGCTGATCGGCAGGAGTCACCAGAATACGTGCCGAACCGCTCTCGCGATGAATACGTCGGCCAGCCCATGCCACTGCCGGCATTGTGTTGCGGTTCACCGGTTCACACAGAATATGCTCACTCGGAATCTCGGGCAACTGTTCTTGCAACAGTGTGCGATATTCCAAACTGGTGACCACATATATTTGATTGACAGGGATGAAGGCCGACACGCGGTCGAAGGTCTGTTGCAGCAGCGAGCGTCCCGTTCCAAAGAAGTCCATAAATTGCTTTGGTTTTTCCATTCTGCTCGACGGCCACAATCGGCGTCCTCGTCCGCCAGCCAGTATCACACAATAGTTCAAGGAAACATTATCTGTATGGTTTGCAGTAGAGTTCAAGAGTTGTTCCATAATTCCAGATTTATAGTTAAACACTTTTCCATTCAGTATTAGTTATTTGTTTCATGGCACTAAATTACATAATAAACCTGAAATAGCCAAGTAATTTTGTAATTTTTAGGAGAATCTTTTGTTAATTCAAAAAAACTTCTTACCTTTGCACCGCTTTAAGAGCCCAGATGGCGGAATCGGTAGACGCGCTGGTCTCAAACACCAGTGGGGCAACCCGTCCCGGTTCGACCCCGGGTCTGGGTACAAGGCTCAAAAAGCAATCCCTTGCAAGTCTGATGCTTGCAAGGGATTTTTTTGTTATCAAAATGGAAGTGATAGTCACCCATGTCCGGATCATCTATCACGATGCTGCCAGTATCGGGCTGAAACTTGAAATTGCGGATGCTGTCAAGTTCTATGTCCTTCATCACATCTGGGAACATACGCTTGATAAAGTCGGCACGGACACGTCCCGTATAGTCTTTGTCGGTTGCCATCATAGATACAAAAACAGGCTGAAGCACAATTTTGTACCTCAACCTGTTTTTTTGTTCTTCTGTACTTACTTCACCATCACCTTGCGCACCGTTCCGTCGCTCATGCGGATGATGTTCAGACCTCGACGGGCGGCTGGGAGCTGCTGGCCGTTAAAGGAATAGTTGACGGCAGGCGTTGCCGCTTCACGCTTTGCCGTTGTGATAGAGGTGGTTTTTTCTATCTTCTGAAACAGTTTCCATCCATTGGTATTTCTGTAAAGCTCTTCACTACCTTCTGGCACATACAGCGTGGTAGTGGTATAGATGTAATAGGGCGGTAAGTCCCCTTTATTTATTAAAAAAACACTTTCACTAATATAGCAAGGATTCTCCATGTGTGCGGTGACACTCTTCAGGCTTCTGCAATTAAAGAACGCTTGATAACCGATAATGGTCACGCTATTGGGTATGGTGACGCTCGTCAGGCTGCTACAGCCTAAGAACGCATCGTCGCCGATACTGGTCACACTGTTGCCGATGGTGATGCTCGTCAGACCGCTGCAGTTAAAGAATGCTTCCATGCCGATGCTGGTCACACTATCGGGGATGGTGATGCTCGTCAGGCGGTAGCATCCTTTGAACACCCTTGGTTCGATGCTGGTTAGGCTGTTGGGGATGGTGACACTTGTCAGTCCGTCGCAGTAAGAGAACGCACCGATGCCGATGCTGGTCACACTGTTGGGGATGGTGATGCTCGTCAGACCACTGCATTCTGTGAACGCATAGTCGCGGATGCTGGTCACGCTGTTGGGGATGGTGACACTTGTCAGTCCTTCGCAGTAAGAGAACGCACCGATGCCGATGCTGGTCACGTTGTTGGGGATGATACTGTTTTTGCAACCAAGGAGGAGCTCGTTATCTGCAGTTTTAATAATAGCATTACAATTGTCGCGTGAGTCATAGACAGTATTTCCGCTTTCTACAATCATTGATTCAAGGCTGCTACAGCCTGCGAACGCACTCTTACCGATGCTGGTCACGCTGTTAGGAATGGTGATGGAGGTTAGGCCGGAGCAATACCAGAAAGCCCGTTCGCCGATGCTGGTCACGCTGTTGGGGATGGTGATGGAGGTTAGGCCGGAGCATCCAGAGAAAGCCCGTTCGCCGATGCTGGTCACACTATAAGTCTGACCAGAATAAGTAATGGATTCTGGGATGGTTTTATTGCCAGAATAGCTGTTATAATCATAATCTTTATACGTCACTTCCGCAGTCATTTTCTCATTGTTCAGATTGTAGTAGATGCCATCAACCTCACAGTCGTAGGCAAAAGCAGTTGTTCCTACCATACACATCATTAGGAGCAACATAGTTTTCAGATAAAGTTGTTTCATAAATTGGTAAATAAAAAAAGGACGGAACTGCTCTGTTGCTTTTCCTTCCTGTAGGCTACCGCCAAGTGGCCTTTTACGTAGAAAAGGGAGAACAATTCACGCCCTAACAGCGTGAACTCTTCATCACTTGTTCTTACGTAAATGATTTGGCGGTATTTACAGGAAAAGAACAAGGACTTGAAGTCCAAGTTATATCAAAAAGTCTTTCTGAGAGCAGAAACGTCGGGTTAAACTTGTAATTACTTGTTTTCGGGTACTAAGGCTGAGCCGATAGTACCTTTCTCATTTCCCAGAGGTTTCGCTTTAGTCTAATCTTTTCGTTATGTCATAATTCTTGTCTGTTTTAAAAGGTGAAACAATAATTTGAATTAACCTGTTGCAAAAATACAAAAAAATAGGAAACCGAACAAGAATTAGGAAAAAATATTGGCTCATCGAAATGATCATGGGGACAGGTTGTGACCCATGTTTGAAAAAAATTGTAATTCCCGTGCAGTCTTTTTGGAAAAGTGGTATCTTTGTCAATAGAGGCAGAATGTTTTCGATGGACATAGAACAACGTTTTGATTAAGTGAGAGCAGAGCAAACGCGTTTACTCTGCCGAACGGGAAAAATGAAGGATGAAATCCAACTCATAGAGCGAGGGCGACAGGGCGATGAGACTGCTTTGGGGAGCCTATATAGGGCATATCACCGACAAATGACGATGATATGCCAACGCATCGTAGACAATCGTCAAGTGGCAGAGGAATTGGCACATGATGCTTTTCTACTGGCTTTTGCCAAGATGGATCAACTGCATAACCCACAACGCTTTGAGGCATGGCTGACAAGTATTACAACCAATGTTGCCCGACGCTATATGCAGCGGCATCATGATCCCGCAATGCTTTCGCTTTCCACTCTCTCAGAAGAAGTCATCGGCTCTGCCGCTTCGCTTGTCGAAGAACTTCCTGGGGAACCTATTCCAACAGAAGACAAGCCGTTACCAACTATGGAAGAACTGATGACGGCTGTAGATGCGCTGCCCAAAGGCTATGGACAGGTATTCAAGTTGGCGGTCATCCAAGAAATGTCGCATAAGGAAATTGCCGAAATCCTTGGAATTGCAGCCCATTCTTCATCGTCACAACTGTCACGGGCAAAGAAAATGTTGCAGAAGTCACTTGCACAGTATTGGCTGTTGTGGCTCATGCCACTTCTGTTGCCTTTGGCCATATATCTTTATAAAACAGGAAAGACCACTGACGTGCCGCAACCAATAGTAACAAAACAAGAACAGACTACGCCTGATACAAAGCATGATGATGAAGGTACTCCGACGATAGGGCAAGGAACTCCTGCCATTCCAATAATTGCGACACAGCAAATAGCCATTGCTCCTGTCAAAGATGTTCCAGTAGATAGTCTTACTCCTGCTGACACGCTCCAACATACCGGCGAAGAAACAGAGAGTACCGACACTGCGACCATCTTGCACAACAACAAGCCACTGCCCGACTTGCGTCCAGACAAAGATATAAATATAGCAGACCTGTTCCCGGAAAAGTCCACAGAGATTAAGGATAGACAGAAGTGGTCTGTAGAATTGGCATACACAGGTAGTATGGGTGAACAGAATGCTAACCGTCCGTTTATATTCACTGAAACGGAGATGACAGATGAAACGGAGATGACAGATATTACAAGCGAAGTTCCGCCTATCCGCTCTTTCGACAAATGGAGCGATTATGCCGAGGCATTACAGAATGGAACACTTGATGTTGATTACAAGACGTATCAGTTCTTGTTGAAGATTGCCCAAAACAACGCAGCCCAGCCCAGCACGGACATGATTGAGCGTAAGACTCACCATTACATGCCAATCTCTTTCTCCTTGGCATTGAAGTACAAACTGAATAACCGCTTTGGCTTAGAGACAGGCTTGAGTTATAGCCATCTGAAATCAGAGTCCGAAGTAGGAACAGGTGGGAACGCCATCCGTGAGCAACAGACCATACATTACCTCGGCATACCTCTGAAGGGTACATATAATATATATAATGTAAGAAGATGGAACCTATACGGAAGTCTTGGCGCGAAGTTGGAGATACCTGTTTATGCTCCGTTCAGCACAAGCTATTTCGTTAATGGAATGAAAGAACTGGAAGAGAAGACTACGCTCCATGCTCCGTTGCAGTGGTCGATAGGAACAGGCATTGGCTTGCAGTATAACCTCACACCTAACATCGGTTTCTTTGCTGAGCCAAGTCTGCAATACTACATCCCGACGGGTAGCGACATCGAGACCTACCGCACAGAACACCCATTCACGTTCTCGTTGCCATTAGGAATCCGCATAACATGGTAGTTTTCTCCCTGAAGTCGTGCAGTCTTTTCTTGCTTTGTGGTATCTATCCCTATAGAGAAACAAAACAAGAAAAGACTATGCAACAACGACATCTGAACCGCAAACAGTATTTCTGTGAATTGGCTAACACGGCCAGGACATTCTATATGGAATACCTTAATACATACATCAAGCTAACGCCTGACACCCGGGTGCTGGAAATAGGCTGTGGCGAGGGAGGCAATCTTCTTCCATTCGCAGAACAGGGCTGCAAGGTAACTGGGATTGACATCTGTCAAACTAGAATCAATGAAGCACAGACGTTCTTCACAGAATATCACCAGCAGGGAACTTTCATCTGCCAGAATTTTCTCCTTTCAGAAGAGCCAAGGACGGAGAATGAACGGTATGACCTCGTACTTATTCACGATGTAATAGAGCACATCGAACCATCCAATAAACGAGACTTTCTTCTTCACATCAAACACTTCCTCAAACAAGATGGCATCGCTTTCTTTGGTTTTCCTGCCTGGCAGAACCCATTTGGAGGCCATCAGCAAATTAGCGTTGGTCTGGCCTCCAAACTTCCTTTCATTCATCTGCTGCCAAAGCCGCTCTACAAAGTCCTGTTGAAGACAAGCGGAGCCACAGCAAGTATCATTGGCGAACTGATGAGCATACGAGCTTCGCGGGTGACCATAGAGAACTTTGAACGACTGGTTTCCGAGGTCGGTTATACCATTTGCAAGCGCACCCTTTGGCTCATCAACCCACACTACAAGCAGAAGTTCCACATAAATCCTCGCCGCCAGTGGACTTTCTTTGCCAATATTCCATATCTTCGCAACTTCTATACTACATCAGCATGGTATTTACTCCGTCAAACTCAAAAACAATCATAAGATGAAAAGACTATTTCAAATTTTAGCAGTCACTCTGCTTTCTGCGACTTTGTCAGAACTATGCGCTCAACACAATTGGGCGATGGCATTTGTTGAAAAGGGACAAGACATTCCAACTGTTGTGGAGTATCATAGTGCCCAAGAAACAGCTGAGAACGGGATTGTGTATAATCGTATCTTTGATGGTACAAGGCTTAAAAGCAAAGTGTGTTGGCTATTAATTAGTTACAACACACTTTTTTTGTGCAACATTGGTGCAACAATTCTCGTAATACAAAAACAGCAGCTTCTTTTTCTGAATATAATTACATATCTTCTAAAGATAAGGTTTGCAAAGTAAAGTGATAGCGACCAAAGTCTGAAGGCGGCAGATTTGACACCTTTCGTTCAAGCTCTGTAAAACTGAGTTTTCGAGGATTACGCTTTATCTCGGCAGAAATACCTGTGTGGTCAAACTCGTTAAGAGCTATCATATCAATCTCATTCTCGCCTTTGCGGTCCCACCAATTGCCTACCACAGTATAGTGTCCAGACTCCATTGTCTTTTGTTGAAAGAACATCTCAAGCGTCCTGCCCGAAAATTGCTCGTAATGCAGGCTTATGTTTTTACGTAACAATGATAATTGGCCACGTTCCACCAATGACTGGTACGGACAAACAAAACGGAACCAGAAACGGAGAAACTGGTCTGTAATTTCGTAAACACTTGTTTTGCTATTCGGTTTCGAAAGTATGGGCTTCAGACGAGAAACAACATTGAAATTCTGCTCCAAATTCTGCAGGTAGGTACCCATATCCTTCTGAATTGCCCCATCAATATCCGACCTGCGGTTCAATCCTTCTGCAATTAGCTGGAGAATGGAAAAATAAGTAGAGCCTTCATCCCCAAACTCTTGATTCATCAAGTCACGCCCTTCAGAAAGAAAATAAGAATCCTGACGGCATAAATAGTTGAGCATCTTTTCTTTTGTATAGCAGCCTGCATCCATTAAAAGTTCTACATATTTTGCAACACCACCTGTAAGCATGTATAGACATAACAGGTCCTCCGGGGTGTAGTCGGGCTTGTAGTCACGAAATATTTGTTTGAGTACATCAATCGTGAAAGGCAAAAGCGCAAATTTGGAAGTGGGACGCCCATAAAGTGGTTCATTCTCGTCTTCGAATATACGCTTCATAAGAGAACGGATGCTTCCCATGGTGATAAGATTGAGGTGCGACTCCCGATGATAGCGATCCCACAAATCTTGTATCTCACTAAATATGGCCGAATTAATCTTGTACAGATTCTGAAACTCGTCGAATATAATAGTGAAATGACGTTGAAGAGACTCTCGCATCACAACCTCAAAGAAATCACGGAAACTGGTCAAACGGCCATATACTTTAATACCTAATTGTTCTTCTATAGTCTGTTGAAACTTACTACAAAGCATAGCCTCACTATCTTTTGAGACAAACAAGTAAGCATGCTTGTGACCTTCAAAAGTCTTTGTCACAAGCGATGTTTTACCAACTCGCCTTCGTCCCATCAGCACTGTGAAAGTTGCACTTTTCTCTGCCTGCTTCTCATTATCAAGCAAGATCTCTATTTCCGAGTCACGATCATAGAACTTCATAAATGTAAACCGTCATTTATATAAACACACGTTTATATTTCTAATCGCAAAAATATGATTTAAATTCCAAACTTCGGCTATTTAAGCCAACAAACTACACTTTATTCACATTTTTTAATCATGGACTATCAAACAAGAAATAATCACTGCTTTGATCATGATCTACCTGTTCTCTTTTTCAACCTGTTTTTTTCGAAAATCAAGACAAAAAAAAATCTCAATCTAGAACGGGAAGGCCTCGTTCTGACCTTCATCAATGTGTTCTTCCTCCATTGCTTGGAGCTGAAAAAAGGCTAGTTTTGCCACTTTTTATTGAAAAAACACATATTTTGCCCATTTTTTCTTGATGTGATGGAATTGTTCTTCTGCTATGGTGAAATAGCACTTTTCTTTCACCATAACTGAACGTCCGCTATACTGCAACTGAATGGTGGTTGTATTGCAACTGAATGGTGGTTGCATTGCAATAGAACGGTGGTTGTAGTATAGCTGAAGTCCCATTGCAGCATCATAGAAGTTCTACAGCAGGAGAGTATCAGAAGAATATCAATACACACAATCATCTGATATTCAGATAGTTCTAAAAACAACAAAGACTCTTCAGAACTCGCGTATTTCAGACCCACTTTCCGTTTGGTGAATTTGGCGCGAGTTTTGAGCCCAGTAAGCAAGTAAAATTTCGATAAAATGAACCTGCAAATTGATGCTTTTTTCAGCAAATCGAAGATCATGGAGAGGCAGGCTTTGGGTAGAAACATACAATTTCGCCCGCCTTTTTGCACTTTTAACGGCAAGCGCATCATCTTTCCGAAAAAAGTTGGAGTTCCCACAAGAAATTGGATAATTTTGAGTAATTTTGCGCCCGTTAAAAACGATGTGTAATGAATAATGTCACCATGATGAATTATAATAAAGGAAAAAAACTGCTTTCAGAAAGATTCTACCTGACATGGGCAGGAGAACAGATGAGTTGGACGGTACGAATGACGATGAAGATGCGAGATGTCGTTGACGGCGACTTGTTGCGTCAGGCTGTAGAATCAACGCGCCTGCGGTATCCATACTATCAAGTGAAGCTCGGCATG
Organism: Prevotella sp. E9-3; assembly: GCF_022024015.1. Lineage (NCBI taxonomy): Bacteria > Pseudomonadati > Bacteroidota > Bacteroidia > Bacteroidales > Prevotellaceae > Prevotella > Prevotella sp. E9-3. The sequence continues at coordinate 3,593,335 of NZ_CP091786.1, forward strand.
AGGAAAGATGCTGAAGGCACGGAATATTTTGTGTATGAAGACAACAGCGAGCCGTGGGTAGTCAGCGAAGGGGAAAAACCTGTGAGACTGATTGGCCCGGAGTCGAACAACCATCTGCTGGCCTTCTGCTGCTGGGGCGACTGCATCGCTATCGATTTCTTCCACTGCCTGACTGACGGCACTGGAGCCTATAACATCCTACGCACCTTGCTCTATGAATATTCCCGCCGTCGCTATGACACGACACTGGAAAGGGGTATGGCGAACATTCGTGTGTCAGGTGACACTATTAGTTCAGAGGAATGGGAAGACCCTGCCGCACTGGCTAAGCCCGACCAACTGAACCCGCTACCCCTTACGGAACGTCTGCGCTGCATCAATCTGACCACACAGGCAAAGGTGGCGGTAAGTGAGGACGTGGAAACTGTCAACATCCTTGTTGAAGAGCAAGAGATGATGAGGTATGTGACCTCAGGCGACACATCGCCCGCTACGCTCATTTCGCTGCTGCTCGTCCGTGCCATTGCCCGTCTGCATCCCGACTTGACGGAAGGAGTGCCGATGGTGGCACTGGCCATCAACCAACGTCCCGCACTGGGTTGTCCGCAGGCCGGACAATCGATGGCAGCATCGCTCCGCCTGACCCTGAACGATGAGATGAGAGGGATGGATATTGAAACGCAGCAGACCATATTCCGAGGCATGGTGGCCCTGCAGTCGAACGAAGACAACGTCATTGAGAATTTCTGGCAAACTCAGCATACGCAAGACATGTTCGAAAAGATTCCCACCCTTGAGGGGCGCCATCAGGCAATGGCCAAAGCCTACAGTGTCGCAACATCAGCAGCCACAACCTGTGTCAGTTACGTCGGCAAAGCTAATCTGGGTGCTGCCGAACAATACGTCAGCGAGATGTACACAGAGGCCTATACGCCGTATGCTCTCACCATTGAGATGAGTGCCGTGGGCGGCACGTTCTGTATCAGCCTAATGCAGCGGTTTGCAGATGATACATATCTCGAAGCCTTTCTCGACGAATTCCGCCAGATAGGTCTGCCCTATCGTATGGCTACTCGCCATACGATGACGGTGGCACCAATAGCAAACTATCGGGAAACAGCCGTGAACGCCGCGACAGGAAAATGATCGGTCTTGCTGCTTTGCAGGTCTGCCCATCTGGGTTGCCTGCTCATTTTTCTGTGTGGAGGCGGGTTATCGCTCTTCGCCGATGACTACGCCCCAGGGCTCGATGGTGATGTTCTGGCCCCTGGCGAGGGACTGTTTGTCGAGCAGCGACTGGCTGGCGGGATAGGGCCAGGCAATGGTCTTGGGCTCGTAAGAGAAATTGAAGAGGTAGTGAATCTGACGCCCCTTGGCGTTAGTGCCGGAGCGGAGGATGACGGGGAACTGGTACTGGCGCTCAACGATTGCGATACCCTTGCGGTCGGCAGCACGGGTGATGAGTTTATAGAGGAGGTCGGTAGATGGCACGGTGCCGATGTAGATGAGGTGGCCCTTGCCGTACTGGTTCTCCGTGATGCAGGGCCACTGGCCGAAGAACTGGTGCTCTACGGTGGCTAAAGACTTGGCCGTGGTCAGTTGCAAGAACTCCATCCAGGTGTTAACGGTATTGTCCGCAGCTCCGATGCCGTTGGGCTTCAGCGGCAGCGTGTTGATGCTCGAATACTCCTGATAGGTGAACCCGCAGGCTTCGGCCAGCGGACCGGGAGCCAGCACGGGGCGAACGGCATTGTCGTAGTCGGTGTAGCCGCTCTTGAAGAGCATCACCACCTCGCCGCCCTCTCGCACGAAGTCGCTGATTTTCCTGAGCAGTTCGTCGGTTGCCACATAGAGCGAGGGCACCACGAGCATGTCGTACTGCGAGAAATCCTGCATCTCGGGCTTATCGACAGGCAGGATGTCGCACTCGATGTTCTGACGGTAGAGTGCGTCGTACATCATGTTCACCTTGTATTGGTCGCGGTCGGTGTAGGGCATGAAGTCGAGGGCGTGCTTCGAGTCGTGACTGAACAGTAGGGCTACGCGGTTCCGCTTCTTCAGGTTCACCAGTCGGTCGCCAATCTTCTCCAACTCCTTGGCTCCCCGTTGGAACTCACGATAGACGCGGTTGGGCTTACCGTCATGACCGAGGATGCCGCGCCAGTAGGTCTCCTGACCGTAGTGCAACGTACTCCAGTGCCAGTATTCCACCATATTCGCACCGCCCGAGAGGAAGGCGTACATGTTCTGGCGCAACTGCCCGTCGTAGGGAGGCCACTGGTTGCGGCTCGACCAGCCTGTGCCCTGGGCGTTGGTCTCGGTGATGAGGAAGTTGTGGCTGCGGCTGACGGTGCGCATGAAGTCGCACGAGTAACTGATCCACTGTCCGTCCTGTCCGTTCTGCATGGTGTAATAGACGTTGATGGCGGGGTACTCCATCTGGCGGAATGCCTCCACTTGGTCGATGTCGTAGAAACTGGGCATGAAGCAGTGCATGATAAACTGGTCGGGGCGCTTGTACTCGCTCACGATGTCGGCCTGCCAGTTTAGGAAGTCGGCCGTCACCTTGCGGTTCCAGCGCTCCCACCACACCTTATACGAAGGGTTCGTCACACCCTTGCGGTCGTAGAAATCTTCCCAGCGGTTGATGTTCATGCCCCAGTAGTTCAGTCCCCAGCGGCGGTTCAGTTCCTTCAGGTCGCCATGGAACTCCTGCCTGATGTACTCGCGGAAGCCCTCGAAGTAGTCGGGGTTGTCAATCTTGCGCGCCTCCACCTCGTTGTCCACCTGATAGCCGATGATGGCGGGGTGCTGGGCGTAGTGCTCCATCATTTTGCGGATGATGCGCTCCGAGTAGCGGCGGTAGGTGGCGTTCAGCAGGTCCATGTTCTGTCGGATGCCGTAGTGGCTCTGTCCGCCGTCCCACGTCTGCGACAGCACCTCGGGATGCTCTGCTGCCAGCCACGACGGGATACTGTAGGTCGGCGTGCCGAAGATGACCTTGATGCCCGCCTTGTGCAGCGCGTCAATGATGCGGTCCATCCAGGCGAACTCAAACTGCCCGTCCTGCGGCTCGAAGAGCGACCATGTCGATTCGCCCACGCGCACCACCGTCAGTCCTGCCTCCTTCATCAGCCGGATGTCCACGTCAAGCCGGTCCGTTGGCGTGTATTCCGCATAGTATGCAGCACCGTACAGCGGCTTGTCAAACTGGTAAACCTTGTCCTCTCCCTTGGCAGAAGCCGTCATTGTGAGCAGCCATCCAGCCATCATCAGTAATACTTTTTTCATTGTCCTAATAGATTTTATGGCGCAAAGATAATACATTATCATTTTATAACCAAAGGCTTTCACGGCTTTTCGTCCCGCTTGTTACAAATGAATAGCCATACGTTACAGATGAAGAGGCAGGCATGCCGGAGAATGGCTAATTTTGCAGCCAAAAGCAGATAATAATATTAAGCCATAGAATGCACGCTCCCCAATACTGGTTACGCTGTTAGGAATGTCAATACTCGTCAGGCCAGAACAGCCTCAGAATGTAAAATTTCCAATTTTGATCTGATCTACTCCCCTAATATCTTCAAATATTTTTCGATGGCATCTTCCAGTTCACTCAGGCAGATAAACTCATCGGCGGAGTGGGAACGACTGCTCTGGCCGGGTCCCAGTTTCAGGGAGGGGAACGACATCAGGGCCTGATCGGACAGGGTGGGCGAACCGAAAGGCTGCATGCCCAACGACAGACAGCGCTGTACGATGGGATGATCTTCAGCAATGGAAGAGGAATGCAGGCGGAAGGAACGAGCTTTCAGTTCGCAGTGTTTCATCTTACTGCACAGGAACTGATAGAGTTCTTCGTTCTGATAGAACTCGTTGGGACGCACATCGAGAATGAAGTGGAGCGTGTCGGGCACCACATTGTGCTGGGTACCGGCTTCCACCACGGTGACGGTCATCTTGGTGGGGCCCAACAGTGGACTCACCTTCTCAAAACGATAGTCGCGCAGCCATACCAGGTCGTCGAGTGCCTCATAGATAGCGTTCACCCCTTCATTGCGCGCAGCATGTCCGCTCACACCGTGGGCATAGCCGTCTATCACCATCAGTCCTTTCTCGGCAATAGCAGGTTGCATTCCGGTGGGCTCGCCCACAATGGCCACGTCAATCTTCGGCAACAACGGAAGCACACGAACTATTCCATCCTTGCCCGACACCTCCTCCTCGCAAGAGGCGAGGAAAACGAGATTTACTAGTGGAGAGTGGAGAGTGGATAGTGTAGAGTTTGCTACCGCTGCATTATTTCCATTGAGACTATCACCGAATAATCCATTGAGGCTTTCCCGTGAACCGTCCTGCGGAGCGGTAGCAAACTCTGCACTCTCCACTCTCCACTCTCCACTACCTTCTGGAGCGGTAGCAAACTCTCCACTCTCCACTCTACACTCTACACTAGAATCTTCATTTATTAAGATTCTATAGGCCTGCAGCAGCGATACGAGTCCGCCGCCGCAGTCGTTAGAACCAAGTCCGTAGAGCTTGTCGCCTTCCCATGTAGGTTTGAAGGGATCGCGGGTCCAGGTGGCCACCGGTTTCACTGTGTCGATATGCGCATTGAGCAGGATTGTTTTGCGCTGAGGGTCGAAATCAGGGCTGATGGCCCACACATTGTTTCCCTCACGCTTGGGGTTTAGTCCCCATTCTTCCATCTGCTTAAACAGCACATCGGCGGCAGCAGCCTCATCCCGACTCACACTCGGTGTGGCAATCAGTCGGCTCAGCAGTTCAGCACCTTCAAGAGCATATTTTCTTACGTCCATCATAGAAAGGAAATTATGTTTTCGCCAGATCGCTCCTAACCTATTATATATTTACTTCCAGGAAGGAACGACAGCAGTTTTGTGGTCAGCGCACAACAAATAAAAGTGAGTATGGCTATCACGGGAATGGCCACCCCTACGGGAAGCATCGGCTCGGCAGCATTGCCATTGATGAGCCAGCCTGCGATGGGTGCCAGGAAGAACAGGTGCATCAGGTACATGCCAAACGAGAGTTTAGACAGTTCGGTGATGATGGCCGTGGGCCGTGAGATACAGCTGAACAGCAGGAACAGTCCAAAGGTGGCCAGTAACACGTTGATGGTACAGAACTCCCACGACCACTCCAGCATGGGGGTCTCTATCAACACACCGGGTTCTCCTTTCCACCAGAAGCTCCATGCCGTGAAGGCGGCCCCTGCCACGAAGGCGATAGAGCCTACGGTCAGTCGGCGGCTGTTGCTCCATTTCAGATGCACACGGATGTAGTGAGCCAATACCAAATAGCCTAAATAGCCTGAACAGTACCAGAAAGCGGAATACTGGTTCCAGAAACACTCACCCCACAGTTCGGGCGACACGAAGCGATGCAGCCAGGGCGTCAGCGTGGTAAAGGCGAAGATACCGATGAATACCAGTTCGTCCTTTGCCGAAGCCCGCTCCAACCATGGTGAAACCACGGGAATGATGAGATACAGCGAGATAAGGGGATACATGAACCACAGATGACCGGCCATAGAGGGAAAGTTGAAAGGCAGCATCTTCAAATCGGCTACCGACTGTTCCCAAGTCATAGCCCCCCAAGCCAGTGGCAGCAGTGAATAAAGAATCATGAAGCACACCATCGGCGGCAATATACGCATAAAACGGCGGCAATAGAACTGCGACATCGTCATTCCCTCCCTGACAGGAACCAACAGAAAGGCCGACACAATCATGAACAGGGGTACGGCCACGCGCCCTAATGCGCCATCGTAGAAAGCCACCCAGAAACGGTTCTGCTCGTTGGCCAGCATCGACATATTACCGGCCAGGCCCGATGCATCGGCACCATAGAAGTTCTCACTTGCATGCACCAGCATCACCAGGAAACATGCCACCACACGGATGTAGTCAAGAAAGGGTATTCGCTCTTTCATTGTCATTTTTTAGTTATTGTTGATAATAAATTGTTCAGTCTTCGGCGTTGCTGTCAGCCATTACCGCCCTATCCACAGTCCGGGATTGAGCAGAGTGTTCCAGTTGCGCAGTTGGAACTGCATAGTCTGGTCGGGACCGAGAGAGCCGAGGGCCTGACGGGCCTTCACCTTCTGCCCTTTGCGAACACTCACCTGAGCCAGGTTGATATACGCAGAGATATACTTACCATGACGGACTGTGACAATATAGCTGCCACCCTGGAAATAAACACCGCTCACCACACCGTCGAACACGCTCTGGGCCTTTGCTCCCGACTGTCCTTTCAAGTGCCAGCCGTTGCTTTTCAGTTTTACATGACTCAGTCCTTCGGGAGAATAAGTTCCGAATCCGCGTACCAGTCGATAGGCACCCGATATGGGGAGTGGCAAACGTCCACGGTTCTGTTCAAAACTGCCACTGAGTCGGCGGTCTTCGGCAGGCTCTCTGAAAGTTTCTTCCACCTTCTTGGCCTCGGCAATCTCACGCTGACGGTTGCGGTTGTCTTCCATTGCGCGCAGCTCAGCCTCACGACGCTCATTCTCTGCCTCACGGGCTCTGCGTTCTGCCTCGGCACGTTCCTTTTGCGAGGCTGCCTGCTGAGCTTTTCTGCGAGCATTCTCTTCCTTCTTACGAGCCTCGGCAATACGGCGTTCGTTCTCTCTGCGGGCCGCCTCGGCAGCTGCTTTCTTCCGCGCCAGTTCTTCGGCACGCTTCTTGGCAGCCTCAGCCTCTGCACGCTTCTTAGCCTCTGCCTCCTGACGGGCTTTCTCACGGGCTATCTCCTCGGCTATCAGCTTGTCGATACGTGCGTTGAGTTCAGCCTCACGCCGCTGCTGTTCAAGAATCAGGGCTTCGACGGTCTTCTGCTGTTTCTTCAGCTTGTTCACCTGATTCTGCTGCTCGTTCTGCTTTCCTTCCAGGTTTTTCTTCTCCTGTTCGCCACGAGCCAAGAGAGCACTCTTCTCATGTCGCGACTCAGCCAGTTCGCGTTTCTTATCCTCCACCTGCTGCTGTTTAGACTTCACAGCCTCGCCCTGAGCACGCTGATAGGCAGCATACTCACGCGAGAAACGCAGTCGGCGGTACATCTGATTGAAATTATCGGCACTGAAAACAAACATGAACTGGTCTTGTGCCGAGCGGTTGCGATGCATATAGCGCATGCTCTTCATATAGCGGTTACGGCGCTGTTCCAGTTCTTCCTCCAATACGATAAGCTGGCGGTCGAGCAAACTGATATACTCAGAAAGGCGACTGATATCGTTGCGGATGGTATCAACGACTTTGCGCTTTTCGGCAATCTCCTGATCCAGAATCATGAGATTTTCCATTCCACGCTTTACCCCGCGCTTCAGTTCCTCCTGCTTACGCTGGTTGGCAGCACGCTGGGCCTGCAGTGCCTTGCGTTCATTCTGCAAACCTTTCACGGTAGCCGGCTGTTTAGCAGCCGGCTTTTTTGTGGTTTGCTTCTTGGTCTTCTTATTGGTGGTCTGTTTCTTAGTGGTCTGTTTCTTCCCTTTCTGCTGTGTAGCCACTGGCTTGCGAGTGTTCGTCTTGCGCTGCTGAGCTGGAACGGTAGCAGTGAGCAGAGAGAGAAGAAGCAGTATAACGAATCTTTTCATGTAAGGAAATTAAAATGATGGGTTAGAAACTACCCATGATGCGGCGCAACAATTCATCGATTTCTACCTGGCGATACTTCTCAGACACCTCGGTACGTGTTTCCCACTCATCGTCAGTGCCCATATAGTTCAGTTTGATGTTCATCTTCACCTCCTTCTTCGGAGTAGTCAGCGTCACCTCCATGTCGCTGGGGAAAGGCTTGCCGTTAAGAGCACCCATAACACGGTAGTTCCAGTTCAGCTGGGTATTGCCGCGGTATGAATCGCGATGCATGATATTGGCCATCTTGATGCGACCCGTTGACTGGTTGGCAAGCCAACTGTAGTTGATATTTCCGCGCGACAGGTAGATAATAGCCTCGTCGCCACCCAGGTCGGCAGAGAAATCTTCCAGTTCACCCTTGCTGAGTGATGACTTTCCGGGAATGAACAACTCGTTCCAGAACAGGGCCTGAAGGGTATTGAAATTGATTCCGCTCTGACGCAAGAAGTCAATATATTTATAGGGGGCCTTCACATACTGCTTGTTGATACGGTCAACAAAGAGCACATAGTCCTTGGTGAACTCCATGCGAGCGGCCTCAACGAATCCGAAAGCCATCAGCTGCAGGCGAATCACATCGTCGCGCTTCATGCGCAGATTGCCCGTAAGATTCACTTTCTGCGGACCCACCTCGATAGTGAACTTCACCTTCGACGACACATACAGCAGTTTGTGGTACGATGCATTATGGACAAAGCCAATAAACTCCGACTGCGTCATGCTATCGGTTGATACTTCAACAGGTTTCACCACTTTCTTGTGAGTGCCACATGAAGAAAGGCCAATGACTACTGCCAGGGCAACAGCCGTGATAATACGAAATGCTTTCATTTTTTGAGGTATTTTTTCTTTTTAATTTTCCGGATAAGTAACTTGTTCTTGGGCTCCTGCTCCAAGGCCTGCTGCCAGTAGTTGACGGCTTTCTCAATCTCACCGCACATGGCATAGATATCACCGGCATGTTCAAGGATTACTGCGCTCTGCAGCGTATCGTTCTGAACGGCCTGGTCTATATATGGACAAGCATCGGCATATCGCTGCTGCATGAACAGGATCCATGCGTAGGTGTCGAGATAGGTACCATTGCGTGGCTCGGCCTTGATGGCCTTACGGCTCATCTGCTCGGCCTTGTCCAAGTCGATGCCCAGTTCGCTGAGGTAGTAGGCATAGTTATTCAGACAGCCCACATTGTCGGGTTGCCACACCAGACAAGAGTCATAGGCTTCGAAGGCCTCCCGCTGACGACCCTGCAGGTGAAGCAGATCGCCCATCACAGCATAGAAATCGCTCACAATGGCGGGATTGCTCTCCTCGGTGATGACGCTGATACCGTTCTGGAAGGCTTCCAGTGCATCGCCGTGATCGTCCTGGCGGTAGAAAGCCATACCCTGATAGTAGTAGAACGCCATTTCGTCGGGATTGTACTGACGGGCCTGGCGACATAGCTCTACAACGCGTTCGTTATTCTCTTCTTCCCATGCATACTGCACCAACTGCAGGCGTGCCGACGCATTGTCGGGAGCCAGGCGGAGCACCATCTCAAGCATGGCCGAGATACTGTCGCGCGGCATCTTCTTCAGGTTCATATAGGCAGCACAGAATTCTGCTATATCAGCCTGCGGATTGGGCTGTGACAACAACTCCTGAAACAGCTGCAGCACACGGGTGCTGTCGCCGCCATTGTTCTCACTGTAGCCTATTTCCTGACGCAGCATACTGATTTTGTCTTCAAGGGCTGTAGCAGGATTCAACAGGATGCTACGGGTCAGCGAATCGGCACGGAGGGTATCGTGCTCGTTCTGATAATAGTTGCGCAAGGTGGCCTGTGCCCTATAGTTGTCGGGTTCTTCTGCCAGTACCTCTGTGAGCACCCGATGGGCTTCATCCCTATGCGCTTTCTCGTTCTCGCCAACGGTCATCATCAATGTGTTGGCATAGAGTGTACGATAGTTCAAGTCATTAGGATAGCGCTCTGACAGTTCTTTCACCTCGGCAAGAGCATCCTTGTGATTGTTCATCTGCAGGTAGAGACTGCTTTTCGACAGCGACAGGCGTTCGCTCTTGCCGTCGATAAGTTCCATACGGTCCAGCACCTCAATGGCTTTCTCATAGTTGCGCTGTTGCAGGTGCAGACGGTAGAGCATTTCCAGCAAGTCCTGTCGGCTTTTATCCACCTCATAGAGATGTTCCACCACGCCGACAGCATCGGCATAGCGTTCCTTCGACACATAGGCCTGGGCCAGTGTCTCCATATAGGTAGTATTGTCAGGATCGCATTGCGATGCCTTCTGAAAATATTCGAGTGCCTTGTCGGCCTGTTTCATCTCGGTATAATACTGAGCCAGGAAGAAATAAGCCTCTGAAGCAGTAGAGTCTATCTGCAAGCAACGCTCCAACAGGTTGAATGCAGCATCGTGACTGCCTTTCTGGCGTTCCAGCATGGCCTCAATGAAATAGGCATCATACTTTCTACGCTGCTCATAGTCATCTGCCCGAGCCGACAATCCGCAACCCAGCAATCCAATTATTCCGATATATAATAAAAAACGTCTCACCTCTCAGTTCTCACCTCTCAGTTCTCAGTTCTCACCTCACTTCACTCCCGTATGTCCATATCCTCCCTCTCCGCGTTCTGTCTCGTCGAGCTCCTCGACTTCCACAAACTCGGCCTGTTCGTGACGGGCAATCACCATCTGGGCGATACGCTCGCCATCATTCACAGTAAAAGGTTCTTGGGAAAGATTGATCAGCACCACTCCTATCTCGCCACGATAGTCGGCATCGATAGTACCCGGTGAGTTGAGCACAGTAAGTCCATGCTTCAGGGCCAGTCCGCTGCGAGGACGCACCTGCGCCTCATAACCGGCGGGCAAGGCAATATGCAGTCCTGTAGGAATCAGACGGCGTTCTAAAGGCTTCAGCACAATGGGCTCTGTAAGATTAGCCCTTAAATCCATACCTGCACTTTGCTCGGTGGCATAAGCCGGAAGCGGCTGGTGCCCCCGGTTCACAACTTTTATCTTCATGAGCATTTATATATAAATGTTCTGCAAAAGTACGGATTTATGTTGAAATTACATTATTTTTGATGCAAAAAAATGCGTTTTTTAAGATAGTTATGCCCAACAACGAGAAACGGCTCAGCCCCCCTTACTGATTGGCAAGAGGGGTGAGACGTATTCCGGCAATGCGCAGGATGCGATTATAGGTATGATTAGAAATCTGACTACTTGTGACATAGGTCTGAATCTGCAACTTCATTTCCATGGAGTTGATACATAAGTCGTCAATGGTGAGCGTGGTGACTTCTGTACCCGACACTTCCTTTACATCGGGGATAATGGTTGACTTGTCCTTGCCATTGATCTGTTCAATCGTTGTCAGTACCACTTTCGTAGGCAAGAAATCATCGGCATTCTCAGCGGTCTGCTCCTTTGTTTCCGGGGCAAAAACAATTTCCACCTTGTAGTGAGTGCCTGGCACCACCTCTGCACTACGGAAAGTGACAATGGGGTTGACCGTCGCTGAGACAGGTGTAAAAAGCATATAGCTATTACCCGGCACTCCCCATTTAGCATCGATACCCCTTACCATTGTGGCATCGGCAGCAGGAATGATTTCGCCCTGCGCCTTTACAGTAGATACTTCGGCCAGGCCCTTCAAGGGATCTATAGCAATCTGACGACCTTTAAGCCACTGATAGAACTGCTGGGGAATCTTGTTCAGACGATAGCCGGTGCCGTCGTCGAAGACTATCGAAGAGATATCGGAAGAAAGGTCAACGGCCTTGCCTTCAGCGGTTTCTCTCCAAACGTTCCAAAGAGAGTCCATCTGGTTCCATGACGGTACAGTATAGCCCTGTGGGAAATACTGCTGGAAATCGGCAATGGCATCTGAGGAACCTTGGAGGGTGGGATAATAGTCGGAATCGGCCATCACATAAGGCACACGGAAACTGTGCTCCGGACCATAGAAATATTTGTCAGAGCCATCGACAATGCCTTTGAAATAGGGCCGATAATAATAGGTCTTACCATATTCCAGCGCACACTTCACCATATTGCGCACGGTGTCGCGTCTGACGAAAACCAGTTCTGTGGGCTTCAAATAGTCGGAAGCCCACGACACCGTCTTAGGATCAAGGTCAGGCGCCGCTATCGGTACTTGTAAGCTGAGCAGCTTGGAACCAATCACCATATAGTGCTCACGGCCCCAAAGATAGCGTTTACCACCGTCATAGATCGCACTTGTCTGATTATTATAATCATAGGTCACTACAGCATCACTGTTTTCTACCGACAGGTTGGGTTTCTCGCCAAAGCACAATCCGTGAACGGGATTAAGACAATATGATGCATCACTTGTCCAATATACCACTGCATTATACTGTTTGTTGGCATGAACAACGCCGTTCACATCCCACACACTCTGATAGTTGTTGTCGTGACCGACATCGACAGAATAATGAGTGTTGTCGGGTTGGTATGACCAGAAACTCATATAGATGTAATTCTTATCGCCGGTATAGTAAGTATGCACACTACCATCCTTCATGTGAACCTTCACAACTTCCTGAGATGTGGCCGTAAGCATGCCTGCCATCATAGCCATCAAAAAAACAATATATCTTGTATTCATAATGCTGTTCCTCCTTAATTACTCTTCAGGTATTTCTGTATTGTCAACAATTGCCTTGGGCACAAACTCAAAGTAGTCGAACATGGACTCTAATTGATTGCGGGCACTGCCACGTGCCTTGAAACGCAGATAATTGTCGCTCTTGCCATCGCTGACTAAACGCCCCAGGACATATCTCACAAGGTTGTCGGATTGCGAGAAACTGGTGGTAGAGCTGGTATTAAAGAACTGACAAGCTTTCGGACCCCTCAGCGGTTTTGGCTGCGAGTTGATAAAATCTATCTTTGCCTGTTCACGATACTCCTTGGCTCGCTGGGTCCAGTTTACTGTTTTACCCGATTCAGGATCACGTCCCGTGAGTGTAAAGTTAGTATTCCAAAACTGATTAGATGCCGTAGCATAGGGGTTCTTCCAAACAATTATCTGTTCGCCAGTAATCAGGTCGGTCAGCAGGTACGAATTGTCCTCCAGAGAACTAAGCGTGATAAAATGCCGAAGCATATAATCGAGAACATCAAATTGAATAGGCAGTTCTGAAAACGACATTTCAGCATCAAAATATAAACGTGAGGCAACCAGAGAGTCGATTGTCTTTTCATCGTTCAGATACACATCAAATGGGGCACGCGTATTAAGAGCGCAAAAACCAATACGCACTTCCCACTCGCCGACTGGGAGCGGCGGCAGTTTGACGGTGAAATCGAAAAGACCAAATAAGTTCATTTCATCACCTTGCCACGACCAGAAATTACTGTGCGCACGACGCGCTACCAATCCTCTATTCAGTACTTCTGGATTTGCACTAATATTCTCTAAGTATTTCCAGTCATAGATAAAGTTACGACCATTGCGGGGATAATAGCTATCATCGGGAGTATTAAAGTTATCATCATTATAATAAGAGCCACGCAACTCAACGGAATTATTCATGATATCTGATGAGAGGGTCTTGAAATCTACTCGCCACAGCTCACCGCCCAACACATTGTCACGTACTTGCTGATCGTAAGTAAGAATGCGGTCTATATAGAAATAATAGCCATTGAAACAGGGGTGGTCGAAACTGTTCTGAGCTTCGTCAAGAGTGATTTTTGCTCCACGACTCTGATAACCATAGCGATCGGCACCATTCTTCAGTCCGCGACGGTTCAGGTAGATACCTCTGTCAGCTCCGGAAATCTCAGGATAGGAGCATTTCAACGCAGCATGAGGCATAAGCGTAGCATACCACGCCGACACGTCCATTAGGTTACGGTCAAAACTATTCTCCAGTCCTTTTCCATCATAGACAGTGAGATAGTCATAGCTGGATCCGTGACACAACACATGATAAGCCACAAAACGGTTCAGCGAGTTGCGGCGGTCGGTAGGATCGCTCACCGAAGCATCCTCGGGATAAACAACATCATACACCTGTTTGGCATAGGCTTTCAACTGGTCGATATTGGTAATGCCCTGTTGAGCAAAAACGTCATCAGTCTCGACAAAGACGGTAAACTGATGAAGGCGGCGCTCATTAAACCAGGCCACTTCATTATTAACATAGCTCTTATAGTAAAACCTATTGTCTTGAGGGAAATAGCCCTGATACTTGACTTTCTTCAGTGAATCAGCCAGACCCGTGAGCTGAAGGGCTGCACTGAAAATAGTGGTCTTTGCATCGGCAGCTAGCATGCCAGGCAACAGTTTCGAGTCGAAATCAGGATCGACCTCATAGGTAATCTTATCAATGTTATCTACTGAGAGAGCCTCAGTAGTAAGAACGCTTCCACCAATACCTTCAAATTGGTCGTTTTCAACAACAAGGTACTGCTGGGCGGAGGCAGTAACAAAACAGCCAGCCATCATCGACAGCAGGACTATTGACTTCTTTGACAGGGTACTTATCGGAGTCTTCATTTCTTCATCAGTTTAAAGGTAAAACCTCGGTTAACACTCACCACATAGCAGCCACTGGACTGGCCACTTAAATCAACGATTGCCTCGCCATCCTGCCTGCTGACAGGCACCTGAATGGCTTTACCATCGAGCGAGACAACCTGAAGACGGTCTTTGTCCTGCAAACCGCTTACTCGAACCACAGACTTGCGAGTCAGGTCAAAACGCACAATATTGTCCTGACCTACAACTTCTTCAACACCGTCATAATCCACCACTTCAAAGTCCAGATTGACAATCTGCTCCCGGCTGTACTCCAATCTTTGCCAGTCGGTATCGTAAGCATTTTTACGAAACTCAACTATTAATAATCCATTCTCAACTATGATATAGGGTTTTTGTTCGGGCAGCACCAACTGCACCTTAGTCTGATTGGTTAGATGAAGGGTTAGCGCTTGACGCTCTTCGGCCATTGTTACAAATGGCAACAAAGCAAAAAGGTAAATGAAACAAAGTAGTAATTTTCTCATATTTTAAGTAATTAGTTAGTAGTATAATGCAAAAATAAAACGTTTTTTCATAAACTGCAAGAAAAAAGCCTGTTTTTTGACATTCAGGCATTTCGAAATTACAATTATTTCGTATCTTTGCAATAAAAAGCAAAGCATTTGCATCATGATGAACTGGAACCAACTGATATCCAACTGCCGCTTAGGCCAGGAGCATCGCCATCTGGAGCGACACGATGTAAGAACAGAGTTCAAGCGCGACTACGACCGACTGATTTTCTCGGCCCCGTTCCGCCGTTTGCAGAACAAGACACAGGTATTCCCATTGCCTGGCAGTGTGTTTGTACACAACCGACTGACACACTCACTGGAGGTGGCCTCCGTAGGCATGTCGCTGGGCAATGATGTGTATCGGCAATTACTGAAGAAATATGGCGACGAACTGAGTCCGATGGTAGCCGAGATTGGTCAGATTGTGGCAACAGCCTGTCTGGCCCACGACATGGGCAATCCTCCCTTTGGACATAGTGGCGAAAAAGCCATTCAGACTTTCTTCACCGAGGGTAAAGGGGCCTATCTGAAAGAAAAAGTGTCGGAAGCCTTCTGGAACGATATCACCCGATTTGATGGTAATGCCAATGCTTTCCGCCTGCTCACCCATAGTTTCAAAGGTCGCCGACAAGGCGGCTTTGCCATGACCTACAGCACACTGGCCAGCATCGTGAAATATCCCTACTCATCGGTTTTGGCAGGCAAGAAAAACAAGTTCGGCTTCTTTGCCACCGAAGCCGCCAATTTCCAATGCATAGCCAAAGAGCTTGGCATAATGCCAGTTGAGAGTTTAGAACTGAGAGGTGAGAGGTATGATTACTCTGCTAATGAAAAGAACTCAAAAGAAAATATTGATCAACATAATGCTGCTCATGACAAGAGCTTGAATAGCAAAACTAATCATACCTCTCAGTTCTCAGTTCTCAACTCTCAGTTAAAATACTCCCGCTATCCCCTCGTTTACCTTGTAGAGGCAGCCGATGATATCTGCTATGAGATCATGGACCTGGAGGATGCCTTCAAACTGAAAATCCTCTCCTATCAGGAAACGGAACAGCTCATGCTTTCCTTCTTCAGCGAAACAAGCAAGGAGAATATCCTGAAGCGCTTCAAAGAAGAGGAACTAAGCGATACAAACGAAAAAGTACAATACCTGCGTGCCTGCGTCATCGGTCTGCTGGAAAACGAATGCGTAAACACCTTCATGCTTCACGAAGAGGAGATACTGGCCGGAACATTCAGCGGTTCGCTCATCGACCATATCAGCGAGGTGCCCCGCAAGGCCTACCAAGACTGTACCGTAGTGGCTCGTAATCGCATCTACCGCAGTCAGCCCGTTCTCGATGTGGAACTGTCCGGTTATCGCATCATGGCCACCCTGATGGAACTGATGGTAGAGGCCATAGAGCATCCCGAACGCTACTACTCCCAGCAACTCATCGGCCGTGTTAGCAGTCAGTACGACATCGCCCATCCCGACCTTGAAACACGCCTCATGGCCGTCATCGACTACATCTCTGGCATGACCGACGTCTATGCCCTCGATGTCTATCAAAAAATCTGCGGCATCTCACTGCCTATCGTTTAGGCATGTTTTTATAAATTTCATCCAGCATCTACCCATTTTTGATACCCCAAATGATTTTTGAAAGATTTTCTCTTTAGATTTTTCGTTCGATTTTGAGGAGTGAAACGACGACCAATAGTTTTGGGGGCGCTCCGCTTAAAATCTGACGAAAAATCTTGTTTCAAAATCTTTGCTGTTGCGCAGCGGTTTTTAGGACCGTAGGTCCGGGTTTTTCATTTTGTGAAATAAAATGGGTTATTTTGGTTTTCTTTCAATTCACACAGGAATTTGAAGGTTTTAGTGTAATACAAAGTAAGACAAATACAGGATATGTAGGCGAACCCTCATTCTCCTCTTTTTCCACCTCCTTTTTTCGAAAATCAAGACAAATAAAATTCGCAATCTAGAACGGGAACCCCTTGTTTCCCCCCCTCCATCTGTACTCTCACCTCCTTGCTTGGAGCTGAAAAATACCCATTTTACCCCTTTTTTCCTGCTTTTTCATAGAAAAATGAATATTTTTGCGTGTTCTTTCATGATATGATGGAATTGGTTTAACTGTTATGGTGAAATAGCACTTATTCTTCACTGCAATAGAACGTCCGTTATACTGCAATAGAATGGTGGTTGCATTGCAATAGAACGGTGGTTGCATTACAATAGAATGGTGATTGCAGTATAGCTGAAGTACCATTGCAGCATAATAGAAGCGCTATTGTTGGAGCATATCAGAAGAATATTAATATGCTTACAATTGATTGATATTCAAGCAGTTCTAAAAACAGCCAAGACTCTTCAAAACTCGCGTATTTCCGTCCCACTTTCCGTTTGGTGAATTTGTCGCGAGTTTTGAGCCCAGTAAGCAAGAAAAATTTCGATAAAATGAATTCGCAGATTGTTCCTTTTTTCAGCAAATAATGGACACAACTGATGTCCATTACTTACTTGTCATCAAGGAATCATAATCAATAATGCCGTCTATCATTCTTGGTATGGTCACATCGTTCTGAGGACCAATCAGTGAGAGCCGTTCATCATAGTCGGCATGCGATATACCTGAAAGATATAGAAGCAGATGGGGCAAACGATCAGTAATCCAAGGACGACGGGCTGCCGAACGTATTTGGGCTACGATGTCAGGATGCTGGTCAATATATTTTGAAGAACACCATATCCAGAAAGGAATCTCGAATTCCTGACGTGCCTGCCGTGCTGTAGGCGTAGCGTAAATACGTCCCTTTACAGGAAGATCATCATAGACCTCTTCGCCATGGTCAGCTAAATAGATGACAACAGCATCACTGTCTTTATAGTTCCGCAAGATGCCATCTACAACGACATCATTCCAACGTGTGGCATTATCGTAATGGGCCACGACTTGTTTTTCTTCATCATTCAGTTGGCGATTGCGGTAATCAGCAATCTTAAAGAACTGTTGCTCCTTAGGATAGTGGTTTTCATATTCAAAATGCTGTCCGCGCAAATGAATGATATCTAATTTGTAGGCTGAACAATCTGAAATGAGCGGCAGATTCATCGTCACAAATTCCAAATCATTATGAGACTTCTTATGGTTGCATATATCAAAAAGACCGTGATAGAATGCAGAAGAATTCAAGAAGAAACCACCAGCAAGATTGAAACTTTTTGATTTTCGTTTTCTACGAAACTGATTACTGAGAAAGGCTACACGGTACCCTGCATGACGAAAAAGAATGGGAAACAGCGGATAGTCAGCCCAAACGCGTTCAGCCCCGTAGTGATGAAGCGAGAAGAACTGATTAAAAGAATTTGTAGTGATGTTCCAGGATGACACAACATCGGTAAACACTACCAGATTTCCCTTTTCGGCCCATTCTTTCTGATGGGGAGTAGTAGGCAGTGCATAGCCATACAGCTGTGAATGGTGACGGTTATAACTCTCGCCAATCACCACAACAATATGCTTTGAACGGTGCGAACAACTGTCTATTTGAGTACAGAAGGTGCTCTCTTTCAGTCGTTCTATCTCATCGTCAACAAGTAACAATGACTTATGAGCAAAAATCCATTTCAGAGGTGGTGCATAAGCACTCTGATAATATCCTTGGAAGATAAGTGCCTCGGTATCGGTTTGATTCTGTTGGGAGAGCAGTTCAAGGTACTGCCGGCGTATGGGCCAGGACACGACAAGGCCGAGAAATACAAGCAGGCAATAAACTGGCAATACATATCTTTTACATTTTCTAAAATGAAAAAACGGAAGCCTTATCTTCCTTATCTTCCATGACAGCAGTATATGGCCAATTATCAATAGGAGGAGCACATCAGTATGCCAGTCGGTAAAAAACTCTCCTCCATAGGTATTCAGAAAATCTACCACCTCATGACTATCGGTATTAAACAGGAAAGCAATCATGGTGGGAGTAATTCCCTCACCAAAATGATATATACAGAACGTGTCATATAAAGCAGCAACATAGCTTACCACTTCAAAAGAGATGCGCAGGGTTGCAGACAGAAGCCTTGGAGTTTTCCATAAAAATAGCCCTATCAAGAGGATGTCTGTGAGCAGGCATATTACATGAAGTGCAATACATGACACATACGTATTAAGACAGAACAGCCCTACAATCAGCATCATAAGGAGTCCGATAAGCGTACGTTTCTGATGGAAAGTCATAGATATGTTGTCAGTCATATACTATTGTTCGTTGCGGCAAAAAGGCACCTGCTTTTCACAAAGCAGATGCCCGAATGTTATCTATATTATCAATAAAAAAATTTTGATGAATCCTATTTCTTAATAAGTATATCTATAGGAGTAAGAATAAGAATCGTCGTCATCATCATCGTCCTCCTCCTCTTTATAAAGGGAGAGGGTCTCCGTAATGGTGTATCCATCTTCCATGTAGGTTCGATACATCTTAAGATGGCCTTTCTTTTCATTATAAGTATAAGTGTACTCCACAGCATCCTTCTTCTTTCCATCAGGATAGATGGTAATGATTTCATCGTCATAGTCATAGGTAAAATCTCCACCCATATTGCCATAGCCACTGATATAGCAATTCATCTCACCCTCACCGTCTTCACACTCAATCCAAACCGAACCACTGGCAGAATAGCCATTTGATGAAACGGTCATGGTGCCAGACCATTCTCCTTCCAGCGGATCGTCACTATCATCATCATCTTTTGTACAAGAAGAAATGGTAACTGCTGCTACAGTCATCATGACCAAAGCAAATAAACTCCAAAATTTTTTCATAATCAAAGTTTTTTAATGAGTTAAACTATTGCTTATTCAATTAGAAAGCGAAACCAACTGTAAGACTGGTGGTAGAGATTGTCGTTTTCTTAGCAATCTCAGACATGTCGTTGCCATAAGACAGGCCAACGAGGAAGCTACTGCCAAGACGAGCTTTCAAGCCAATCTGCCAACCTACCTGAAGACGATTCCAGGCTTTGCCATCCAGCATACCCATATCTTCCATATCCTTCTTGTCAAACACATCATATTCCTTATCCTTCTTACCTCCTTTGTAAGTGAACTTACCTGAGATATTGCCACGCAGGGTGAGGCCGCCAAAAGGAATAATGGATATTTCACTATTGGGTAGGTTGAAAGCATACATAATATTTACAGGTATTTTTGCTGATACCATAGAGAAATCCAAATCATCAATATCATCAAAGTCACTCTTATTGGCATACATCAAGCCCAATCCAGCCTCAACGAACAGTGGTATGCCCTGAGAAACAGGGAAGGCCTGACTATAACCGGCAGAGAATGCAGTCATTGACACATCGTCAGCACCCTTTTCGTCAATTTTCACTGTCAGTGGATTATATTCCACATAGGCATATCCCCAACCTGAACTATTCCCGATACTTGAAACCGATGCTGTTGATGCAGAATTGTCAGTGAACTGTGCAGAGGCAGAAAGGCTCATGGCCACTAAAGCTGCCGTCAAAAAGAATTTTGTTTTCATAAGATTTAAATTTTAGGATTGTTAAATATTAAAACTGTCATTATTAATATACAAAATCTATTTTCCAAACATTAGCCACACCTGTTGCCGATCCTCGCTGGGAAATAAAATAGACCGCCTTTCCATCACGGCTCCACACCGGACTCAAATCGTCGGCAGCATGGTAGGTGAGTTGAACCAGCTGAGTACCGTCTGTTTTACAGGCAAAGATATCGGTATTGGCATAGGGCATCGTGCCGTTCATCAACACATTGCTGCCTACGAACAATATCCACTGGCCATTAGGAGACACACTTGGTGTACTGAAACTGCGCTTGGCATCGCTCACCACACACTCTTCAACTCCAGTATTATAATCTACCCGCCATATTTCGCCTCTTCCTTCCGCATTGAAACGTGTACAAATAACAGCTGTATTTTTTAGAGGAAAAGGATTCAGGCCTTTTGAATAACTTGAAAGGAAGTTGCGCTCTATGCTGTAACTCCATACGCTGACACCATTACGTTCCTGACGGGCAAAGAAAATATCCTTCATATCATTAGAATACACAGGCGAATAGTCCTGGGCACCACTGGTAATCTGTCGACACACATAACCACTTGTAGCGCTGGTTTGGAAAATCTGATTCAACTTTCCGTTCGCTTCAGAAAAACAGATAAACTTACCATCAGGAGAATAACTGAAATCGAGTACTGCCTGACGATTAGTACGCTGAACGGAAGCGCCCTGCTTTGCAATATCTTTTATAAAAATATTTGTAGTATTATTTCGGCGTGACAAATAGGCCAACTGACTGCCATCTACTGATACATCGAGAATGCGATTCGTCAACCAATTGACGTTATGCCCACTGCGTTTCACTTGGGGCATACAGACATAGTCGTTGTCACTTGTAATACGAGTGAAGTTAAGCCCAGATTCTTCATTAACAGTAACTACCGAGTAATCTACTTGTGCCGAAACTGACAAAACAGTAGCAGTAAGAGCAAAAGCAATAGGGAAGTATTTTATATTCATCTATTTCCTATTATTTAAAGGTTAGTTTTGCAAAAGTAAACGAATCTTAAATAAATAATAGTAAAACGTGTATCCGTTTGGACTACATGTAGTCACAACAGCTACACTTTGGAATAAAATTAGGAATATAATTATCCTATTTCCTCAGTATAGAGGTTAAAAAAGTCATAATTTAGTATGCGACTGATACGTAGCAACACCCCGGTATCGATTGTACGCTTATCATAAATCTTATAAAGATTGGTACGATGACAGCCGAGTTCTTGAGCGAGCCAAACAGACGTTTTGCCCTGCTCTTCAACTTGTTTACGGATTTCTTGGCCAATGTGTATCATAATTGTTTGTGAAAGGCGATTACAACAAATAAAAAAAACGTGGACTTCTCACTTCGTCTACGTTCACCTGGTATCGCCAAACACCTTACAACCCTAAACGAGCAAAAGCCCACGCCATTGGCGTGAGCATCCTTGCTTTTACTCTGGGTTGTTCTTTAAATTTGGCGAATTTGGTGAACAAGAATTAAGCGGACGCTTCTATCAATATGTATTTAGTCTTTAGTCTATTTCATCGGCAAAAAAATTAAGGATTAAAAAAGTGTTGATATTCTTTTAACATACTTGGGCATTTGTTGTTTCTGCAAAAATATAGATAATAATTGAAAAAAAGAAATTATATTAGTTCTTTTTTTTCTAACAAGTTAATTATGTTTTACCTGCACTATTACCCGAAATCAAGTTTCAGTTGTACTCTTTATTTATATATGCTATAACACTGAATAGTGGAATATTCTCCATCCATCCCTGGTCTATGTAGGGCATCATGGAGCAACGCAAACCTTTCAAATGTTTATCGGCATTATCGACTGTCACGAACTGGCTAAGCGACTTACTTTTCAGGTTATCTTCCGCCTTCACTTCTATAGGAATTATACGTTTTTCTGTTTGTACAAGAAAATCTATTTCTTGAGTAGAATTATCCTTACTGAAATAATAAATACCCAAGTCGTCAAACGTTCTCAATTGCTCAAAAACATAATTTTCAGAAAACGCCCCTTTAAATTCCTTAAATACATCGTTACTGGTCAGCATCAGACTTGCTGGTGCATTTGCCATTGCTCCTAAAAGTCCAACATCAAGAGCAAAGAGTTTAAATGCATTGAAATCTTCGTAAAAACTTAATGGCATGGTAGGTTTATTAGAACGATGCACCTTAAATGCCAATTTTGCATCAATAAGCCACTGAATAGCAGATTCTAAATCACGCGCACGGCCTCCTGGCTTAACAGCCCCATATATAAATTTTTTATTTTCCTTAGACAATTGTGCAGGAATACTCTTCCAGACCAATCTTATTCGTTCTGTCTCGCTGCCAGCATGTTTTGCAAAATCACTATCATAGTTACTGAGAATACTGTTCTGAATTTTACGGACCTTTTTAATATCACCATTGGTTGTATAATGAAGAACCACTTCAGGCATTCCGCCCACATAATAATACTGCCTAAGACATTCCTGGATTTTACTGTCGAGGTCACTCATTACAGCCCAGTCGCAAGACATGATTTTTTCAGCTAATAATTCTTCACCCTTTGCCCAAAGAAACTCTTCAAAGGTCATGGGATATAGATGTAGTAGATCAACTTTACCCACAGGATAGGACTCACCAGGTCTATGAGTTACTCCTAACAACGAGCCTGCCACAACAATATGCTGCTCACGAGCATCCTCACAAAAATATTTCAAACTATCCAGTCCTCTATGAGCCTCTTGTATCTCATCAATGAAAATAAGGGTTTTCCCGGGAACAATCGACTGATTTGTGAACGCTTGAAGTGACTGCAAAATACGTTCAACATGCAGATCCTGCTGAAACAGATTTTGCATCCGCTCATCATCGTGGCAATTAACATATACGAGATTTGCAAATTCATTTTTGCCGAACTCTTTTAGAAGCCATGTTTTGCCAACCTGACGTGCTCCCTCCAACACCAATGGCTTGTGATAAGGGTCGTTCTTCCATTCGACAAGAGAGTCATAAAGTTTCCTTTTCATATAACGTGTAGATTATCTTAGACTGACTTTTGCTGCAAAGATACGCTTTTAAAGGATAACCACCAAACAATTTGCCAATTTTATGAGGGAAAGTTGTACCGTTTTTGCCAATTTTATGAGGGAAAGTCAGACTACTTTTGCCAATTTTATGAGGGAAAGTTATACCATTCTTGCCAATTTTATGAGGGAAAAAGTCATCTTGCCTGACCTTAACTGAAAAAGTATATGGAAATGAAAATAATCTTATTCATGTGAGCAACATTATTCCCCGAAATCGAACGAAAGCTGGCCGTCACCCAACAGGTTGTAGGAGCGGCGGTGGTAGGGAGTGATGCCAAATTCCTTGATAGCGGCACGGTGCTTCTTGGTGGGATAGCCCTTGTTGGACAGCCAGTCGTACTGGGGATATTCCTCGGCCAAGCGGTTCATATAGTCGTCACGATAGGTCTTGGCCAGGATAGAGGCGGCAGCAATGGAAAGATATTTTCCATCGCCTTTCACAATGGTGGTATGAGGGAGTGCCTCCTTCTTCCCCTCAGAAAGAGGGGGGTAGTACGGTTTGAAGCGATTGCCATCAACGATGATGGCCTGCGGACGAACGGCGAGCTGGTCTAATGCCCGGTGCATGGCCAGGATGGAGGCGTTGAGGATATTGATCTGATCAATCTCCTCGGGACTGACGATGCCTACTGCCCATGCCACTGCATCACGCTCTATCTCGGTGCGAAGCTGATAGCGGCGACGCTCGGTGAGCTGTTTGGAGTCGTTCAACAGCGCATTCTGATAGTCGGGTGGCAGGATTACTGCTGCCGCATAGACTGCACCTGCCAGACAACCGCGTCCGGCCTCATCGCATCCGGCCTCAACAAGGCCATCATAGAAATGACTTTCTAACATATCTGACTGAAAATTTCCGGTGTTTCCTTCTTCTGGTGCAAAAGTATAGAAGAAAACTGAAAACACAAAACTTTCAGTCAGACAATATTCTATTTAAAGACATCCAAAAGCGCTCTTCTGGAGTCTTATTTTTCAAAATGCTGCCAGTCTTTTACTGAACGCCAGGAACCTCCCCATGTAAAACCACGCTCGGTGAGGAGACGCCACAGGAGATCGCCTCTCTCTATTTTATAATTAAATGTACGCGCACGTAAAGCATAACGGCGTCCCTTCTCGGGCTGTACCCGTTTACCGCGCACGCATGGATTGTAAAGTGGGTTGATGTCAATGGCCATTCCCAGTGCATGCTTCGACAGTTTCTTTGACCCATTCACCACACGATAACAGAAGCAAGAGGTATTGTTGGCCGCCATCGACTGTTCATCGTTGGCCCCATAGTTGTCAATAAGTTGCATGCGCTCAATGGGATAGTGCGCCTCATAGAGTTTCTTGAAAATATACAAAAGGTCGTCGGCAATCAGTTTGTTGCACACCAGTTCGCCTTTGTGTATCCGCCCTTTTGCATCATAGTGCATCACAACAAGATAGCGCAGGTCGCTTCTTTCAATGGTGCATCCTTCAGGATAGCTTTTTCCTCGCATGGTTGCAAACACGCTATCGCTGAGCATACTGACAGAGAAAGGCTCCTGTGCCTTCGCGAAACCGAATACAGAAAACAGCATCGACATTAGAAAGACGAATCTACGCACCATATAAATATCTTTTGTTCTGCACATATTCTTTTGCACAATGAATGAAGTTACTTATCTGTTTTGCTTAATTTCCTCTATTGAAGAAAATAGGTGACGCCGAGAAGGCATCACCTATTTATTTATCAGATAGACTGTATCGGCTATTATGCCTTCACTTCCTCTTCCTTGATGGTCTTACCCATGGTGAGGTAAGCAACAGGAGCAGCGATGAAAATTGAAGACAGGGTACCGAATACAACACCCAGAATCATTGCGAATGAGAACGAACGGATGCTGTCGCCACCGAACACGAAGATGATGGCCAGCACAAGGAACGTGGTCACAGAGGTGTTGATGGTACGAGCCAGTGTCTGGTTCAGAGAATCGTTGAAAATCATCTGAGGGTCACGCTTTCCGTAGAGGTTAATGTTCTCACGGATACGGTCGAATACCACCACCTTATCGTTGATAGAGTAACCAATCACGGTCAGGATAGCACCGATGAACACCTGGTCAATCTCGAGTGACATGGGCAACCAACCCCAGCATACGCTGTAGAAGCCCAATACTACGAGTGCATCAAGAGCCAGAGCAACGATAGCACCTACGGAGAACGACAGGTTGCGGAAGCGTACGAAGATATAGATGAAGATAGCAATCAGGGCGATGATCACCGAGATGATAGCACCGTAGGTGATGGTCTTAGCCACTGAAGGACCTACCTTAGCCGAAGAGATGATTGAACCACCCTCGCGAACGTCGGGGTTCTTGAAGTCGGCAATATTTGACTGACTTACGAAGCCTGCCTTGGTGAGAGTCTCGAACAGGATGTTCTCAGCCTGGTCGTCAACCTCAGGATTGTTTGACTCGATATCCCAGTTGGTAGAGATACGCATGGTCTTGCCATCGGTACCCAGAGCGATCACGCTGGTGTTGGCGGGCTGACCGGCCTTATCGCCGATGGTGTTAACGAAAGCACCGTCGAGAGCAGCGCGCACATCCTCAACATGGCTCTCCTTGTCGAGAGTTACCACGTAGTTGCGACCACCGGTGAAGTCGATACTGCGGCTCAGACCGCGAGTTGACAGGAAGCCGATGAATACTACGGCAGCGACACCCCATACAAGGAAGCTGGCCTTGAACTTAGCCATGAAGTTCACCTTGGTGTTCACGAACATCTTGTTCACGAAGAAACCGGTGGTGAAGGTCAGGTTCTGCCACTTGTCTTTCTTCATACGGTTCTCATAAACCAGACGGGTCATGAACACAGCGGTGAAGAACGAAACGGCAATACCGATAATCCAGGTGGTAGCGAAGCCCTTCACAGGACCTGTACCGAAGTAGAGCAGGATGATACCGGTGATGAGTGAGGTGAAGTTAGAGTCGAAGATAGCCGAGAAAGCGTTAGAGTAACCCTTTGTGATGGCTTCTTTTACATTCAGTCCGCGACGAAGTTCTTCCTTGGTGCGCTCGTAGATCAGCACGTTGGCGTCCACAGCAGTACCCAGTGTCAGCACGATACCGGCAATACCTGGCATGGTCAGTGCAGCCTGGAACGAGGTAAGGATACCCAGAGTGAAGAACAGGTTGAAGAGCAGTGCGATATCAGAGATGATACCGGGGATGAATCCGTAGAGCAGGATCATGTAGATCATCAGCAGCAGGAAAGCTACGCCGAATGAGATGATACCCTGCTGGATAGACTGTGCACCGAGTGAAGGACCTACAACCTCTTCCTGTACGATACGGGTAGGAGCAGGCATCTTACCAGAGTTCAGCGTGTTGGCCAAGTCCTTGGTATCCTCAATGGTGAAGTTACCGGTGATCTGTGAACGACCGCCATCAATCTGGTTCTGAATACGGGGAGCAGAGTAAACGGCATCGTCGAGCACAATAGCTACGGCCTTGCCAATGTTCATCTTGGTAATCTGGCTCCAACGACGGGCACCATCGCTGTTCATTTCCATTGATACTGAAGGATGACCCATCTGATCGAAGTCGTCCTTAGCGCTGGTGATTACGTCACCTTCCAGTGGAGCACGACCATTGGGCTCGGTGATCTTCAGTGCATAGAGAGCGAACACGTCACCATGAGAACCGGTACCGAAATCCTCGGCCTTAGCACCCCAGCGCAGCTTCAGCTCAGCAGGAAGAATCTCAGCAGCCACCTTTGAATAGATCACTTTGTTTACATCGGCAGTATCGCGTGCCAAAGCATAACCTACGATAGCCAGGCCCTGACCCTGTACGGGCTGGAACACAGCAAAGAGGGGGTTCTGCTTCAGGGCTTCAGCCTTGTCGGCAGCCTTATCAGCTTTGTTCAGTTTGGCAGTGAAAGCGCTTGCAGCAGCAGAAGCGGTGTCAGCAGCGGTGGTATCGGCCACCTCAGCTACTTCGGCAGCAACTGAATCGTTGCTCTCAGCAGCCTGTGCGTTGCTCTGTACGGCAGCAAAGCGGTTGTTCAACTGAGCCAGCAGGGGAACAATCTCCTGTGAGTTGTAGGTCTCCCAGAACTCCAGATTGGCAGAACCCTGCAACAGCTTACGAACACGCTCAGGCTCTTTCACACCAGGCATTTCTACCATGATGCGTGACTGACCCTCCAGACGCTGAATGTTGGGCTGAACCACGCCAAACTTATCAACACGCTGACGAACCACGTTCTCAGCATTGTCAATAGCCGACTGTACCTCGGCGCGAATAGCGCTCTCAACCTCTGCATCGCTCGACTGGGTGCTTACCTTGCCCTTCATCTGCTGAGTAGCGAAGATAGCAGCCAAGGGACGACCCTGACCGTTCTGCTTCCAGCGGTTGATGAACAGTGAAATAAAATCGTCCTGACTGGTCTCTTCGTCTTTCTTTGCCTCAGCAAGTGACTGCTGGTAGGCAGGATCCTGCTTGTGGTCAGCGAGAACGTCAACAACATCGGGTACTGACACCTCCATGATTACGTTCATACCACCCTTCAGGTCCAGACCGAGGCCGATTTCCATTTCCTGGCACTGCTTCAGTGAGTAGATGCCGAGATAAACTTTCTCGTTCTTCAGCGAATCGAGATACTCCACACCTGCTTCGCCCATGGCCTCGGCCTTACTTGCGTAATGTCGGGTCACGAAACCGAAGGACAGGTAGAAGCAGCAGATGAGCACAAGTGCCACTGCAATCGTCTTAACTAATCCTTTGTTTTGCATTGTTTTTTATGTTATTTTACTGATTTATTACAAATTAGCCTGCAAATATAGTTATTTTTCTCCTTTTCGGAAAATTTATCACCTATTATTGTACATTTTTTAAGGATTTTCCCGTATTTCGAGCCAACAAAGCAGCGGATAATGGTCGCTGGCGTCCATTTTGCTGTCAATTTCGCACGCGTGCGGTTTAAAATGTGAGGAACACATCAGATTGTCTATCCTGAAGTTGAATCCTCGCCTGTTGTAAGACAGTCCCGGTCCCCTCCCCGACTCCACATAGCAGTCGGTCAGTCCTTCGGCCATCTTCCTTCGCACATACGAGATGGGGGTGTCGTTGAAGTCACCGCACACGATGATGGGGTATTGTTTGTGACGCTCCACATAGCTGTGCACACTGTCGGCCTGCACCGCCCTTATAGCCATTGCTTCGCTCAGTTTTCCCGCTATCATCACCGTCTCGGTGGTTGCCGTGTCGCGCCCCATGCCGCCCTTTATCATTTTCTCGTAGCGGTTGCGGTCTTTACTATTCAGATGACTACTCTCTAAGTGATTGTTTATCACGATGATAGTATCACCGTTCACATTCAGATAGTAAGCCACCGACCCGTTGGTGCGCGAGTCGTATTCTATCTTTTCTTTTTTCAAAATAGGGAAGCGCGTGTGTATGCCCACGTAATTATACCCTATCGTTGGGGCATAGGCTACCTGAGTGGTATCATTATAGGGGAAATAGCGCTCGTAGTCGGAGAAAGGTACGTGCCGGTCTTCCTGAATACACACAATATCGGCCTGTTGCGCTTTCAGATAGGTAAAGATGGTGTCAAAGGCATGCTCATACTTATAGTTTCCACCGTATATGCACACATTATAGGACACTATTCTCAGCGAGCCTTCTGGCGGAGCATCCTGTCCGTGCAACGGCATATAAACGCGAATAGCGGGATAGGCCAGGAGGAAACCCAAAACAGGAATAAGCAAGCGTTTCCAACTGAACAGTACCCAAAAAGGAACAAACATCAGATTGGCCATCAGAAAGAACGGTATCAGCATACCCGCACAGGCCATCAAGGGATATTCCACAGGATTCAGATGGTCGCTATAGGCCACTGCCAACAGCAACAGCACAGTGGCCACATTGGCCCCTGCCAACAGGTTCAGTAGGAAAGACTTCAGGTGCTTGATCATTGTTCACGACTGGCTTCAAACAGCCGTTGCTTCTCGGCTTTGGTCAGACTGTCATAGCCGCTCTTTCTGATTTTGTCAAGAATGGCATCTATCTCGGCCTGGCGCTGCTGCTTGCGCGCATTGTATTCCATATCCATCTGCTGAGGATTCTCACGGGGCGGTGTCGTGGTATTCTCATTCTGCTTGCGACGGGCCGTGCGCTGGTCGAAGTTCCATTTCATATTCTCAAAGAACTGTCGTCCGCTACCCAGGTTATAGTCGATACTGGGATGTCTGCGCCAATAGCGTATCATCATAAAACCAAAGAACATACCGCCCAGATGAGCCATGTGGGCCACACCGTCACCAGCAGAGTTTACTGCCGAGAACAGCTCAATGGCGGCATAAATCATTACAAACCATTTTGCCTTAATGGGCACAGGCAGCGGGAAGATAAAAATACGCTCCTCCGGGAAAGTCATACCGAAAGCCAGCAGAATGGCATAGACGGCTCCCGATGCACCGATGGTCAGACTGTAGCTGCCCATCAGGAACTGAACAACCTCCTGACACAGTCCGGCACCAATACCGCACACCAGATAATAGATCAAGAATTTCTTCGGTCCCCACACCCGTTCAATCACACAGCCGAACATCCATAGCGCAAACATATTAAAGAACAGATGCGTGAACGAGCCATGCAAAAACTGATAGGTGATAAATTGGAACAAATGGAAATAGGGCGACAAGAAAAAATGCAGTCCGCCCCAAATATTAAGATTGATGCCCCTCATCTCAAAAACCGTCGTTGCCAGATAGGCTAAAACATTAATGATGAGCAGATTTTTAGTAATAGTAGGTATCTTCTGAAACACGATATTTTTCCTTTCTTTTGTTAATTAACGTCTTATAGCGTTTGGGGGGCAAAATTACTAAAAATATCTCTCTTTATGCACTATTTTTGGGCTTTTCAAAGTTTTTTTTATGAAAAAATGCATTTTTTCGTGTTTTTTGTTTGTTTAATGAATTCTTTATCTTATATTTGCGACAGAATTTAAGCAAACAACTTTATTTTCACACTTTTAAAACATTAAAAAGCATTATGAACAAGACTGAATTGGTTGAGAAGATTGCAGCTGGTGCTGGTCTCTCTAAGGTTGACGCAAAGAAGGCTCTTGACGCTACTGTAGCAGCTATTAAGGAAGCCCTCATCGCAGGTGACAAGGTTGCTCTCGTTGGTTTCGGCACATTCGCTGTTAACGAGCGTCCCGCTCGTGAGGGTATCAACCCCGCCACAAAGGCTAAGATCAAGATTGCCGCTAAGAAGGTAGCTAAGTTCAAGGCTGGTGCTGAGCTGGCTGACGCCCTGAACTAATCTTAACCAACCTATTCAAAGTAAAACGCTCCCTCGAAAGAGGGAGCGTTTTTTGTGCCGCGAGCGGGAACTTTCGTCCCTATGCGTCATTTCTTGCCTTGCAAGTCTTGTGCCGCGAGCGGGACTCGAACCCGCACAACCATTTCTGGTCAAGGGATTTTAAGTCCCTCGTGTCTACCATTCCACCATCGCGGCCCAGTGCGTAAGACGGTTGCAAAGGTACAGTCTTTTCTCGGAACAGCCAAACCTTTTCCCATTTTTTTCATCAGACAGTGTTTTTCCAATCATCAATCAGAAACCGTTTGGTAGGGAAATTAATGCTAATCCTAAACGATTGACGTGAGTTCACTTCTTGGAGACATAGCACTTATCTGGTTTTCTATTCCACGCAAAAGATGTTCCCGATTTTCGTCACTACTCTTTTTTTCTTTTCCATAATAGTTCTGTATATTATGCGTGATAGTACA
This sequence comes from Prevotella sp. E9-3, assembly GCF_022024015.1. NCBI lineage: Bacteria > Pseudomonadati > Bacteroidota > Bacteroidia > Bacteroidales > Prevotellaceae > Prevotella > Prevotella sp. E9-3. Next base: position 3,624,507 of record NZ_CP091786.1, read on the forward strand.
CTTCATGGAAATATATGCCTCTTAATCCAAACTTTTTCATCAGCGTAGCTGTTTTCTTACCAACAACAAACTCGTAACCTTTTCGCCAGTCAGGCCCAAACATACCTGAAGGCCTTTTTAAAAAGTTATCATCATCACTCAGGTCGTTTTTACTATAAATCATTCGCAAACCATGCCATTCATGAGTTCCACAAACTGGACATAGTTCACCATCATAAGGCATATCAGAATACTCTTCATTAACTTCGAGAATATCGTCTGTCTCAAGTATATAAAAACCGCCAGGACTCCGAAGCGGAATAAAACGGACATTATTAAAATGCTGGACTTTACAGAACATTCTGAACTTCTCACTTACTATTACAAAACCATCATAGGTCTCTTGAAAATGATTCGTTCTTGGGACATAATAATCCAAGTCTGGTAGTTTCTCTACTGTATTATGACAAGCAGGACACAGTCCTGGCGTCTCTTCTCGCGAACCATACATATACTCGGCGTCAACTCCTGATAAAAGCCAAGCAACCACTTTACTATCTGGCAAAACGGGCTTAAAGGGAGGAAGATATGGTTCTTCTATATTGTTGCGTAAACCCAAAACGGACAAAAAAGCGTTTAGCTTGTCTAAAATAAATCTCTTCATTTCTTATCGCTTTATATTTTATATGCAAAATTAATAAATAATATGCTAGAAGCATAATTCATTTCACCAAAGCCACCAATTAAGATGGTTATTTCTATAGAAATCCAATCGAGCATCCCAATATTTATAGGGATATGAATCATAAAACTCTTTTGTTTGTTTAAAAAGTGTAGGAACAGTAAACTTATCCTGAATCATCATTCACAGCAGCTTGCAGATAATGTGCTTTCATACGCTCATTGCAACTACCACGATTATCCATCCACGACACGACAAACGGCATAATGCTATCATCAGCCAATGACTCATAATGCTGATAGAGACTATCTACCTGTGTCATTTGCATAAGCACACGTTCCCTATCTGAACATGACAACAATAAAGAATATAATAATAGAACAAAAAATAGTTTTTGCATATACAGTTATCCAACCTTATTTAGAAGTCCAGTTGCCCACCACAAGAGCATTCTCAATAATATTTTAAAAAATCAAAGATGTCAGCATGCGCCCCATCTCATTCAAGGCCACGAACTTGTAACGCTTCGAGGTCAACGGAACTGGGGTATAATTGAAGTGCTTCATCTCGGCTTTACGCCGCAAAGCCTCCTCGGTAGCCTTCATTACATCTGGATTTTCAAATGCGCTCTTTTCTGGCTCCAGCAGTAGCAGGCGGCCTTTTGAACACGCCTCGAAATACACGCCGTCTGGCTTATAGAAACGCTCTTGAGGTGAGCCTGCAGCCGGAAAGCCATCGTTCAAAAGGACCACCAAAGGGAAACCATGCTCGCGGACAACCCTGGCAATTCTCTTTTCGCCATTACTGATGGCTGCCGTATAGGTTACGGCCCCATTATGCGCTGCTGCCAGCACCGATTGCAGCCGTTCCTCCATCAGATTCTCACTGGCACTTCTGCTCATCTCCACCAGTTGTCTGTCGGGCCAGTTCAACAAGAAATGATTGCCCATAGACGTGAAATATAAGCCTTGCACCTCCGTTTTGCGATGCATACTGAAGAGATTGGGGTTCTGTTTAAGCTGCCAGGCGCGTTCAGGATTCGCTTTCACATATTCAATCATGACATGCAACTGCCCTTTATGGGTAAGCACCCGATAGAAGGGCGGCCCGTCATACAGGTTCTCAACGAATCCGAGTCGGCGTGCCTCCTCCTTACAGCCCTGCATATAGCCGCGCACCACCTGTTTGATGCTTCGGGGCATTGTCCGCTGCACATGCAGCACCATGTGGTGATGGTTCGGCATCACTTTGTCGGCAAGAATCCGAATCTCGGGGCAAAGCTCCAGCATTTTTCGCTGCTGATTGATAAGTGCCCAGCCAATAGGCGTCTTTTCTATGACGGCCGCAGTGCCATCATGCGCAAGCTTGCCGAACAAGGGCTGCCGTGAATTGGCAACCATCGTGACATGAACAATGCAGGGCTTGCGCCAGGTGCCAGGCTCAAGCCAGGTGAAGGTTTCGGTGGTTTTTGAGATATTGTTGGGTAGCATCAATGGAATTTATGGTTAAGGAACGGGACATTGCTCCCCTTTTTAAGTTTCGTATAGTTGTTGCGGATTGTATCCGCAGATATACGCAATTTTCGCTCTCCGCACAGGCTGCCGTAGATGCCGCTCAGACAGCTGCAGATATACGAACAGGCATCAGTTGCCCACCACGAGGGCGTTCTCGTCGAACATGGCGTTGTAGCGAAGGAGGGCGTCGCCATCGTCGCCACTCACGATATTTCCGGTTTCAAGGTCGTAGGTGCGGTGACATTTGCTGCATAGCACCTGCTGGCGGTTGCCTGTCCATACAAGGGGCAGCAATGCCGGACAGTTGGGGCAGATGCGGTCGTAGGCAGTAAGCCCGTTGAAATTGGTGTGGCCAACAATGAGTCCTATCTCGTTGCTGGCTCCAAGCATGTAGGCCTGGTAGTTGTTTTCCTTGTCGGTGGTGATGAGGTTGTCTTCCTCGCCTGGCTTACCGCTGTTGCTCTGTGCCAGCACATGGCGAAGGCCGTGGTTGTCAACCCGCGTATAAATATAGACATAGGTTCCTGCAGAGCGACAGGCAGAGAAAATGATACTTGTTTCATGGCCCTGCACATTAAAACGAAAACGGCAGGGGAACCGATGACTAATTGGATCGTCTTCTTTGCAAGATAAAAGAAGAACTATTGAAAAGCTGAAAAAAATAATGGCCAAAATTGTTTGAATTTTGGCCATTATTTTGAAAATTTTGGCCATAATTTATTTTTCACCTTTTGAAAGGAGTGACTGTTCTGCGTTATCTACGCGCTCAAAAGCGAAACTTTTGAGCACTGATTGCATATAGGCTTCGATACGGTCGTTGCAGAGGTTGCCGATGGAGCCTTCGTGAGTGTGGTGAATCTCCTTGCAGGGAGTGAACTGTCCGGCCTCGATATCGAGTCCCACTTTCTTGTAGGCATCGCGGAAAGGCATACCATTGGCAGCCAGGCGATTCACTTCTTCTACAGAGAACATCGGGTCGTAGCGCGGGTCGTCGAGTATATGCTCGTTCACCTCGATGCGGTTGATGATATAGGCCGTCATGCGCAGGCAGTCGCGCAACTCGTCGAAAGCTGGCAGGAACACCTCCTTGATAATCTGCAGGTCGCGGAAATAACCCACGGGCAGGTTGTTCATCATCATCGTAATCTGATAAGGCAGCGACTGCAGTTTGTTCGACTTCGAGCGAATGAGTTCGAACACGTCGGGGTTTTTCTTATGTGGCATGATGCTCGAACCGGTGGTGCACTCCTTCGGGAGTTTCACGAAACCGAAGTTCTGCGAATTGAACAGACAGGCATCGAAAGCCAGTTTTGCCATGGTTCCGGCGATGGAAGCCAGTGCAAAGGCCACGTTGCGCTCGGTTTTGCCGCGCCCCATCTGGGCATAGACCACGTTATAGTCCATGGTTTCGAAGCCCAACAGGTCGGTAGTCATCTGGCGGTTCAGTGGGAACGATGATCCATAGCCGGCAGCCGAACCCAGCGGATTGCGGTTGGTCATCTTATAGGCAGCCTGGAGGAAAAGCATATCATCGGCTAGACTCTCGGCATAGGCGCCGAACCAAAGACCGAAGCTCGACGGCATGGCCACCTGCAGATGGGTATAGCCGGGCATGAGCACATCCTTAAACTGATTACTCTTAGCAATGAGCTGGTCGAAGAGGTCCTTCACATCGTCGGCCACCAGTCGCAACTGATGACGAGTGAAGAGTTTCAGGTCAACGAGCACCTGATCGTTGCGTGAACGGCCGGAGTGTATTTTCTTACCCATATCGCCCAGTTTGCGGGTGAGCATCAGCTCCACCTGCGAATGGACGTCCTCGATACCGTCTTCAATAACGAACTCGCCTCGCTGTGCCTGGTCGTAGATGTTCTTCAGTTCCTGCAGAAGCACAGGCAGTTCGTCCTTACCTATCAGACCGATGCTTTCCAGCATGGTGATATGAGCCATAGAGCCCAACACATCGTAAGGAGCCAGATAGAGGTCCATTTCGCGGTCACGACCCACGGTGAAGCGGTCAATCTCGGCATTCACCTCATAATTCTTTTCCCAGAGTTTCATATTTCGTTTTTTGGCTTTAGGTTTCTGAGTATAGCCTAATATAGACTTTAGACTACAGACCATAGTCCGAAGTCTAAAGTCTGTAGTCTAAAAAAATTATCTGTAGTCAATAAGAGCCAGTGCATCTGCAATCTTCTCTACCCCATCCTGCAGTGGTCCTGAAACCATTCCTTTGAGCATGAAGGGGATGTCGGCTTTGACTGTGACCTTCATTTTTGAGGTCTCTGCCGTTACGGGGAGTATCTGAATCCAGAGGTTGAAGGGCAGTGGCGATTCCACCGTCTCGAACTTCACGCATTTCGGTTCCTCCCGGTCACAGATACGAAGAGTGATTTTGCCTACAGGAGCCACGCTGATGGACACAGAATCGTTGTCGAAGGTGAAGTCCTGCAATTTATCGTTAGGCACACGGTCGCGCACACTTTCCAGATTGCTCAGATTGCTCAGCTTGGCATAGACGGCCTGCTGGGCGAAAGGCACTTGCTTAATACTACTTTCGAATGTTGCCATAGTCAGTGCCCCCTAAGTTAGGGGGCTGGGGGTCTGAACAAGCGAGTCAAGACTCCTTTTTGGGTTAATAATGTATTTGGCCTGCGCTTGTTCAGGCCTCAGCCTCAATCTATCTGAGGGCGAATGATGACGTCTGTTCAGACCCCCACCCCCCTCGCTCGGCTCAGCCGCTTTGCGCAGCTAAGAACTTAGGGGGCTGTTCCATTCGGCAGGATTCTTACGCCACTCAGCCAGTACGGCCTTGTCTTCATCCTTGATATAACCGGTCTCGGCAGCCTGTTCGATAACGGCATTGTAGTCGCTAAGTGTCACCAGACGAACGCCTGCTTCCTTAAAAGCCTCTTCGGCCACAGGGAAGCCATAGGTGAACGAAGCCACCATACCGATTACCTCAACGCCATACTCGCGCAGAGCAGCAACAGCCTTCAGCGATGAGCCGCCGGTAGAAATCAGATCCTCAACCACGATAACCTTTGCACCCTTGGGCAGCATGCCTTCCACCTGATTGCCCATACCGTGATCTTTGGGTTTTGGACGCACATAGGCATAGGGAAGTTGCAACTCTTCAGCCACCAAAGCACCCTGTGCAATGGCACCAGTAGCTACGCCAGCTACGGCCTCAGCCTCGGGGAAACAAGCCTGTATGAGATGGCACAGTTCCAATTTTACGAACGAACGAAGTTTGGGGAAAGAGAGAGTTTTGCGGTTGTCGGTATAAATAGGAGATTTCCAACCACTAGCCCATGTAAAAGGTTCTTTGGGCTGTAACTTGATGGCTTCGATGTCCATCAGCTTCTGAGCAAATTGCTTTTTGATAGCGTCCATTATTATTCTTATTTAATAAAAAACTGAGTGCAAAGGTACGATTAAGCGAGTGAAAATGCAAATTTATTTGCGATTTTCCGAGCGTGAGTACCTTAGAGCGCCTTAATTTTTGGCATAGCCCAACGCCACGACACTGATTCTCACCCCGGGTATTCGTGCCAGTTCGCTGGCGCAGTTAATAATGGTGCTGCCAGTGGTTATCACATCATCGACCAACAGCAGATGGGCCCCTTTGAGCGAGCTGTCATCCATCAGTTGGAAAGCGCCCTCCACATTCTTCCGGCGTTCAAAGGCGTTCAGACGAGTCTGACTACCGATATAGTTCACTCGTTTCATCACATCCGTTCTGACGGGAATATCTGTTGCCATACTGATGCCACGGGCTATCATCTCGGCCTGGTTGTAGCCACGCTCACGCCGGCGTTCAGCCGTCAGCGGAACAGGAATGATGGCATCGATCTGTTCAAAGAAGCCATCACTCTTCATATATTCCACCAACAACTGCCCCACCTGCTCGGCAATATCGCTGCGGCCAAAGTATTTAAGATGATGAACCAATTGGGCCGACAACGTTTGAGGCTCATAAAAGAAAAAGGCACTGGCCCGTTCAATGGGAAAGATTCCCCAGAACAGGCGTGCCAATGGATTGTCTAATGAATGACGAGAATAGTTGGTCAACGGCAAGTGCATCATGCACGAAGAGCAGAGAACATGCTCATGCTCTACGAGCCGCTGTCCACAGCCAACACAACGGCGAGGCGACAGCAGGTCGAGCAGTGATGTCCAGAAATTCATTGCCGAAACCTAAGGATAGGGCTAACCACGACGATACTGGCTGGGACTCATGCCCACATGTTCCTTGAAATACTTGCCCAGGAACGACTGATTGGGGAAGTTCAGCGCTTTGGTGATGTCCTTGATCGACATAGAAGAATTACGCAACATCACGCGTATTTCAATCGTCACATATCTGTCTATCCATTCGTTAGGGGTGCGCATGCTCACCTGTTTCACCATCTCGGCCAGGTATTTCGGGGTGATGTTCAGCTGCTCGGCGTACCAGGTGACGCGGCGCTCCTGACGACAGTTATCTTCTACCATACGAATAAACTGGTTGAAAATAACATCGGCACGTGTCTGATGAATGTCGCGCTTGCTGGAAGACTGATACACCACATTGCTCAGGTCGTAGAGCATGGCAAGCAACAGTGCTGCCACCAGATTGCGACGGAAATGGTTGCCCGTATCGCCAACCTTCTTGCGAATGATATAGAAATAATCCTTGAATGTTTTCTGAGATTGCGCTGTCAACGGGAAAATAGGATGATTGTGTGAAAACAGGAACAGCGCCGATGCATCGCCCACATTGCGTACAATCTCATTATAGATCGGCATGCTCATCATCATGCACAGACCGTCAAAATCAGGGGATGCATTATATTTGTCAAGCACATGACGTTCCGACACCACCAGCAAGTCGCCAGGAGTAAGTCGTTGTTCAACAGTATCAAGTGTATAGGTCACCTCGCCTTTTGTACACAGGCAGATGAGAATAAAGTTCAGACGGCGTGTTGACTTGGGAAAAGGAGCTTCAGTCAGGCGGTCGATGAGTAAGATATCATCTTCCATCGCTAAGCAGTTAGTCCATTGCTTAACCTTAGAGAAGTTTGTTTCAATAATCCTCTTATTCATAAATGTGCTTTCTATCAAATAATTGATTAAATAAATAATGTATTATCCTTATGTGATAGCAGACGGTATCAAGTGATTGTCGGCTGCAAAGATAAGACAAAAATCATGAGAAAAAGAACCATAGGCAGTCAAAATTGTCAAATAAAATTAAAATTCAGTTTACGTTCCCTTTTTTAGTTAGAAAAAGAAATATATTTGCAATATAGTAATTCTTATTTGTAGTATTTTTCATGACATATAACGAACTTTGCCGCTTGCTCACATCATACTATGACGAAGGCGAGGCCAAGGCTGTGGCCCGTTACGTACTGGAAGTGGCTTTTGGACTGACGATGACTGATGTGGTGTGCGGTGGCGTAGAAAAGTTATCGGCAGCGGATACTGAGCGGCTGAACGGATATATAGACAGACTGCTGAAAGGCGAACCCGTACAGTATGTGTTGGGCGTGGCCGACTTCGGTCCCCGACAGTTTGGTGTAGGTCCAGGTGTTCTCATTCCCCGTCCCGAAACTTACGAACTGTGCCAATGGGCCGTTGAGTGTGTCAAAAAAAAAGACTATCCATCAGAAACAGGAGTAAACATCCTCGATATCGGTACAGGCAGTGGATGTATTGCCTGCACACTGGCGGCCGAACTGCCTAAAGCCCATGTTACGGCTTGGGACATCTCTCCCATCGCTCTCGGTATAGCCCGCGAAAATGCCAAACGCAATAGTGTGAAGGTGGATTTTCAGGCGCGAGACGTACTGAAGGTGCGCTATGGCAGCGATGCCGGCAAATGGAACGTCATTGTGAGCAATCCTCCCTATGTCCTCGACAGCGAAGCCGACGACATGGCCGACCATGTGCTTGATTACGAACCGGAGATAGCACTCTTCGTGCCCGATGACGACCCGCTGCTGTTTTATCTCCACATCAGCAACTACGCTCAGTCGGCACTGGCCGAGGGCGGTCTGCTGCTTTTTGAAATCAACCCTCTTTTCGATGAGCATATCGAAGACATCCTGCTCGGACTGGGATTCGATGACATCACCATTCGGCAAGACCAGTTCGGCCGTAACCGTTTCGTCAAGGCTCAATGGCACTGAGAGGGAAGAGGGAAGATGGAAGAGGTAAGATGTAAGAAGGAAGAGTAAAAAGTAAAAAGGGAAAAATGAATAGGGAAATGAACGAACAGCAGGTATTCCAGAAACTGGCTACGCTCTGTGCGCGTGCCGAGCACTGCCAGTGGGAAATGCTGGAAAAAATGCGGCAGTGGGGCATTGACGATGAGGTGCAGGCACGTATCATGGCCCGCCTTGTGGGCGAACGCTATGTCGATGACAACCGCTATGCCGAGGCTTTCGTACGCGACAAGGTGCGCTACAACCAATGGGGGCGCCGCAAGGTGGAACAGGCACTATGGATGAAACATATAGACAGCGACATTGCCCGTGAGGCCCTCGACAGCATTGACGACGAGGAATATATCAGCATGCTGAAGCCAATGCTTAAGCAAAAAAGCCGCTCCATCAAAGCCAGCAACGACTACGAGCGTAACATGAAACTCATGAAATGGGCTCTTGGCCGCGGTTTTACCATGGATATCATCCGACAGTGCATAAAGGTAGAGGATGACTAAAACTCTACGTAGGGTTTCAATCGGAGAAGTTGTTCAGGAGAGAAATCGGGCAAGAGGCGCAAATCGTCAAGACTCTTAATAGGCCCATGCTTACGACGGTAGTCGGTGATGGCCCGTGCCTGATAATAGTTCAGGTAGGGATGCTGTTTAAGGGCATTGACAGAGAGCTCGTTAAGATTCATACGCTTTGGCTCTGCTGCGACAATCACAAAATATTGTTTGGCAGAGGTAGGGAAATGCTCAAGTTCGTCCAACTGGTCAATATTGACAAACCCTCCCAGACGACGACCATAATCCACAATACGACGGGCATAATAGGAACCGATGCCCGGCACTCGTTTCAACTGAGCGGTATCGGTGAGGTTCAGATCGATGGTTTCACCTTCTTTTAATTTCTTTGGAAACAGGAGCGAGTCTTTGGAAACGGACTTTTCCCTGACCAATAGTGCCGCAGGTTGATAATCAGCCGATATACTGATATAGGGTTCCAGCTCGCGATACTCTTTCTGAGTAAGACCATATAGACGGGCAAAATCTTCTTTAGTGCGATAGATACCGCCTGCAACACGGAACTTATAGATGTTGCGCACCTGCCATGGTTGAAGACCAAGACGCAACAGGGCTGTAGAATCGGCCGTATTGGGATCGAAAACAAAACGTTCGACTTGACGCTTTGGAACATTATAGGAGGATTTTGGACTATCATAGGTGCCATTTCTCGTTCCATTCATGGTACGAAGAGGACGGGAAAGGGAATCAGACTGTTGGAGAAGGTGCTCGTCGGACTGTATGCCGCCTATCTCCACCGTAGCAAAAAAGACATTGCCCGTTATGACAAGCCCCACAAGAACAGCCACAAAAACCAGTATTCTACGATCGGATTTCGGCAGGTAGAAGAATTCTTTCAAGAACATTTATGCAATAAAGATTTCAAATAGCAGGTTAGGTTGACAAGGTAAGTATTTACAGCACCCCAAACTGATGTAGGAAGATGAGCAGGATGCACAATGGCACGATATAGCGAACCGAGAACTGATAGGCCCGGAAAAGTCCTTCGGCCACAGTGCCTTGATTGGTCAGTTCGTCATGTACCAATCGCTGATCGACCACCCAACCGATGAACAGACTGGTGAGGAAGGCTCCTAAAGGCAACATAATCTGAGCAGTGAGCATGTCACAGAAATCCATAAGTGACTGTCCGAAAAGTGTCAAACTATCGACAGCGCCCACACTGAGCGAACAGCCTATCGCCAACAGGATGCACACAAGGGTCTCAATCCACGCTGCCTTCTTGCGCTGGAGATTCAGCTCTTCAGCAAAAAAAGCAGTACTTATCTCATGCATGGAGATTGTTGACGTAAGGGCAGCAAACACCAACAGGGCATAAAACAGAATGCCAATGACATAGCCCAAGAGGGGTAAATGGCCAAAGGCCTGTTGGAACACGTTGGGAAGGGTGATGAAGATGAGCGAAGGACCGGCATCGGGCTCAACACCTACCGAGAAAGCGGCAGGGAATATCATGAGTCCGGAAAGAATAGCAATGAACGTGTCAAGAAAGGCTATCTGACCGGCACTCTTCAACAGGTTGGTATCGCGACTGAAATAACTGGCATAGGTGCACAGGCAGGCGGTGCCCAACGACAATGAGAAGAAGGCCTGGCCCAACGCTTCGAGCAGCACACCGCCACTGACTTTTGAGAAATCGGGCTTCAACAGGAACTCCACACCCGCCATAGCTCCTGGCAGTGAGCAAGAGGCTATGACAATCAGCACTAAAAGTACCAACAGCAAGGGCATCAGCAGTTTGGAGGCCCGCTCGATGCCGTTCTGAACGCCCCGCACGATGACCAAATGGGTGATAAGAATAAAGGCAACGGCCCATAACACTGGTTTCCAGGGATGGGAAGAGAAAGACTGGAAATAATGCAGCACATAGTCGGCATCGCCACTTAGATGTCCCATCAATGAGGCAAAGAGATACTGAAGGCACCAGCCTGCCACTACTGCATAAAAACCTAAAATGATAGTAGAAGTGAGAATACCAAGATAGCCCACCAGCCGCCAACGACGTTGACCGCCAGAAATCTCGTAATAGGCGCGTGCAGCATTAGACTGTGAATGACGGCCAATGATAAACTCGCTGACCATTCCGGGAATTCCTAAGAGAAGAATACACCCGAAATAGAGTACGATAAAAGCTGCTCCACCATTATGTCCCGCCATAAAGGGGAAACGCCACACATTTCCTAACCCTACAGCCGAACCTGCCGTAGCCAGGATTATACCCAATTTAGATGCAAAATTACCTCTCGCCTTCATACAATTGTCAATTATCAATTCTCAATTGTCAATTCTCAATTGTCAATTGTCAATTGTCAATTATCAATTAAATACTCTCACACCCATCCAAACTGGTGGAGGAAGATAAACAGAATACCTAATGGACACACATATTTCACCAGGAAAAGATACAGGTGGAAGAAACGTCCACGCAGGGTTCCCCAGTTGGTGAACTCGTCACGAACAATTCTATGAGGAACAAACCATCCGATAAACACACAGGTGAGGAAGCCTACCACTGGAAGGAATATCTGACCGGTCACAAAGTCGAAAATATCGAATAGCGACATACCCAACAACTGAAGTCCGTCGTATCCGCCCAACGACAACGAGCAGAACACTCCTATAATAGAAGCAAGCACTACCACAAGGAAAGTGGCTGACTTGCGCGAAATATGCATCTCCTCCTGACAGAAAGCTGTGCTCACCTCAACCAACGACATCAGCGAGGTAAGGGCTGCCAGTGACAGCAGGCTATAGAACATCAGTGATACTACATAACCCACGATGGGCATACTGCTGAAAGCCTGTTGAAACACATTCGGAAGGGTAATAAAAATCAACGAAGGACCACTGTCAGGACTCACTCCCACAGAAAAGGCTGCTGGGAAAATCATCAGTCCGGCAAGGATAGCCACGATAGAATCGATGACGCCTATTTGGATGGCTGAATTGGCCAAATTGGTCTGACGGGAGAAATAGCTGGCATAAGTACAGATACAGCCCATGGCAATAGACAGGGAATAGAACGACTGTCCGAGTGCTGAAAGGAACACACTACTGTTCAGCGCCGTCCAATCGGGCTTTAACAGGAAAGCAATACCTTTGTCAGCACCGGGCAACAGACAGGATGCTATAACAATAATCAGCAACAGCACAAACAAGGTAGGCATCAGAATCTTGGATGCTCGCTCTATACCTTTCTGAATACCGTGCTCAACAATCAGATAGGTCAGCAGCATAATGACAACCAACCAGAACACCGGTTTGCCGGGATGGGTAGAAAAGTCGGAAAAGAACTGCTGGAAATAGCTGGGCTCTCCATTGAGATGACCTATTCCTGCCGACCAGATATAGTGAAGGCACCAGCCCGACACCACAGCATAATAGCCTGTAATAAGAAAACCGGTAAGCACGCCCATATAGCCTATCAGCGACCATGCCGTGCCATTCGACATCTTACAAAAGGCACGTGCCGTATTCGATTGAGCATGACGACCAATAATGAACTCACTGATCATGCAGGGAATACCCAGTAATAACACACAAAGAAAATAGATGAGAATGAATACTGCTCCACCATTCTCGCCTGCCATATAAGGGAAACGCCAAACATTACCCAGTCCCACAGCCGAACCTGCCGTAGCCAGGATAATGCCTAACTTAGACGCAAAATTTCCTCTTTCCGATTGTGACATTTATATACACTTTTTGAAAAAACGCTGCAAAATTATAAAAAGAATCTCACTTTTCTTGTAAATTTATAAGTAAAAGCAGAAAAAAGTGGTAATTTTGCAAGAAAAATGAATAATGTGGAAGAAAAGAACACAAAAAAACAAAATGAATAATATAATCCACTTCATACGACGCTATCCTCTGTCATTGCTCTGTATTGCAAGTATCTGGTATCTCTGCATCTGGTTCCTTCCTCCTGAATTGCCAGAATTGGATAATGTAGCCTTTCTGGACAAATGGACTCACTTTGTGATGTACGGTGGTACCTGTACCATTATCTGGTGGGAATATCTGTACAATCATGAGCGCATGTCATGGTTCAACATACTACAACAAGGATGGAAGCGCCTGCTTTTGTTTGCTTGGCTGGCTCCCATCCTTATGAGTGGATGCATAGAAATTGTTCAGGAATACTGCACGGAGAATCGTGCCGGCGAATGGCTCGATCTTGCAGCAAATGCCACAGGATGTACATTGGGAGCCATCATCGGTCTTATCATGACCTTTCATAGAGGAAAGGTGCGTTGACCTTTTCTAAGAAAAGTGTGTTGACACTTCACTAAGAAAAGTGTGTTGGCCATTCTTAAGAAAGACGCATTGGCTATACCTATTTTAATAAATGGGCAATATCGTCTTTCCAGAGTTTATAGGGATTCTGGCGCATGTGTGAATTATAGAAACGGCGGTCGCCAGTTACCTCACAACCAATAAAGTCGGGTTTAATAAAAGTTTCGTCGGGGTTGGAGAGTTCTACTTCAGCCATCACCAGTCCTTCGTTCTCGCCATAGAACTCGTCAACTTCAAACACATGTTTTCCGGAAGGTACCAAAAAGCGTGTTTTATCAATAATACCGGGTTCGCATAATTGGAACAGGTGTTCGGCCTCATCGAGGGTTATCTCTTTCTCAAACTCATAGCGTGAGAGACCATTATCAAGAGAAGGTCCTTTGATGGTGAGAAAAGCCTGCTGATCGCGGCGGCGCACCCTTACGGTGCAGCCGTGACCACTGCAGATATAACCTTGTTGGATTCGGCTCTTACTGGTAGCCTGACGTTTGTAATCGTCGCCTTTTACGAGAAACTTGCGTTCTATCTCAAGTCCGCTCATTGGCTTAGATTCCCATCATAAAAAACGCCCAAATAATATAGAAAAAGGCCAGCAGTATCAGCACGCCGATAATCCACTTCACGATTCTGTCACCTTGTTTAGCCTGCTTTTCCTCGTAGGCTCTCTGCTTAGCATTCAGATGCTTTTCTTCTTGATTCTTCTTAGACATAATATTAGTCCCCTAAATTAGGGGGTGGGGGTCTGAACAAGCGTAACTCAGACTTATTAAAGGTTAATATAATTTTATTGGGAGTCTGCGCTTGTTCAGGCTCCCGCCTCCTATTCAGAGGTTTTATGCTTCGTCATTTACCGGGAACTCCATCAAGTAGGCCTTGATAAAGCCATCGAGTTTGCCGTTCATCACACCATCTACATCCGAAGTCTGATAGTTGGTACGATGGTCTTTCACTCGTTTATCATCGAACACATAGGAACGAATCTGTGAGCCCCACTCAATTTTCTTCTTGCCGGCTTCAATTTTGGCCTGTGCCTCCAGACGTTTCTTCATGGCACGGTCGTAGAGTTGTGAACGCAGCAAAGCCATTGCACGCTCCTTGTTCTTCGGCTGGTCGCGAGTCTCGGTATTCTCAATAAGGATTTCTTCCGATTCGCCTGTATCGGGATCGGTGTACCAATAGCGCAAGCGGACACCCGACTCCACCTTGTTCACGTTCTGACCACCGGCACCGCTTGAACGGAAAGTATCCCATGAAAGTTTGGCAGGATCAACATATACTTCGATAGTATCATCTACCAGTGGAGAAACGAATACTGAGGCGAAAGAGGTCATACGCTTACCCTGTGCGTTGTAAGGAGAAACACGCACCAAACGATGCACGCCATTCTCAGATTTCAGGAAACCATAGGCATACTCTCCACCCTCTATCTGCATGGTCACACTCTTGATTCCGGCATCTTCGCCATCAAGCAGTGAACTGATAGTCACCTTATAGCCATGAGCCTCAGCCCAGCGCATATACATACGCATCAGCATCTGTGCCCAGTCTTGTGCCTCAGTACCACCTGCACCGCTATTGATTTTCAGTACACAGTCCATCGGGTCTTCCTTCTGGCGCAACATGTTCATCAACTCCAGTTCCTCAATAGCAGCAATAGCCTGTTCATAGTCGTGGTCAACCTCTTCTTCGGTGACCATCTCTTCTTTATAGAAATCAAAAGCCAGTTGCAACTCATCTGCCTTGGCGCGACAGTCGTGATAGCCGTCTATCCATTTCTTGATAGACTTAACTTTCTTCATTTGTTCCTCGGCACGCTTAGGATCCTCCCAAAAGTCGGGAGCCTGCGTACGGAGGTCTTCTTCCTCAAACTCTATCTTCTTCTCGTCGATACGAAGATAGTGGTTCAGCTTATCTACTCTTTCGAGTACTTCTTTCAGTTGATCTTGTGTAATCATAGAATCTTATTCGTACATGCGCTCAATTTCCTTTTTATAGTTCTCGTTAAGCACACGGCGCTTGATTTTCAGCGTGTTTGTAAGTTCGCCGCGCTCCAGAGAGAAGGGATGAGGCAGGAGTGTAAAGCGTTTCACCTGCTCGTAGTGGGCCAGTTGCTGCTGAAGGGTGTCGATACGTTCCATCAGCATCTGGTGAATCTTTTCGTTTTCACAGAGGTCTTCACGGCTATTGAAAGGAATATCATGCTCACGGGCATATTCCTCCAAAAGGGGATAGACCGGGATGATGAGTGCCGAAACGAACTTGCGCTGGTCGGCAATGATAGCAATCTGGTCAATATACTTATCGACCAGCAGCTTTGACTCAATCATCTGTGGAGCAATATATTTACCGTTAGAGGTCTTGAAAAGGTCCTTGATACGCTCTTTGAGGAACAACTCACCATTCTGGATAAAGCCAGAGTCACCTGTCTTGAAATATCCATCGGCAGTGAAGGCCTCACGAGTCAGTTCTTCACGATTATAATAGCCACGGGTGATGGTAGGGCCTTTCAGCAATATCTCGCCTTCCTCACTGATTTTCACATCGAGTCCATCAATAGGATAACCCACTGAGCCTACTGTGAAAGGTTTTCCGATATGATTACAGCTCACGGTGGCCAAACTTTCGGTAAGTCCGTAGCCTACATCCATGGTTATACCAATAGAATGCACAAACTCCTCAACATGACGGTTTACAGTAGCACCAGCAGTGGGAAAAAAATGAGCATTCTCAAGCCCCAACTCCTTGCGAACCAGCGAGAATACAGTCTTGTTCAGCATCTCATATTCCAGATGCAAAGCCATTGGCGGGCGTTTTCCACAAGCCAGATATTCGATATTGTGCTTACGGCCTACGTTCAATGCATGCTTGAACAGTTTGCGCTGGAACACACCGCTGGTCTCAATTTTCTCTTGTACGCCCTGATATACCTTCTCCCAAAAACGGGGAACTGACGACATACAGGTGGGATGAGTTTCGCGCATTGACTGCTGGACCTCCATCGGACGGGTGTTCACAATCAGTCGGGCACCTACTGTGATACAAAGAATCTTCCAGGCCTTCTCGAAAATATGAGTGAAGGGCAGGAAGTTCATCACACGATCATTTTCAGTAACAGGTACACACTTATGGTTGGCCTCGAAAGCAGCATGATACTGACTGTGACTGAGAATCACACCTTTCGAATCGCCTGTAGTACCACTGGTATAAAGGATATTTGCTATTTCGTCGAATGATGCTTTTTGCTGAAGTGCATCCACTTCCGTCTGTCTGGGCAAACCTTCGCCCAACTTCAGGAAATCGTCGAAATGCATGGCAGTCTGGTCGTTTTCGTCAATATGAACGGCAGGATCGAAAACTATAATTTTTTCCAACGACTTGCACATAGCAAACACACGGCGCGCCTTGTCGTACTGTTCCTGTTCGCCAACAAAGAGGAAACGCACCTTGGCATCACTAATCATAAACTGTATTTGCTGTTCGGAACTGGTGGCATAAAAAGGAATTGTGACAGCACGGATGCCCCAAGCTCCAAAGTCGGTAAACAGATACTGGACGGTGTTCTGCGAGAACACACCTACATTTTCCTGCACCTTTATTCCCAGATTCAGCATGGCGTTGGAGGTCTTCTTGACAATTGCCGAGAACTCATTCCAAGAATACGATTTCCATTGCGTACCGCCAAATTCTTTATAAATCAGGGCTTCACGATCTCCTAACTGAGCTGCTACATCATGAACGAGACGTGATAGGTGCGAATTGATTTGTTGCATATTATTGAAACTTTTAATAATATATTAAGTGCAAAATTACTGCAATTTATGCAGAAATCCAAATTTAGCATTAAATTGTTTTGAAAATTTATGGCTTTTTGATTGCTTCATTGTATCTTTGCAAACGTGAAACGACTTATCTTTACTTATCTACTATTAACCTTTTTTGTTTTTGCTCAGGCACAAACAAATATTCACCAACGTCAATTAACAATGGATGATGGCCTGTTGGCCAATTCCGTCACACAGATAGTTCAGGACAACCGCGGTTTTCTCTGGATAGGCACCGCCAACGGTCTGTCGAGATACGATGGCGTGAGCATCGAGAACTACCGACTCTCCGAACTTGATGCCACCCACGGCGTAAATGCACTGTTAGCGCTTAATGACGGTGACCTGCTGATAGGTACCCGACAGACGGTCTATCAATTCAGTTTCGACACTGAGGAGTTCACTGCTCTTCCTTTTGAGGATACGCTCAACGTTTCGTCTCTGGCCACTGATTTCGACGGCAACCTGTGGATTGCCACCCACAACCAAGGAGTTGTGCGATATAACAAGAAGGAAGAACTGGTTCAGGAATATCATCTGTATGAGGTTTCCGATGATGTCGATATGATCTATGCAGACAACGACAATCAGATTTGGGCATTGAGTAAGGATGGTGTGGTTCCACTATGGCGCCTCGACAAGTTGACTGACACTTTCTCACCTGCCAACCTATTGTCGGCCTCACCCAACAGCATCACAATGCTGCAAACCAGTGACAAGCGTTTATGGCTGGGTACTTGGGAACATGGTATCATGCTCATTCACGACGATGGCTCGTTGGAGCCCATGCCTATTCCTACCGGCGGTCATTGTCAGCATATACGCACTTTATTTGAACTATCGCCCACCCAACTGCTATTAGGCTGCGACGACGGACTATGGGTCTTCGACACCCAACTGCACACCTACAATCTCTACACTCCACAGCGCTTTATACAAGCTATCACCCGTGACCACGAAGGCGGTTTGTGGATAGGAACAATGCACAATGGCGTAACCTATCTCTCCCCCATTGCCCATCGTTTCAGTCACTCGCCCGTTGGCCTTACTGCCCATTTCTGTGAAGACCGGTATGGCAATCTATGGGTGACCCGCGAACACGGCGGACTGGACTGTTATCGCAATCATCATCTCGTAGAGACATTCAACACATCCAGACTCGACGGTCTTAGCATCCACTCACTCTGTGCCGATGGCAGCAACCTTTGGATTGGCACTTATAGCGATGGTGTCTATCAGTTCTCGCCCACAACGGGAAGACTGCGTCATTATGAGACGACCAACGACGAACAGAGTCTTTACGATCCGAACTCCTGCACACTACTACGCGACAGGAAAGGCCGCATCTGGGTGGCCACCATGCAGGGACTGTGCGTCTATAACCCCAACACCGACCGTTTTGAGCGTAAAGCCGCAGTGGCATCAGTGCCCATAGATATTGACGAGGACAGCAAGGGACGCCTTTGGATCTCGACACAAGGCAACGGTATCTGGCGCTACGATAAGAATAATGGCAGTATCAAGCATTTCCGTCGTGATGGCAGAAATGAGGCTACACTCAGCGACAACATCGTCAACAGCACCATTATCGACAGCAATGGAACTCTTTGGGCTGGCACCCAGAACGGTCTTTGCCATTTCGACGAAAAGAATGACTGTTTCAGACGCGTCAAGCTCGGTGTGCCACGACAAGTGGTGTCGGCCATTATTGAAGATCAAGGTGCGTTGTGGCTCTCAGGTGATTTCGGTATTCTGCGCTATCAAGAGGGTAAGAACTTACAACGTTTCACCCGACAGGACGGACTCGGAAGTGAAAAGTTCCAGCCAAACTCAGCCTGGAAAGCCAACGACGGATGCATCTATTTCGGCAACATCAGTGGCATTGACTCTTTCTATCCCTACCAAATCAAAGTGAATCAGCATGCACCAGCTGTATTCATCACCGGACTTGAAATCAACAACCAGCGTGTCGATATCGGCGGCTGGCATCTACCCATCGTCTTTGAGAAGCTGAAACAACTTGATATTTGGTACAATGACCGCATGTTCAGTCTTTCGTTTGCCTCACTGAGCTATTGCTCGCCTGAAAAAAACATGTATGCTTACAAACTGGAAGGCTTTGACAAAGACTGGAACTTTGTTGGCAACACTCAAAAAGTCACCTACACCAATCTTCCTGCCGGAAAATACACATTCTTAGTCCGTGGTACGAACAATGACGGTATCTGGTCGGAGAATATCACTTCTTTACCCATAGAAGTGCACCCGCCCTACTGGTTGTCCACTTATGCAAAGATATTCTATGTCATCCTGTTCATCGTACTCGTCACTGGTTTCATCCGTTTCCGTCTGTTCCTGACTGAACGCCGCCACCGTAAGGAGATTGCCCTGCTGAATGAAGCCAAGAAGGAAGAGATGCGTGTAGCACGCATAGAGTTCTTCACCATGATAGCCCATGAGATCCGGACACCTGTTTCACTCATCATCGGTCCGTTGGAAACGCTGAAAGAGAAACTGAAAACCTATCTCTACAATCATTCTGTGAACACTGAGGAACTGGACTTCCAGGAACTGAAAGGTACCCTACAGGTTATCGACCGCAACGCCAACCGACTGTTGGAGCTGATCAACCAGCTCTTGGATTTCCGTAAGGTAGAACAGCACCGTATGGAGATGAATTTCAGCCCACAGAATATCCGACAACTCCTACAGTCGGTAGCCGACAACTTCAGCACGGCCCTCAAAACACAAGGTCTGAAGTTCAGCGTTAGTCTGCCCGACAGTCAGTTTACAGCCTCGGTGGACCGCGAAGCCATTGTCAAGGTGGTCACCAACCTGCTGTCGAATGCCCAGAAATACACACATAGCTCTATTGAGTTGTGCAGTAAACCACTCCCCGACGGCAAACATTTCAGTATCGCCGTTTACGACGATGGTGAAGGCATTGCCAAGGAAGACCTGAAGAATATTTTCGATCCTTTCTTCCAAGGCCGGAACAACAAGCCGGGAACAGGTATTGGTCTGAACATCGTCAAGCATGTCGTGGAACAACATCACGGAACAATCGACATCCAATCCGAACCTGGCAAAGGTACCCGTTTCACGATTATCCTACCCATCGCCCAAGACTTCAACAGCGACAGCAAGGCAGTAGATTCTCCATCAGAGAAAAACGATGTTTCTCCTGCTATAGTCGAACAGAAAAAAGACGAGAAACCCACCATGCTTATTGTTGATGACAACGAAGATATGCTTACCTTCCTCGTTACAACTTTCATGGACAATTTCGAGACCATCGCTGCCCACGACGGCAATGAGGCACTACAGATTCTGAAAGAGAGTCTGGTGGTAAAAGACGGTCAGACCCCCACTTCGACCGTTGACATCATTATCAGCGACTGGATGATGCCTGATACCGACGGCATCGAACTGTGCAGTAGCATACGTCAGAACACTGCCACCAAGCACATTCCTTTCATCCTGCTCACCGCCAAGACAGATAGTGATTCGAAAGTTCGTGCCATGGAGGCCGGTGTCGATGCCTATATTGAGAAACCTTTCGCCGTCAAATATTTAGAGGCCTGCATCCATAATTTACTAAATCGCAAGCCTCAAACAGACGGACTTTTAAGTAAAAACAACTTAAAATAGAAGCCATTATGATATTTTTTATTTAATAAAATGGTGAAAAAGGCCACTTTTTGCAGATTTGTGCGTAAATTTGCAGCCGAATTATAATTCAACTGATCAGATGAAAAAATATCACTATGTGTTCGGCATGCTGTTGTCGATGTCTATCACCCTCTCTTCTTGCCTGGGCGAAGGTAGTTCTGAGGTCTCTCTCTACGACGATGCCGTCATCACCAGTTTTACACTTGGCACACTAACCCAATACAAACCCGGTACAGATGAGGTTGTTACTACCTTTTCCGGTTCAACATACCCCATGTCTATTGACCAGCTCAATGGTCGTATTTTCAACCGCACTCCCCTGCCTGTGGGCACTCGTATCAACGATGTGCTCTGCACTATTGGCACTTTGAACAATGGCGCCGTGGCTCTTCAGAATCTTACCGATGAATATTTCAACTGGCACAATTCTTCAGTGGGCGTAGATTTCTCAAAAGATTCTACACGCACCTTCAGAATTTTTGCCTCCGATGCTTCATGCTACCGCGACTATAAAGTAAAGATTACCGTTTCCAGCAGCGAAGGCACTAATTTCAGCTGGGGGGATCCCGTTGCCGACACCACCCTTTTGAAAGGATTCAGCGACATGCGCCTTGTGGCTATCAGCGGAAAACGTATGCTGGCACTTTGTGGCGATGGCAGTCAGACGGTAGTACGCACCTCTGCCGACAATGGCACTACTTGGAACGATCCTTCCACTGCTCCCGCCCTTGCCGACAGTGCCTGGGCCAGCGCTGTCGTAAAGGACAGCACCCTGTATTTGCTGAGCAACGGCCTGATTTATTCTACCAAGAACGGTGAGGAATGGAACAGCATCACTGCAGCCCCAGAACTGAAACAACTGGTGGCCATGAGCACGGGCGAACTGTTTGCCCTGTGCAAGGACAACACCCTTCAGGCCTCGGCCGACAATGGATTGAGCTGGACCCCACAGATTTTTGAAGAGGGGCTTTCTGCCGACTCGGCGAAGACACTGCTCAACATAAAAGATATTGCCAGCACCACCTTCAACTACCCGGCCAGCTATCATGCCGACTACGTGCTGATGGTGGGCAACAATGGCAACAACACTGTGGTATGGCGCAAGATAGCCCACTACGATCCCATTAAAGCCACTGACACATGGTCGAACATTCCACAAGAGGAAATCAATAAGTTCCGCTTGCCAGTTCGTCATCACCTCTCACTGGTACACTTCGATGATACAGTTTTAGCTTTTGCCGATGGCACAAGTGCATTCCAGACTACCGATCAGGGTATTACCTGGAAAGACAACAGCACTTATGCCCTGCCTCTTGGCGAGCCTATTCGCTGTGTGGCTGTCGATGGCGACGGTCGTCTGATGGCTATCAGCCAAGGTGGAAAAGTTTATAGAGGCATCAAATACTAAAAAGCTGTTGCCTCGCGTGCACGCATATAAATAAGGTTGAGAATGGTCAGAAAGTTCATCGTATCCACCGTCGCTTTTTTGATGGCAATAGCCGTTTCAGCACAGGATGAGCCCGAATATCGGCTCGAACTTGGAGCCGGAGCTGGTCTTGCAGCCTATGAGGGCGATTTCAACGGAAACATTCTCAAAGGGATGAAGCCCATGGGTACAGCGGTGGCAAAATACAAGATGAACCCCCGCATGGCCTGGGCAGCACTGATAGGCTACGGCAAACTGAAAGGTTCTTCGACCAACGCCGACACCTGGCTTCCCGAACTGAACAAGCATCCTGTCGGTTTCAACACCTCGGTGGTCGATGTCACCTTGCGCTATGAGTATAACTTCTGGCCGTTCGGCACAGGGCGCGAATATTATGGTGCCACCCGCATCACACCGTTCATCACCCTGGGTGTGGGCATGTCTTTCGGCAGTGCCGAAGCTACTAAGGACGGTAACACCGAGAAAGTGTCGTCAGCAGGATTCCAGTTTCCTATCGGACTGGGCATGAAATACAAACTGGCCGACCGCTGGAACCTGGCCGTGGAGTGGACCATGCATTTCACCGGCACCGACAAACTCGACGGAAAGGCCGACCCCTACGGCATCAAGAGCAGCGGACTGTTCAAGAACACCGACTGCTACAGCATATTAGGCGCCACACTTACCTACGACTTGTGGGCCAAATGTAAAACCTGTCATAACGACAGAGAATGACCTAATTAGAGAATATGAATAACGAACTTGACATGAACCGCATACCCCAGCATGTTGCCATCATCATGGATGGTAACGGCCGATGGGCTACCGAACGCGGAAAGGAACGCAGTTATGGTCATCAGGCTGGTGTAGAGGCAGTACGCCGCATCACATCGGAATGTACAAGACTGGGCGTAAAATACCTGACGCTCTATACCTTCTCTACCGAGAACTGGAACCGTCCTGCCGATGAGATTTCAGCCCTGATGGGACTGGTGCTCACTTCGCTCGAAGATGAAATCTTCATGAAGAACAACGTGCGTTTCCGCGTGATTGGCGATATAAAGCGACTGCCTGCCGAGGTTCAGCAGAAACTGCATGAAACGGAAGAGCATACAGCCAAGAACGATGCCATGACCATGGTGGTAGCCCTAAGCTATTCAAGCCGTTGGGAGATTACCAATGCCGTTCGTGAGATTATCAGTGAGAATCCTCAGGAAATCACTGAGGAGACCATCACCAAGCATCTCACCACCTCGTTCATGCCCGATCCCGACTTACTCATCCGCACTGGTGGAGAATTACGTATATCCAACTACCTGCTGTGGCAGATAGCCTATTCCGAACTCTATTTCTGTGACACCTACTGGCCCGACTTCAACGAGCAGGAACTGCACAAGGCAATCCGCAGTTTCCAGAGCCGTCAGCGTCGTTTCGGCAAGACCGAGGCACAGGTGGAAGAAGAAGTGAAGGATGAGAAATGATTCGATATTAGTGAATAATATAAGAAGATGTTCTATAATAAACAAATTAATGAGATAAGAAGTGCATGGATAGTAAAAGTGCTGTTCACACTGTTTACTATTCACTGCTCACTATTCACTGCTCATGCTCAGGATTTCGTACTGAACCCCGACATCAACTATGCCGGAACACCACGCCAGTGTGAGATTGGCGGACTGGCCGTTGAAGGCGTTGAGGGCTATGAAGACTATGTCATCACCGGACTTTCAGGATTGTCTGTCGGACAGTCTATCAGTGTGCCGGGTACTGAGATTACCGAAGCTGTAAAGCGTTACTGGAAGCACGGACTGTTCTCGAAAGTGCGCATCACTGCCGACAGTATCGTCAATTCGAAGGTGTTCCTCACCATCCATCTGGCTCTTCGTCCAAAGATTACCGATATCACCTATACCGGTGTGAAGAAGAGCGAGCGTGAAGACCTGGAAGCCAAACTGGGTATGGCTAAGGGAATGAGTCTGACCAAGAACCTCATTGACCGTGCCAAAATCCTGGCTAAGAAATATTTCGATGATAAGGGCTACAAGAATGCCGATATCATCATTCAGCAGCGCGACGATGTCACTGGCAAAAACCAGGTGGTGCTCGATGTCATCATCGACAAGAAAGACAAGATGAAGGTGCGCAAGATTATCTTCGACGGCAACGAGAAGCTCTCCGACAGAAAGATCAAGGGCCACCTGTTCAGCAAAGGCCATTTCGGTAAAATCCATGAGGCGGGCAAACTGTACAGTTTCCTGAAATCAAAGAAATTCACACCCGAACGTTATACCGAGGCCAAACAGAAGTTGATTGAGCGTTACAACGAACTGGGCTTCCGCGATGCTACTATCCTCGAAGACTCTGTTTATACGGTCGATGAGAAGCACCTGAACGTGTACCTTAAGATTGACGAAGGCGAGAAATACTATCTGCGCAACATCAACTGGGTGGGCAACACGGTGGTGACCACCGACTATCTGAATGCCGTTCTGGGCATGAAGAAAGGCGATGTGTACAACCAGAAACAGATGAACAAGCGTCTGCGTGATGATGATGACGCCGTGGGCAACTACTATTACAACAACGGTTACGTGTTCTCGAACATCGAACCCACCGAAATCAACATTGTCGGCGACTCCATCGATCTGGAGATGCGCATCTTTGAGGGTCCTCAGGCCCATCTGAACAATGTACGCATCTTCGGTAACGACCGCTTGTATGAAGAGGTGGTACGCCGCGAACTGCGCACCAAGCCCGGTGACCTGTTCTCGAAAGAGGCACTGATGCGTTCGGCTCGTGAAATTGCCTCTATGGGCTATTTCGATGCTGAGAAAGTATCCCCGGATGTGAAACCGAACTACGAAGACGGTACCGTAGATATCAACTGGAACCTTGAGCAGAAATCCAACGACCAGCTCGAACTCTCATTAGGTTGGGGACAGACAGGTATCATCGGTCGTGTGGGTGTGAAGTTCACCAACTTCTCTATGCGCAACCTCTTGGGCAAGAACAAGCTGCATCGCGGCATCCTGCCCTCTGGCGATGGCGAACAGATTGGCCTCAGTTTCCAGACCAACGGACGCTACTATAGCTCGGTATCTACCAACTACTCTACCGGATGGTTTGGCGGCAAACGCCCCAATGCGCTCAATGTCGGAATGTACTACTCTAAGCAGAGCGACGTGTCAAGCAGTTACTACAACAACTCCTGGATGAACACACTCTATAGCTACGGCTCTTATAACACTGGTTATTACAACAACTATGAAAGTTTCCTTGACGATGATAAGTATGTGAAACTCTTTGGCGTTTCCGTTGGTTGGGGTAAGCGTCTGCGCTGGCCCGATGACTACTTCCAGTTGTCGGCTACAGTGGCCTACCAGCGTTATATGCTGAAAGACTGGCGCTACTTCCTCATCTCCAATGGTAACTGTAACAACCTGAACTTCGGTCTGGCACTGTCACGTACCTCAACCGACAATCCTCTCTTCCCCCGTCACGGATCAGAGTTCTCCATTTCACTGACCCTTACTCCACCCTGGTCGCTCTTCGACGGTAAGGACTATGCCAACCTGGCTACTGCCGAAACCTATCAGAACGACCGTGAGCGCTATGACGCCGAACAGCAGGATAAATACCGTTGGATTGAATATCATAAATGGAAGTTCAAGACCCGAACCTATACCGCACTCACCGGCGGACAGAAATGTTTCGTGCTGATGACACGTATAGAAATGGGCTTGCTCGGTGCCTACAACCACAACAAGAAATCTCCCTTCGAGTATTTCTACATGGGTGGCGACGGCATGAGCGGCTATAGCACCAGCTATGCTGAGGAGACCATCGGTCTGCGTGGTTACGAGAACGGTTCGCTGACGCCCTACGGACAGGAAGGCTATGCCTACGACCGTTTCTCACTCGAACTGCGCTATCCCTTCATGCTGGGCAACACCACCATCTATGGTCTGACCTTTGCCGAAGCAGGTAATGCATGGCACAGCACACGCGACTTCAACCCCTTCTCAATGAAGCGTTCTGCCGGTTTGGGCGTGCGTATCTATCTGCCTATGGTGGGTCTGATGGGTATCGACTGGGCCTACGGTTTCGACAAGGTTTACCAGGGAACAACTCAGGAAAGCCGTGGTGGCAGCAACTTCCACTTCGTACTCGGACAAGAATTCTAACATAGTTTACAGTTAATAGTTAAAAGTTTACAGTTATGATTAGAAAAATTATTCTTTGCGCTATCTGCATCATCTGCAGTTTCAGCTCGGCTTCTGCCCAGAAGTTCGCCTTGATCGACATGGACTATATATTCAAGAATATACCCGCCTATGAACGTGCCAACGAGCAGTTGGCCCAGGTGTCACGCAAGTGGCAGGCTGAGGTCGATGCCCTGAACACAGAGGCCCAGACCATGTACAAGAACTATCAGAACGAAGTGGTATTCCTTTCTGCTGAGCAGAAGAAGAGCCGTCAGGATGCTATCATGGAGAAAGAGAAGGAGGCAGCCGAACTGAAACGTAAGTACTTCGGACCAGAGGGCGAACTGTTCAAGAAACGCTCGTCGCTGATGTCGCCCATTCAGGAAGAGGTATATAATGCCGTTAAGGATATCGCCGACCTGCGCGGCTATCAGCTGGTGCTCGACCGTGCCAGTGATACCGGCATCATCTTCGGTTCGCCAAAGATAGACATATCCAATGAGGTGCTCCAGAAACTGGGCTATGCCAATTAAACGAAACTGGCAGTAGCTCGTCATATCGATAAACAATCTTTACAATAAAATGAATCAATAAACAGTTTTTATTATTAAGGAAATAACAAAAATCAATAACACAACAATGAAAAAACTTATTCTTTGCGCTATCTGCGCTATCTGCGGTCTCACCGCTCAGGCTCAGGCCAAGTTCGGCCACGTGAACACTCAGGAGATCATTCAGGCTATGCCCGAATTCACCACTGCCCGCACTGAGATTGAAAACCTCACCAAGCAGTATGAAGCTGACTTGAAGTCTATGCAGGACGAACTGCAGAAGAAGGGCGAGGCTTTCGACAAGGAGCAGGCCACTCTTCCCGATAATATCAAACAGCGCCGTCAGCAGGAACTGCAGGATATGTACCAGAAAATCCAGCAGAGCTTCCAGGACAACCAGCAGGCTCTTCAGCGTGCTCAGCAGGAGAAGATGGCTGCCATCCAGACCAAGGTGATCGATGCTATCAAGGCAGTAGGCCAGGCTGGCAACTATGTTTACATTATGGAGATGGGTGCCGGTATCCCCTACATCAGCACTACCCTTTCTGAAGATGTTACTGCTCAAGTGAAAACCAAGCTTGGACTGAAGTAATCAATTAAAATATCGTATATGAAGCGAATTATTCTTACATTCTTCGCTTTCCTGCCATTGGCTCTTCTGGCTCAGTCAGAACAGCCAATGGCAGGTGAGGTTTCAGAAGAAACAACCGAAACAGCCCCTCAGCAGACCCTCCTTTTTGGCTATCTCAGCTATGATGCCGTGATGAAGACCATGCCGGAATATGCAGCTGCTCAAGATACGCTCAGAGTGGAGCGTGAAGCCTTTGAAAAGGAGATGAAGCGCATTGAGGACGAGTTCAACCAGAAATATGAATCGTTTCTGGAAGGACAACGTGAATTTCCCCGCACCATTCTTCTCAAACGCCAGAATGAGTTGCAGGAACTGATGCAGCGCAATGTAGAATTCAAGGCTCAGGCTCGTGAGGAACTGCGTCAGCGCGAGGAACAGCTCATGATGCCTGTACGTATCCGCCTGAACGAAGGCATTGCCGCCATTGCCCGCAAAAACGGTCTGGCCCTGGTGGTGAACACCGATACCAATGCCTGTCCCTTTATCGAACCTTCCATGGGCCTCTCTATCCAGAACGAGACCATAGAATTTTTGAAATAGGAACTATAAATACTATAGGCACTATAGGTACTATAGGCACTATAGGTACTATAGATACTATAGCCACTATAGAAACTATCCCCACTATCCCACTCCCCCTCTCTAAAAAAAACAACCCATGTTCTCCAAATCTCCCGGCCCCATCGGCATCTTCGACAGCGGTTACGGCGGACTGACCATCCTTCATGGTATTCGCCAGCAACTACCCGAGTACGACTATCTGTATCTGGGCGATAATGCACGTGCACCTTACGGTCCACGGTCGTTCGATGTGGTCTATGAGTTCACCCGTCAGGCAGTACGATTCCTTTTCGAGCGAGGCTGTCAGCTGGTCATCCTGGGGTGTAATACTGCCTCGGCAAAAGCCTTGCGCAGCATACAGCAGAAGGATCTGCCCCAGTGGGATGCCGACCGCCGTGTGCTAGGCATCATCCGTCCTACTGCCGAAATCATCGGTTCACTGACCAAGAGCCGTCATGTGGGAATACTGGCCACTGAGGGTACTATCAAGAGTGAGAGTTACAACCTGGAGATAAAGAAGTTGCATCCAGACATTGAGGTGACTGGTGTGGCCTGCCCGTTCTGGGTGCCACTGGTAGAATACAATGAGGCCGACTCGCCCGGAGCCGACTATTTTGTGAAGAAGAACCTCGACCAACTGATGCGTATCGACCCGCAAATCGATGCCATCATTCTTGGGTGTACCCATTATCCCCTACTCATGCCGAAGATTCTGAAGTATATCCATCCGGGCATACGTGTCATCCCGCAGGGAGAGTATGTGGCCAGCGCCTTGACCGACTACCTGCACCGTCACACGGATCTTGAGGCACGCTGTTCAAAGGGAGGCACCGCCCATTATCTGACCACCGAGAATGCCGACACCTTCCGTCAGCAAGCCCAGCTGTTCCTTCACGAACCGGTAGAGGCCGAGAAAATAATATTAGGATAAAACTATAGGAACTATAAATACTATAGGAACTATAGCCACTATAGGAACTATAGGCACTATACCCACTATAAAACAAAAAAAACTATGCAAGAAACCCGCCAAAATAAAATTGCTCGCCTGCTACAGAAAGAGCTGAGCGTTATTTTCCAGGAACAAACCCGCTCCATGCACGGAGTGATGGTATCAGTGACCCGCACCAAGGTGTCGCCCGATTTGGGCATCTGCACTGCCTACCTGAGCATTTTTCCCTCAGAACGTGGTGAGGAACTGCTGAAAAACATTGAGAAGAGCAACCAGCAGATTCGCTTCGCTTTGGGCCAGCGTGTACGCCACCAGTTGCGCATCATCCCCGAGCTGCGCTTCTTCATCGACGATTCACTCGATTATATCGAACGTATTGACGAACTGCTGAAAAAATAATGCATAATTCATAATGCATTATGAATTTCAAAAAGCTATGCGTTTCCCTTTCTTCATCGCCCGCAGATACCTGTTTTCAAAGAAGTCAACGAATGCTATTAATGTGATTAGTGGCATCTCGGTGGTTGGTGTTGCCGTGGCCACCATGGCCTTGGTGGTGACACTCAGCGTGTTCAACGGTTTCAGCGATCTGGTAGCAACCCTCTTCACCGCTTTCGACCCTCAGTTGGAGATAACGCCCACTGAAGGCAAGACAGCACCAGCCGATGATCCTATACTCACCGAGATACGCCAGTTGCCACAGATTGCCGTGGCCACAGAGTGTGTAGAGGATTTGGCACTGGTCACCTATCACGACCGTCAGGCCATGGTGACCATCAAAGGCGTAGAGGACAATTTCGACCAACTCACGCATATCCGGGAAATTCTTTATGGCGACGGTACGTTTGAACTGCATGCCGCCGACCTCCAATACGGTATAGTAGGCATCCGTCTGGCCGAACAGCTGGGCATGGGCTACCGCTTTGAAGACCCACTTCAGGTGTATGTGCCCCGCCGTGAAGGACAAGTGGATATCACCGACCCGGAGGATGGTTTCGAACACGACGAGCTCTTCTCGCCCGGCGTACTGTTCTCGGTGATGCAAGCCAAATACGACAAGAACTATATCCTCACCTCGGTAGGCTTTGCCCGCCGCATCTTCGACCAGCAGGGCATGATCTCGTCATTAGCTTTGCGACTGAAGCCCGGCAGCGATTTTGAAGGGGTGAAGAGCGAGATAAAGCGTATTGCCGGCGACCGCTATCAGGTGCGCGACCGCTATGAACAGCAGGACGACACGTTCCGCATCATGAAAATCGAGAAATTCATTGCATACATATTCCTGACCTTTATTCTGGTGGTGGCCTGTTTCAACATTATCGGATCCCTGTCTATGCTTATCATCGACAAGCGCGATGATGTAGTGACCCTTCGCAATCTGGGTGCTTCCGACCATCAGATTACTCAGATTTTCCTTTTTGAAGGCCGTATGATTTCGGCCATGGGTGCCGTTATTGGCATCCTCATCGGCCTGTTGCTTTGCTGGATTCAGCAAACATTCGGGGTGATTGCCTTGGGTTCGAGTGCCGGTTCGTTTATTGTAGATGCCTATCCCGTGAGTGTACATTTCACGGATGTCCTTCTGGTGTTCGTCACCGTGCTGGTGGTAGGCTTCCTCTCGGTATGGTACCCAGTAAGGTATTTTTCAAAAAGATTAATAGAATAAAACTATAGGAACTATAGGTACTATAGATACTATAGGAACTATAGAAACTATAGATACTATAGGAACTATAGGCACTATAGGCACTATAAAAAACAAAAAATAAAACAAAAAAAAACAACAACAATGCCAAACCCTAACCCCGAAAAACCATATCAAGTCCTCAAGCGACAGAAACCTTGGCGCGATGCTTACTACTACCAGAAATCAGAAGTGATATACCAGATGACATACGTGTTTTGCCAGCGATTTCTACCCCCTCACGGCGACCGAACTGTAGATCAGATGGTACAAGCCGCACGTTCGGGAAAACAAAATATTATTGAAGGAATTGAAGATGGCGAGACCTCTACTGAGATGCATATCAAACTGCTGAATGTTGCGCGCAGCTCATTACAAGAACTTCGTGAAGACTACCGTGACTATCTGCTTTCACGCAACCTGACAATCTGGACAAGCGGTTTTGAGAGATATGAGAAGATGCAGACCTTTTGCCGACAGCACAACAAGTTTGAGGATTATCAGCCCTTTCTCCCAAAATGGGATGAAGAGGAAATGGCAAATATTGCGTTGACCCTTTGTTGCATGACAGATACGATGCTGAATCATCAGTTACAGAAGTTAGAGAAGGAATTTGTTGAGATGGGTGGAATTAAAGAACGAATGCATGCCGCCCGCACCGGATACCGCCAGGCCCAAGACCAAGAACTGGCCGCCCTCCGACAGGAAGTACCAATGCTTCGAAAAGAAGTAGAACGCCTAAAAGCCCTATTAAGAATAAACAATATAGAGTTTTAGCCCTATAGGAACTATAAATACTATAGGTACTATAGGAACTATAGGTACTATAGAAACTATAACCACTATCGCCACTATAAAGACTCTCTATCCTTTATATTCCTTGGATGATGCTCCAGCACGGCTTGGCGCAATGACTGGTTAGACAGGTGCAGATAGATTTCGGTGGTACCTATCGACTCATGCCCCAGCATGGCCTGAATAACACGCAGGTCGGCACCGCCCTCCAACAAAGCCGTAGCGAAGGAATGGCGCAGCGTATGGGGCGAGATGGTTTTCTGGATGCCTGCCTCTTCGGCCTGCTGCTTCAGCATTATCAATACCATGGTGCGTGTAAGGTGACTACCCCGACGGTTCAGAAATAGATAGTCCTCTTCTCCCGGTTTGATTTTCAAGCTGTTGCGCCAAGGCAGATAATTATCTATTTCGTGCAGGGCCAAATCAGAAATAGGCACCAGTCGCTCCTTCGAACCCTTTCCCAAGATACGCAGAAAACGCTCTTCGCGAAAGAGTTGCGACCACTTCAGGTTCACCAGTTCCGACACACGCAGTCCACAAGAAAAAAGCACTTCGATGATGGCTCGGTTGCGGTGACCTTCAGGTTTTGACAAGTCTATCGAGTCCTTCAAACGGTCCACTTCCTCGGGTGTGAGATACTCCGGAAGATGCTGTCCAATGACCGGATTTTCCAACAATTCCGACGGATCTTGTTCAAAATATCCGTCAATTACCATAAATTTGAAGAATGCTCGCACCCCACTCAGGATGCGACACTGCGAACGTGGTCCGATGCCAATATCGTGCAACTGTGCTGCAAATGTCTGAAGATCTTCGAGTTGCGTTTCCACGACGGGGCGCCCTTCCTGTTCCAGAAAGTTCAATAGTTTGTCAACATCGTGCTCGTAAGCATCGATGGTGTTCGCATTTGCGCCGCGTTGCAGCTTCAAATATCGCAAGAAATCGCTTCTTAGTTTCAGATTCTCAGTTGTCATTCTGTTGGTCGGCAATTGACGTTCAGTTATACTGCAATTGAATAGTAATTATTTTGCAATTGAATGGTAGTTATTCTGCAATTGAATGGTGGTTATTCTGCAATTGAACGGTGGTTACTATTCAATTGAACGGTGATTGTTCTGCAATAGAATGGCTGTTGCGTTGCAGTAGAGCTTTCATTTTTAATTGAAAAAGAGCTCCCCACAATGGTGTGGAGAGCCCCATACTTTTAAACTTAACTTATATAGTGATTAAAACAAATCGAATGAACGAGCTCCGTTGGTGTAACGGATATAGGTATATTCATCGCCACCTTCCTCAACAACCATCTGGTTGTCGTTCTTGCTCTTGATAGTCCAACTTTCACCACCGCCCTGGTAAGAAATACTTACGGTATTACCAGAAATACTGTAGGTGAAAGGTACGGTCTGCTGTACCTGACCTTGTGCATCCAGAACATAGATGTTACCTGAATTTGCTTTTTCGAATGAATAAATGGCAAAACCATCATTTATCTGAACGCCCCACATCTCGCCCTGAAGAGAAACACTACCCTTTTGGCCTTGTCCGTTCACCTCTTCAACCGATGCGAGTGAGCTTGGATCCAATGCTAAGAACTCATAGTCAGTTCCACTAATATTCATGGTGAGCGACTGTCCTGCCTTAAAAGCTGAAACGGTGTAGGTCTGACTGCCAATGGTCAGCGTATTCTGTTCCTGATTATACGACCACTGAACATACTGAGCACTGGTGTATTGTTTATTTTCAACTTCATACATGCGTCCCTGATTGCCGCTGTCGAAAGCCAGCACGAGAGTATAACCGCCGTTTTCCAAATCGCCAGTGTACCATGCTGTTCCTTCAAGTTGCTTCACACCGCCATTGCCCCAGATAGCCTCATAGAGGGCCAAGCCTGTGTTTATCGTATCAACCACATCGTCTGAATCACAACTGGTGCTTGAGAACGACATTGACATCATCATAAAAAATGACAGCGCATAAGTAAAGAATTTCTTCATAATCGAAAAGATTTAAAATTATTTTTGGAGTAGTGATTTTAATTTTCGTTGGCAAAAGTAAAATATAATTTGCAATTCTCCAAAAATATTTGCGTCAATTTCACAAAAACAGGCGGCATTCCAAACATTTTCAACAACGAACTCTTTCACTTACAATATTTTTTCGTATTTTTGTCGGCAAGAATATCAACCAATTTTTCCACGAGAAGAAAACGATGAAAATTCTGATTGTAAACGGTCCAAACTTGAATCTGCTGGGTCAGCGCGAACCTGGCATTTATGGAAGTGAGTCGTTCGAGAACTACCTTGAGCAGTTGCGCAAGCGTTATCCCGAAATAACGATAGACTACTATCAGAGCAATGTGGAGGGCGAACTGATCAACAAGTTGCAGGAGGGCGGTTTTCTGGCCGCTCCGGTATATGACGGTATTGTGCTGAATGCCGGTGCCTACACCCATACCAGCATTGCCCTGCACGACTGCATCCGCTCGCTGAAGTCGCCCGTCATCGAGGTACACATTTCCAATGTACACACCCGTGAGGAATTCCGCCACCACAGCTACCTCTCACCCGTATGCAAGGGCGTGATCTGCGGTTTCGGACTGGACAGTTACAGGTTGGCAATAGAAGCGTTGAAGTAACGGACTCTCCCCCGACCAGAAAGACTCTCCCCCGGCCCCTCCTAGAGAAGACTCTCCCCCGACCCCTCCCTGTGAGGGAGGGGAGTATATAGACCGACTATAAATATTCATGGCGAAGATTAAAAAACTCTTGAAGAGAAAGACTCCACGAATAAGAAAAAGACTCCACGAATAAGAGAAAGACTCCACGAATAAGAGATTGACTATAAATTTTCATGGCGAAGATTGATAATAGCATAAAAAAAACTCTTGAAGAAAAGGGTTCCGCAAATAAAACTATATACTCCCCTCCCTCACAGGGAGGGGTCGGGGGAGAGTCCGTTTCTACGGGAGAGTCCTCTTACATAACTTCCCACATCTCCCCGGAGCCCGACTATCTCTACCGACTGTGGAGGGCCACGAATATCCACCTGCTGCACGGGCGAATGGCCAGCGGACATCTGCAAGGCCGACTGCTGAAAATGCTGGTTCAGATGGTGCGCCCGAAGAACATCCTTGAGGTGGGCACCTTCAGTGGCTATTCGGCCATCAGTATGGCAGAGGGACTGGAAGAGGGCGGAATGGTATATACCTTCGAGATCAACGACGAACAGGAGGATTTCACCCGCCCGTGGATAGAAGGCTCGGCCGTGGCCGACAAGATACGCTTCATCATCGGCGACGCCATCACCGAGGCCCCACGGTTAGGTATCACCTTCGACATGGCCTTCGTTGACGGCAACAAGCGCACCTATGTAGAAACCTACGAGATGGTACTCAGTGTGCTGCGCCCCGGCGGATTCATCCTGGCCGATAACACCCTGTGGGACGGGCACGTCATCGACCCAGCCTACGATCACGACCAACAGACCGTGGGCATCAGAGCCTTCAACGACATGGTGGCCAACGACCCGCGTGTAGAGAATGTGATACTGCCCTTGCGCGACGGACTGACCATTATCAGAAAGAAATAGACGCCGATTGCATTATCCGGCAAAATGGCAATATAAAAACCATGAAACGAGTACTGACCCTATCTTTACTTGCAGTTATGGCCTGTTCAAACCCCAGCACAGACCCAGTACTGCCGAAGGACTTCTATGAATGTGAGGAAGCCCTGCACAAAGGCGATACCCGCATAGCACGCGAAATCATCGAGAACGGAAAGGCCCATGCCAAGGACAGCGACAACTACTACGACTATGTGGTGCTCGACGCAAAGTATTATTTCTACACCATGCAGGCCGACTCGTTTCTGCTCACCCATCAGAAAATCCAACAGTATGTGGACCGCCATTCCGCTCATCACAGACCGAAACTGAAGATGCTACAGGTGGAATGCGAGGTGCAGCAAGGCGTTTACGAGGCCAAGATGACCGGCAGGATGGACTCGGCACTGACTCACAACCTGCATGCCCTCGAACTGCTGCAAATCACTCCGCACCAGCCCCATTACCGACTGATGGTGCTCTCGAACATCGCCGATGTGTACAAGCAGATGGGCCAGTACGACAAGAGCGTCAGTTACTACCGACAGGCCATGGAACTGGGTGATTCGACCAATATGGACGACGCTACCCGTTTCTCCCTCTATACCGCCATCGCATCGGCCTATGCCGCCATGGGCAGTTTCGACCAGAGCGAAACCTGGTGGAAACAGGCCGAACCACTGAAACCATTGATGGAACGCACCGAACTGTTCCACTACCTGAACAACCGAGGCAACGACTACTATCTGCAGGAACGCTACAAAGAGAGTCTGCAGTGCTTCCTAGAACTCGACTCACTCATGGCCGGCGATCCCAACCTGCAGTGGGAACGCATGTACGGATGGGCCAACATGAGCGACCTCTACATCAAACTGAGACAGGAAGAGCGTGCCCGGGAACTGCTGGCACAGACAGAACCTTTCTTCACCCAACAGAAACAACTCATCCCCCTGTTCTACCTCACCACACAGCGCATCGAACTGGCCATCCTCAACCACAACCTGACCGAAGCAAGGCGACTGGTAGGCGAGAATCCTATTCCAGAATGGATGATTCCGGAACAGAAACAACTGCGCCGCAAGCAACTCCTCAACCTGTATGAACAAACCGCCCAATGGCAACACTACGGCGAGACACTGCGCGAATATACCCAGATGAAAGACAGTCTGGCCAGCAACAACATCAAGATGCGCTTTGCCGAAGTGCTCACCCACTACCAACACGAGCATCAACTACTGGCCAAACAGAAACAACTGGAAGCCAAAGACTTGTCGTACCGATGGGCCTTGGCCCTGCTGGTGGTAGCCATTGCCTTCATCTTCATGCTGGTGAGGTTCATCATTCAGAAACAGCGCGAACAGAAACTACGCGAAGCCAACATCCGAGGCAGTATGGCCCAACTGCACATGGAAGCGGTACGCAACCGCATTACACCCCATTTCATCAGCAATGTGCTGACCGCCGAGATGATGGCTCAGATGGAGGGGCGCGAGGTGCATCTGGACAATCTGGTGCACCTGCTGCACAGAGGCATCGAGCTCACCGACGTTGAGCAGACCACCCTGAGCGATGAACTGGAATTTATCCAATTCTACTGCTCAATAGAGAGTCGTTCCATCGGTAGCGACTTCCAACTGCACACCAATCTGGCCAGCGATATCGACGCCAACCGTGTCATCCTGCCTTCCATGTTCGTACAGATACTGGTAGAGAACGCTATCAAACACGGACTGAAAGCCCGCAAGCCCGAACCCGGACTGCAGCGCAGTATATGGGTGAACGTGAGCACTAAGGACGATGCCACACTGGTGGAAGTGATAGACAACGGCATCGGTCTGAACGAAGCAAACACCCGGAAGGAGCACACCGGTCTGCGCATTATCCGCCAGACCATCCGCCTGCTGAACGAGCAGAACCTTCGCTCGCGCAACAAAAACAAGCATACTGCCACCCTCATGGATTTCGGACTGGCCAACTATACACAAGCCGACGGCCAGACTGGCTGCCGCAGCTGGCTACTCCTGCCCCACCAGTTTGAATACTCGCTGAAAAAGATAAGGGGATAGTTACTGTGGTTCCTATAGTTCCTATAGTGCCTATAGTGCCTATAGTTACTATAGCCCCTATAAAATAAAGAAAAAAAATGAGAACAAGCCTCGTCAAGGTATTCATTGTCGATGACGACCAGAATGCCACCCTCTTCTTGCAGAAAATGCTGGAAGACTACTCAGTAGAAATTGTGGGCGTGGCCACTGATGCCACTGCCAAGACTCGCAACGAGATTGTAGAGAAAGAACCCGACCTGCTGTTCCTCGACGTAGAGATGCCCTCCATGTCGGGGCTCGAATTCTGCGCCACAGTACGCCCGCTGACAAAGCCAGAGATGAAGGTGGTGTTCTATACCGGCTACGACAAATACATGCTTCAAGCCATTCGACAACAGGCCTTCGACTACATGCTGAAACCTGCCAGCAAACAAGAACTGGCCCAGATCATGACACGCTACTACGAAAACAAACTGAGCAATATACAACAGGCCATTGCTATCCACCCCACCATGACCATTCCCAATATCATGGTGGTCAATTCCATGAACCAGCACACCGTACTGCGCCACGACGATATTGCCTTCTTCCGCTTTGACAACGATCACCGCATTTGGGAGGTTGTCACTACCGACAACCAGTGTCATCAGTTGCGACACCGTTCCACGGCCGATGTCATTCTGTCCTACTCCTCCTGCTTTGTACAGATTCACAAAGGCTATATCGTCAACGTCAACCAGATCAGCAGAGTGCTCGACAACCAGTGCCTGTTGCGCCCACCTCTGGAACATATCACCGAACTGCGCATCAGCAAGAATTTCCGTCACGACCTAATGACAACTTTCTGCAACCTGTAAAACAAACGCAGACCATTTTACTGTATAAATATTAGACGATTTATGCAGTATTGTGCAAAAATTTACTAATCTTGACCCCTTTTTCCTATAACTTATACGAAAATACGTATCTTTGCACGCTATTATATTTTAATAATCGCATCAGACAAAAACCATATACAAAACATTATTTTATCAAAATCATGAAGAAAATCCAATTCTTTCTTGCAGCCCTGCTGCTGATGATGGTTTGTCCCTCATCACTATTTGCACAGCAGATGCCGCCCATCCCCGTAGATAGCGACATTCGCATGGGCAAACTCGACAACGGACTGACTTACTACATCCGTCACAATGCATGGCCCGAACAGCGTGCTGAATTTTACATCGCGCAGCGCGTAGGTTCTATTCAGGAGAACGACGACCAGCGCGGTCTGGCCCACTTCCTCGAGCACATGTGCTTCAACGGCACTGAACACTTCAAAGGCAACGACATCGTGAAATGGTGTGAGACCATCGGTGTGAAGTTCGGACGCGACCTGAACGCATATACCTCTATCGACCAGACGGTCTATAACATCTCGAATGTTCCTACCACCCGCGACGGCATCGTTGACTCTTGTCTGCTGATTCTGCACGACTGGGCCGACGGTCTGCTGCTCGAGGCCGAGGAGATTCAGAAAGAGCGTGGCGTGATTCACGAAGAGTGGCGCATGCGCACCAGTGCTACCATGCGCATGCTGGAGCGCGACCTGCCCCAGCTGTACCCCAACTCAAAGTATGGCCACCGCATGCCTATCGGACTGATGGAAATCATCGACAACTTCGAACCGAAAGTGCTGCGTGACTACTATGAGAAGTGGTACCGCCCCGACAATCAGGCTATCATTGTGGTAGGCGATTTCGACGTAGATCGTGTAGAGAACAAAATCAAGGAACTGTTCTCGTCCATTAAGATGCCCGAGAACCCCGCTCCTGTAGTAGCCGAGGAAGTGCCCGACAATGCCGAGCCTATCTTCGTGGTCGATAAAGACAAGGAGATGCAGTACTCTATCGTTGAGATGATGTTCAAGACCGATCCCATTCCCACCGAGATCAAGGGCAATATGCAGTACCTGATTATCGACTACCTGAAGAATGCTGCTGTAGGCATGCTGAACGACCGTCTCAACGAACTGGCTCAGAAACCCGACTGCCCCTATCTGCAGGCATCGGCCAGCTACAGTCAGTACCTGTTGTCAAAGACTAAGGATGCCTTCGGTGTCGATGCCCTTCCAAAAGAGGGACAGACCGAAGCTGCCATCAAGGCGGCCTTCATCGAGGCTCGCCGCGCTGCACAGTTCGGTTTCACCGCTACTGAGTACAAGCGCTACCAGCAGAACTTCACCAGTCAGCTGGAGAAGCAGTACTCTAACAAAGACAAGCGCTACAACAACCAGTTCTGCCGCGAATATGTGAATCACTACCTGGACAACGAGCCCATCCCCTCTATCGACGACTACTATCAGGTGATGAAACAGTTGGTACCCATGATGCCCGTAGAGGCCGTGAACCAGCTGATGGCTCAGTTCATTCCTGCCAACGACTCTAACCTGGTGGTTCTGAACATGAACCAGGAGAAGGAAGGTGCCGTTTATCCCACTGCCGAGAGTCTGAAGAAGGCCATCGCCGAGGCTCGCGCCACTGAGCTCACCGCCTATGTAGACAATGTGAAGGACGAGCCCCTGATCACCAAACTGCCCAAGGCAGGCAAGATTGTGAAGGAGACCGCCGGCAAGAAGTTCGACTACAAGGAGCTGAAACTCTCTAACGGTGCTACCGTGATTCTGAAGCAGACCGACCTGAAGAAAGACCAGGTGATTCTGACTGCCGAAGGTTTTGGCGGAAGCTCACTTTACGGAGAGAAGGATTTCGCCAACATCAAGTTCTTCGACGATGTGATTGGAGCCAGCGGACTGGGCAACTTCTCACACACTGAACTGGAGAAGGCTCTGGCCGGTAAGATTGCCAGCGCCAGCATGACACTGGGCACACAGCGCGCCAACATCACCGGTTCTTCTACA
The DNA here is from genome assembly GCF_022024015.1 of Prevotella sp. E9-3. Taxonomy (NCBI): domain Bacteria; kingdom Pseudomonadati; phylum Bacteroidota; class Bacteroidia; order Bacteroidales; family Prevotellaceae; genus Prevotella; species Prevotella sp. E9-3. The sequence continues at coordinate 3,664,601 of NZ_CP091786.1, forward strand.
CCTAACGATGTAGAGACCATGCTGCAGCTCGTTTACCTGTACTTCACCAAGATCAACAAGGACCAGGAGTCGTTCGACAACACTATGAAGACCACTGAGCTGATGCTGAAGAACAAGCTGCTGCAGCCCGAGGCCGTGTTCTCTGACTCACTGACCCTCACCCTGCAGAACCACTCAAAGCGTTTCGCCCCTGCCAATGTTGACGACCTGAAGGATGTCAACTACGACCGCATCCTCGAGATGGCCAAGGAGCAGACCGCCAATGCCGCTGCCTATACTTTCACCATCATCGGTAACTACGACGAGGCTACTATCCGTCCTCTTATCGAACAGTACCTGGCTTCTCTGCCCGGCAATGCCAAGAAGGTGGTAAAGGGCAAGGACGTAGAGGAATCGTTCAAGGGTAATGTGAAGAACAACTTCAAGCGCAAGATGGAGACTCCTAAGGCTATCGCCTTGATGGTGTGGAAGAACGACAAGATGGGCTACACCCTGGAGAACAGCATCCGTGCCTCTATAGCCGGACAGATTCTGATGATGACCTACACCGAGAAGATTCGCGAAGAGGCTTCTGCCGCCTACTCAGTAATGGCTCAGGGCAGACTGTCACGCGATGATTTCCGCACCAATGGCACTGTGCTCGTTTACTGTCCTATGAAGCCTGAGAAGGGTGACATTGCCACCAAGATCATGGATGAAGAGGTACAGAACCTGGCCAAGACCGTTGATGCCGAGAAACTGGCTAAGGTGAAGGAATACATGTTCAAGGCCATCGACGACGAGGCCAAGACCAACAACTACTGGATCCGCACCGTCAACCGTCTGCGCGACTACGGTGTTGACTTCCACACCGACTACAAGAAGACTGTAGAGGCTCAGACTCCTGAGACCATTGCTGCCTTCATGAAGGAACTGCTGAAGAGCGGTGACAAGGCCGAAGTCATCATGCTGCCAGAAGAGTAAATTCCAATTACTTCATAAAACAAAATCTCCGAATCACTTGTGGGTTCGGAGATTTTGTTTTATCTTTGCAAAAAATAGTATATAAAAAATGGGGCAGTTGGCATTCTTAAAGATGTTCATTCTGGTAGCCATCTCATTGGATGTTAATGATAACAGAAGACATATACATGTTTTCAAAAAAGGCAAACGACATCAACAGTCACTTGCTAAAATCTGGATAGAATCTGACGGAAAACAATGTGTGGAGATTGCAGAATCCTCTTTATCGACAAAAGAAAACGAATTATTAGTTTCTGCTATCAATCGTCATTGGAATTCCATAAACGAACAGATTACCAAGATTTTTAATGGAGAAAAAACAATTGCTATCAACATAGAGAAATAATTTATAGGAGGAAAAGATATGTGTAAAATGAAGAATGTACATGTTGGTATCAAGGATCTCAACTTTACAGCTCATCGCGGTAAAATGCTTGTAAGACTGACCGACGGAAGAGAAATCTTAATACCTGTTTCGTTTTTCCCGGACATCAAGCAGATGCCAGTAAAAGAGCGAAACAAATGGATGGTGCTCGATGATCAGTATTTTACATTTGAGAATATGACTCGAGTTTACTCCGTCCTCGATCTGTTCAAAACTGCATAGAACAGCAGGCTTTTCATTTTGCGTTATTTTTCACAAAGTTCATTTAACTCTGAAGTAACATATAACAATATATAATCCTAAAAAACATTTGCTTATGAATTAAAACCAATTGAATTAATAAGGACATATAGGATGAACATCCACTTTTGATTCTTGTTTCCGGAATTCGCCAAATTTCAAAGAAATATACGAGAACTGAAGTAGGTAGTTCACGCTCCATGCGTGGGCATTTACTCGTTTAGTATATTGGGCGTTTGGCGATGCCTCGGAAACGTAGACGAAGATAATTGTCCACGTTTTATTTTTCTGCATAGTTTTAGCAATCATTTCTATTATTAACTTTTAAACAAAACCTAAATTATGAAACGACTCAAATTATTTAGTTCGGTAGTATTATTCATCATTTCTATGACTTTCAATTCATCATGTAGTAAAGACGACAAAGAAGATGATATAGACACTACGCCAATCTCATTGTACGTAGGAGATCAAAAAGAAATACAAGGCGCTAAATCCCTTAGCTCTGCAAATGATTTTATTGCTGTAACCAAAGATAATACTATCGAAGGATTTCATGTTGGAAAAACAAGAATCTCAGTTAATAACAGCAAGTCCATTGACATCACGGTGAAGTCTATTCACAACTTATACGATGATCCTGTATGCAACTGGGGATGTACGATGAACGAAGTAAGACAGAAACAAACCCAAGGCAAATACAGCAGCAGATCAGATAACGATGCATTAATATATGAAAATGCAGGAGGCGCCAGTTTCATTATGTATTCTTTCAACAACGGAAGTCTTAAATCAGTTGGAGTTATTGTCAGCACCAATCACCTGTCACAATTTACTGACTACCTTTTAGATAGATTTCTCATGACAACCGTTTATTATGGTAAAGACACATACTTTGCCGGTATAGACGGCTCAAGCATGGAGATTGCAAAAACCTTTGTTATGATGGAAGTGTATAATGTTGATTATATGATTGCTCTTTATACTCCAGTAAGCAAAACCCCGACACGTTCTGCCCAAGACACTAGTTATACAGACGAAATAATCAAAGAAATAAAAAACCGCCTTCAGTTATAATTCAGATACAAGTACAAGATAATCTCCGAGCTACTAAACAAGTTCGGAGTTTTTTTTTTGCGTAATCAAGAACTATTGAAAGGACAAACAACTTCTGCCTATTGGCAACCCAACTCTTGAAAGTACAGAAGAACCACTTTTGACGCTTTTTATCGCAAATAGTTTTGCCATTTCGCCAAATTGACGTAACTTTGCACCTCTTATTATATAAATATACGCATACGCGTACACACAATAGTAATAAAACAACAGTAGAAATATGTCATATCTCTTTTCATCAGAATCAGTTTCGGAGGGACATCCCGATAAAGTAGCCGACCAGATTAGCGATGCTATTCTCGACCAGTTCCTTGCTTACGACGATAAGGCGCGCGTGGCCTGCGAATCGTTTGTAACCACTGGTCAGGTAGTCATCATGGGCGAAGTGCGCAGCGATGTGTACATCGACCTGCAGACCATTGCCCGTCGCACCATTCAGAAGATTGGCTATACGAAAGCCGAATACCAGTTTGACGGCAACTCTTGCGGTATTCTCACCGCTATCCACGAGCAGAGCTCTGATATCAATCAGGGAGTTGACCGTGAAGACGAGGACAACCAGGGCGCTGGCGACCAAGGCATGATGTTCGGTTATGCTACCAACGAAACGGAAAACTATATGCCTGTGAGCCTTGATCTGGCCCATCTGATTATGCGCACACTGGCCGACATCCGTAAGGAAGGAAAAGTGATGACCTATCTGCGTCCCGATTCAAAGAGTCAGGTGACTATTCAGTACAGCGATGCCGGTATTCCCGAGCGCATCGACACCATCGTTGTTTCTACCCAGCACGACGAGTTCCTGGCTGGTGGCAATACCGCCTTCGGTACAGAGAACGACGAGGCCATGCTGAAACAGATTAAGGACGATGTAATCAATATCCTCATTCCCCGTGTAAAACAGCAGATTCACTCTCAGAAGGTACTCGACCTCTTCGGACTGGACATCAAATACTACGTGAACCCCACCGGCAAGTTCGTGATTGGCGGTCCTCATGGAGATACTGGTCTGACAGGCCGTAAGATTATCGTTGACACCTATGGAGGCAAGGGCGCTCACGGTGGTGGTGCTTTCTCAGGCAAAGACTCATCGAAAGTGGACCGTTCAGCAGCCTATGCTGCCCGTCATATAGCCAAGAATATGGTGGCTGCCGGTGTGGCCGACGAGATGCTGGTACAGGTGAGCTATGCCATCGGTGTGGCTCAGCCTATGAACATCTATGTGAACACCTATGGTCGTTCGAACGTTCAGATGAGCGACGGCGAGATTGCCAAGAAGATTGAAAAGCTCTTCGACCTGCGTCCGAAGGCTATCGAACGCTCACTGAAGCTGCGCCAGCCCATGTACCTCGAGACTGCCGCCTACGGTCATATGGGTCGTAAGCCCGAAGTGATCAAAAAGACGTTCACCAGCCATTATCACGAAACAAAGACCATTGATGTGGAACTGTTCACTTGGGAGAAACTGGACCGCGTGGACGACATCAAGAAAGAATTCGGATTGTAAAATACAAAATAACAGACTCTCCCCCAACTCTTCCTGTGAGGGAGGGGAGTAGATAGTTGATGGAAAACAGCGACAGCGTTTCAATTAGTAATACTATATACTCCCTTCCCTCACAGGGAGGGGGCGGGGGAGAGTCTGTCGGGTGCGAGTCCGTTTCCACGGGAGAGTCTGTTTCTTTACCTCTCTATTACCGCGAAATATTCTATCCCGGCGACACACTATACTACACCGCTCACGAAGGGCCATCGTATGGCGTAGCCGGCGACCCCATTCCCTATACTATTCATGGCGACAGCCTGCTCACACTACTACTCATTCTAAGCTTTGTGGTACTCACGGTGAGTGTGGCCCAGTCACGCCGCTTCATTGGCCGACAACTGAAGGATTTCTTCTATATCTCTCGCAACGACAGCAACATCAGCGAAACCTCGTTAGAAATTCGTTTCCAGTTCTTCCTGGTCATCCTTTCTTGTCTGCTCATGGCCATCGCCACCCAGCAGTATGTCACAAAATATATCACAGAGACCTTCATCGTTGACAGCGAACTGATTGTTATCAGTATATTTTTTGCCGTCTATTTGGGCTTTCAGTTCTTCAAAGGGCTATCCTATACAATTGTCAATCTTGTGTTCTTCGGAAAGCGCTTGAACCAATTTTGGATGAAGATGCTATTGTTCATCGGAGCCTCACAAGGCATGCTTCTTTTTCCTGCCATTCTACTCATCGCATATTTCAACCTTTCCCTCAAAAGTGCGGCTTTTTATTTGAGTTTTATTCTGTTTTTTACTGAAATACTAACAATTTATAAGGGTTGGAGCATCTTTTTTAGGCAAAATGGTGGTTTTTTACAATATTTTTTGTACTTTTGCACCCTCGAAATCATACCTTTACTCAGTTTAGTGGCTGGGATAGGGGTATTGATAGATGATTTGAAATACAATTTTTAGGATACAGAGACAGATGATCAAGAAGATTTTGGTTTCTCAACCAAAGCCAACAAGCGAGAAGTCACCTTACTATGATATTGCCGAGCGTTTCGGTGTAGAATTGGTCTTCCGCCCCTTCATCAAAGTTGAAGGAATCAGTTCACGCGAGTTCCGCACTCAGAAAGTGAGCATACTCGACTACACTGCAATCGTATTTACTTCACGCCATGCCATTGACCATTTTTTCACCTTGGCTAAGGAGCTTCGTGTCAACATTCCTGAAGACATGAAATACTTCTGTGTAACAGAGACCATTGCTCTCTATATCCAGAAATACGTACAGTATCGCAAGCGTAAGGTATTCTTCGGCTCTACTGGTCGTGTTGACGACCTGCTGCCCACTATGCTGAAGCACAAGACCGAGAAATATCTGGTGCCCATGAGCGATGTACACAACGATTCACTCACCAATTTACTCGACTCAAAGAAACTCATCCACAAGGAAGTGGTGATGTACAAGACCGTGAGCAATGACTTCACCGAGGAAGAGGTGAAGGCATTCGACTACGACATGCTTATTTTCTTCAGTCCTGCAGGTATTGAGTCGCTCACAAAGAACTTCCCCAACTTCGATCAAGGCAAGATTGCCATCGGCACCTTCGGTCCTGCTACGGCAAAGGCTGTGAAAGACGCTGGTCTGCGCCTGGATTTGGAAGCTCCCTCAGAGAAGTATCCCTCTATGACGAGTGCACTTCAGCACTTTCTCTTGATGAACGAAGAGTAATTTAAAGTGAAGAGTGAAGAGTGAAGAGTGAAGAATCTTCATTTAAGAAAGTAGAACGTATTGTCAGCAAAAAGCTGATAGACGAGATATTCAGCGGAAACAGCAGTCAGTCGATGGCTGCTTTTCCGCTGAGAATTGTTTTTATGGAGCGTGAACGTCCTCAGGTTTCCGATCCCAGTGTTGTGGTGCTGACGAGTGTGTCGAAGCGTCATTTCAAGCATGCTGTTGACCGCAATCGTGTAAAACGACAAATGCGCGAAGCCTATCGACTGAACAAGCAGTTGATTATAGAGACTGTTCCAGCCGACAAGCAGCTCTGTCTGGCTTTTATCTGGCTCAGTGACCGACTGGCCCCCAGCCATGTTATTGCCACCAAGACCAAACGATTAATGAAATCCCTCGCCGAGCAATATCAGAATAATCAGAGTATTCAGAGTAATCAGAGTAATCAGAGTATTCAGAGTAATCAGAATAATCAGAGTAATCAGAGTGCTCAGAATATTCAGAATAATCAGAATCCTCAGAGTTCTTAGCTCAGTAATAGTTCTTAATTCCCAACTAACCATACCTCTCACCTCTCAATTCTCATCTCTCAATTCTCATCTCTCAATTCTCATCTCTCACCTCAAAAAAAATGAAGCGTCTCTGGCACATACTCTGTTGGCCGTTAAAATGGATGTTGCTGTTGCCGATACTTTTTTATCAGCACTTCATCACCCCCTACACGGGTCCTTCGTGCCGCTTCACCCCCACCTGCTCACAATACGCAAAAGAGGCCATACAAAAACATGGACCGTTCAAAGGATTGGCATTAGCCATTTGGCGCATCCTGCGCTGCAACCCCTGGGGCGGCAGTGGATATGATCCAGTACCATAAATTTCGCCCGAAGTAAAAACTACGACTTGCTGACAAAATGAAAATCAACTGATTTTGGCAAACAGATTATCCAGATACACTTGACTCTGAATCATTTCAGCGTGCCTTCAATGACACCTAATCCAACTATTTATGCTATTTTCAATTAACAAGAATTGAAAAAATGAATTAATGTAAGAGAATCATTCTAATAAATGCTACTTTTTTTATAATTTTGCAGGCTGAACAGTGAATCAATATCAAAAAAAAAGATAATAATGAGAAAGAATTTTGTAGAAGAACTGCGTTGGCGCGGAATGCTGGCACAGATCATGCCAGGCACAGAAGAGTTGTTACAGAAAGAGATGGTAACAGCCTATCTGGGTACTGACCCCACAGCCGACTCACTGCACATCGGTCACCTCTGCGGCATCATGATGCTGCGCCACTTGCAGCGTTGCGGTCATAAGCCCATCATCCTCGTTGGCGGTGCCACCGGTATGATTGGCGACCCCTCAGGAAAGTCTCAGGAGCGTAACCTGCTGAACGAAGAAACCCTTCGTCACAATCAGGAGTGCATCAAGGCCCAGGTGGCTAAGTTCCTGGACTTTGAAAGCAAGGAAGCCAATGCTGCCGAGATGGTGAACAACTACGACTGGATGAAGAACTTCACCTTCCTCGACTTCGCCCGCGAGGTGGGTAAGCACATCACCGTCAACTATATGATGGCTAAGGACAGCGTTCAGCAGCGTCTGAACGGTACTGCTCGCGACGGACTGTCATTCACCGAGTTCACCTATCAGTTGTTGCAGGGCTACGACTTCCTCTACCTCTATCAGCATAAGAACTGCAAACTGCAGTTGGGCGGTAACGACCAGTGGGGTAACATCACCACCGGTACCGAGCTGATTCGTCGTACACTGGGTCATGAGAACGAAGCCTATGCACTTACTTGCCCATTGATTACCAAGGCCGACGGCAAGAAGTTCGGTAAGACCGAGAGCGGCAATATCTGGCTCGACCCCAAGCGCACCACTCCTTATCGTTTCTACCAGTTCTGGCTGAACGTGAGCGATGACGATGCTGAGAAATACATCAAGATTTTCACCTCACTTGAAAAGGATGTTATCGATGCCCTTGTTGAGGAGCACAAGCAGGATCCCGGTCGCCGTGTACTGCAGAAGCGCCTCGCCGAAGAGGTTACTATCATGGTACACGGACAGGCTCAGCTCGACATGGCTATCGAGGCTTCAAACATCCTCTTTGGCAAGGCTACCAAGGAAGCACTCGAGAAACTCGACGAGCAGACTTTCCTCGACGTATTCGACGGTGTAGAGAAGTTCGAGATTGCCAAGGACCAGTTAGGTCAGCCCGCCATCGAGCTGTTCACTACCGTAGCTCCCGTATTCCCCTCAAAGGGTGAGATGCGCAAGATGGTACAGGGCGGCGGTGTTTCTCTGAACAAAGAGAAGCTCACCGACCAGCAGCGTCCCATCACCACCGACGACCTCATCGACGGCAAGTATCTTCTGGCCCAGAAAGGTAAGAAGAACTACTATCTGATTACCGTTAAGTAATACGATATACCCTTTATATATTAAGGTAAACCCTCATTGCATACCATAAATTTGGTAAATTGAGGCTATTCGCATGCAATCTGCAGAGAAAACCACCCGTTTTCTTTGCAGATTGCTGCTTTTTGTGTACTTTTGCCAACAGTTTTTAGGTTTAACGAGCATAAATTATTAAAATCATAAGCAAAACCCATTTAACGCAAAAATTATATTTATGAGAAAAAGTTTACTCCTTCTCGCAGCCTTAGTGCTGTCAGCAACAAGTGTGTTTGCACAGTTTGCTTCCGTTCCTTACCAGTTTAACGCCCCCCGTGCCGCCAAGGCCAATACTTTCCGTGCTGCCGAAGCCGGTACTGTTTGGTGGGGTTATACTCCCGAAACCGATCAGTCAGGATGGAACCTGCTTGGTGTTCAAGCTGCCGACACCTACCATTGTGCCATCTTCATTCCTGGCAATCATGCTTTTGCTGGTGGAAAGACTATTCAGGCAGTTCGCTTTGCCTTGGTTGCCGAGCACGCAACAGATGTCAAGGCGTGGATAGCTACAGAGGCTCCCGGTGCTGTTGATGAGACAAGCACCGCTCGGCTGAAGAGTGTAGATAACAGTGAAATTGGTGCAGACGGTGTTGCTGAGGTTACCTTCGACCAGCCTTTTGAAATTCCTGTCGATGGCGCTTATGTAGGCTACAGCTTCACCATCACAGAAGCTACCACCCAGAACGACAAATATCCTATTATCTTCATTGCAGGTGAAGATGAGCCCAATGCACTTGTCATCAAGACCGATAATGCAGTTCCTAACTGGACAGACATGTATGGTAATGGCTTTGGTAAGCTCTACCTGAACGTTAAGCTCAGTGGTGAGTTCCCCGACAATGTAGCAAGTCCTGTAGATTTCGGCACTCACTATGTTGAACTGGGCAAGGAGACCACAGCCAAGGTTCAGGTGACCAACGGTGGTGAGACAGCCATCAGCAGCCTCAGCTATACCATTACTGCCAACGGTGAGACAAGCGCAGAGCAGACTGTTACACTCGACAATCCCGTGGAATTCCTGAAGAGTGGCTACTTCACCATTCCTGTAAAGGCCGATGAAAAATCCGGAATAGTTGAAAAGACCCTTACCATCACTAAGGTGAATGGCAATGCCAACAATGCCACTTCTAAGTCTGCCAACTTCACCGTTGCCACCGTCAGCAAGTTCGTAAAGCGTGGTGTAGCAGTAGAAGAATACACTGGTACAACCTGTGGTTGGTGCCCTCGCGGTCTTGTCGGTATGGATAAGATGCGCAATGAGTTTGGCGAAGACTTCATCGGTATCGGTATCCACCGCTATACCTCAAACCTCAACCAGGATGCTATGTACATCAGCACCTACAACCACGTATCATACGAAGGTGCTCCATCTGCTCGTATCAACCGTGGTGATCTGATTGACCCCTACTATGGTAGTGGTAACGACGTATTCGACGACTTCCGCGCTGCACTCGCTATTCCGGCCACAGCTGGACTGAGCGTAAAAGGCGAATGGAATGCAGACTCCAGCGAAGTAACGGCGACAGCCACCATCGAACCGGTGATTGACGGCACCTACAAGATAGAGTATGTGCTCATTGCCGACGGTCTGACCGGTACCACACAGCCTTGGCGTCAGCACAACTATTATCATAGTGCATACGGCCAGTTTACCAGCCCCTCGCAGCTGCCTGCTGATCTGCAATTCCTGTTTAGCACGGGCCAAATCTATGACCAATCTTACGTGGCCTACTATCCTGTGTTCAACGACGTAGCTATTGCCAACGCTAAGAGCACTCAGACCACCGCTCCCGGTGAGCTGAAAGATGGCGAAAAAGTTACAAACAGCTACACACTGTCTATGCCTGTCGGCACAGCAAAGAAAGAATTGGTCAGTGCCATTGATAAGAAGAAAGTATTTGTCGTTGCCCTTCTCATCAATAGCGAAGGCAAGATAGCCAATGCTGCTAAGTCAACCATCGATGGTACAGATAATGCAGCAGGCATTGAGAATACTCTCGGTACCGCAACTTCTGGCAAACAGCAGCGCTATGCCCTCGACGGTCGTCAGCTCAATGCTGCCCAGCATGGTCTGAACATCATCCGCATGGCTGATGGATCGGTAAAGAAAGTGATGATCAAATAAGTCCCAAAATGCCATAAAAGGCATCTACTCAATTCTTTCATTGTAAAGAATTAGAATAAAAATTTGGTAATATCACGAAAATGAACTACCTTTGCATGCGATTTCGAAAGAGGTCGCATGCTTTTTTTGTATTGGACGATGGTGTAATGGTAACACTACAGGTTTTGGTTCTGTCATTCCCGGTTCGAATCCGAGTCGTCCAACACATTCCTAAACAGCTATCCGTTGGATGGCTGTTTTTTTGTCTTCCTATTTTCTGTTAACATCTACGAAAAAACATTTAATAGTGTTTTTCATTCACCATTGTACTATTGTGCTCCTAACTTTTTTCGTAAATTTGCGGACAGTCAATACTTATCAAAATGAAAACTAACTACGAAATCCGCTATGCGGCTCATCCTGAAGATGCCCGTAAGTACGATACTACTCGCCTGCGCCGCGACTTTCTGATAGAGCAACTGTTTGTGCCCAACGAGGTGCAGATGGTTTATTCCATGTACGACCGCATGGTGGTAGGCGGTGCCATGCCCCAAGGCGAGGAATTGCTGCTCGAAGCCATCGACCCTTTGAAGGCTCCCTTCTTCACTACTCGTCGCGAGGTGGGTATCTACAATGTTGGCGGTCCTGGCTGTGTGCACGTAGGTGCCGGTAGCAATGGAGAGCCTGAACAGCTCTTTGAACTCGGTTTCAAGGAAGCGTTATACATAGGCAGAGGCGACCGCAAAGTGCATTTCATTTCCAAGGACCAGCAAAATCCTGCCAAGTTCTATTTCAACTCTACCCCCGCCCACTGTGCCTATCCCTGCAAAAAGGTAACCAAACAGGATGCCGTGGTAGCCCACATGGGTGCTTTGGAGACATCTAACGAGCGCAACATCAATAAAATGCTGGTCAATCAGGTGCTCCCTACCTGTCAGTTGCAGATGGGTATGACCGAACTGGCCACTGGCAGTGTGTGGAACACCATGCCTGCCCATACTCACTCCCGCCGCATGGAGGCTTATTTCTATTTCGACATTCCAGACGACCAGGCCATCTGTCATTTCATGGGCGAGCCTCAGGAAACCCGTCATATCTGGATGCGTGGCAATCAGGCTGTTCTCTCGCCTGAATGGAGCATCCACTCTGCCGCTGCCACCCACAACTACACCTTCATCTGGGGCATGGGAGGAGAGAATCTCGACTATGGAGATCAAGATTTCACAGGCCCCCTAAGATAGGGGGGTGGGGGTCTGAACAGACGAATCTTCACGAGCCCCCTAAGTTCTTAGCTGCGCAAAGCGGCTGAGCCGAGCGAGGGGGATGGGGGGCTGAACAGACGAACGAACAGGTTGTGGGTCTGAACGAACAGACGAATAATAAATATAACAAACAAACATTTTATTAACAATTAATCGGGGCGATGAGCGCATGTTCAGACCCCCATCCCTCTAACTTAGGGGGCTTATAGAACAATTATGACAAACATGTTTTCACTTGAGGGAAAGAATGCCTGGATCACAGGTGCTTCCTATGGCATTGGTTTCAACATCGCTAAGGCTTTCGTGGCTGCCGGTGCAAAGAACATCATCTTCAACGACATTAACGAGGCTGCCCTGGAGCGCGGCCTGGCCAACTACAAAGAGGCTGGTATTGAGAATGTAAAGGGCTACGTATGCGACGTGACCGACGAGAATGCTGTGAAGGCTCTCGTTGAGAAGATTCACGCTGAGGTAGGTCAGATTGATATCCTGGTGAACAATGCCGGTATCATCAAGCGCATCCCCATGCACGAGATGAAGCGCGCCGAGTTCCAGCAGGTTATCGATATCGACCTTGTTGGTCCGTTCATCTGCTCTTCTGCCGTTATTCCTGAAATGATGGAGCGCCGCGAGGGTAAGATCATCAACATCTGCTCAATGATGTCTGAGCTGGGTCGTGAGACCGTTTCTGCCTATGCAGCAGCCAAGGGTGGTCTGAAGATGCTCACCCGCAACATCTGCTCTGAGTATGGTGAGTACAACATCCAGTGCAACGGCATTGGCCCGGGCTATATCGCTACTCCTCAGACCGCTCCTCTGCGCGAGCGTCAGCCCGACGGAAGCCGTCATCCGTTCGACAGCTTCATCTGTGCCAAGACACCTGCCGGCCGTTGGCTCGATCCTTCTGAACTGGGTGGTCCTGCTGTATTCCTGGCTTCTCACGCTTCAGATGCCGTAAACGGTCACATACTCTATGTAGATGGCGGTATCCTGGCTTACATTGGCAAGCAGCCTAAGTAAGATTGTGCTATTATTGAGGAGTGTAGGAGTTAAACTCTCCTAAGCTCCTCCTTTTTTTATAAACAAACAACCAATAACTATGCTCAAGAAAACTCTTTTTGCAAGTTTACTATGCTGTTTTTCGCTTTCTTCCATGGCGCAGAAGCCTATGAACGCTCCGAAAGGCGGCAAAGCCATCAGCGACCAGCTGATAGGCATTTTCTTTGAAGATATCTCATCGAGTGCCGACGGCGGCCTGTTTGCCGAACTGCTACAGAACGGCTCGTTCGAGTTCAATGCCAACGAGCACGACGGCTGGGGCCCTTCCACAGCGTGGAAGATTGCACGCCCAGGCCATTCACTCGGCTTCGTCCGCCCCACCACAACGGGCATACCGGCATTCCAAAGCTATACCCATCCTTATATCTCCAACACCGAAATGCTGCTGCATGTGGAGCGCGTCAAGGAGTATTACGACTACAAAGGCTGGAAAGGATTCGGTCTGCAGAACGACGGTTTCGGCGGCATCGTACTGAAGGCTGGTGCCAAGTACGATTTCTCCATGCGCATGATTAATATCGGCGAAGCCAAACAGGTGCGTGTAGCACTGGTAGAGCCGCAGGGATGGGGCAAAGACCCTAAACTGCTGGCCGACACCATCTTCGACCTCGCTGCCAAGAAGATGCCCGAAGGCAGAGAAAACAGACTGCGTTTCCATTCCTCATGGACTGAATACAAGGCTACCCTCACTCCCAGTGAGGACTGCACGAAAGCAGCCCTTCAGATTCTGATGCTCAACGAGGGTGATGTGCGCCTCGACGACGTGTCACTCATGCCGCAGGACACCTATAAGGGTCACGGTTTGCGCAAGGACCTCGTTCAAGCCTTGGCCGACCTTCATCCAAAGTTCATGCGCTTCCCCGGCGGATGCGTGGTACATGGCGGCGGTGACGGTTTTTGGAACACCTATCGCTGGAAACAGACCATCGGTCCGCGCCACCAGCGCCAGCAGATGAAGAACACGTGGGGCTACCATCAGTCCATGGGTCTCGGCTACTATGAGTATTTCCTGTTGTGCGAAGACCTGCAGATGGAGCCGCTGCCCATCCTTCCCTGTGGTGTGAGCTGTCAGGGTGCCGGTGGCGGTTGGGGCATGCGCCATCAGGCACAGGACGTGGTTCCCATGAACCAGATGGACGAATGGGTACAGGATGCCCTCGACCTTATTGAGTGGGCCAATGGCGATCCCGCCACATCGGCATGGGCGAAGAAGCGTGCCGAGGCTGGTCATCCCGCTCCCTTCAACCTGAAATACTTAGGTATTGGCAATGAGGAGCGCATCTCGCCCGAGTTTGCTGAGCGATTCAAGTATATGTATGAGAAGGTGACGGCCGCCCACCCCGAGATTATCATCGTGGGTACTGCCGGTCCTGGCTCTCATCCCGGCAACGGCGATTTTGAAAACGGTTGGAAACTGGCTGAGGAAATTGGCATGCCCATCATCGACGAGCATTACTACGAGAAACATGACTATTTCCTCAATTCCCGCCAGTACGACAAGTATCCACGCGACCGCAAGACGAAGGTCTATCTGGGTGAGTATGCCGCCAAGGACAAGAAACTCATCGATGCCCTGGCCGAGGCTCTCTACCTGCTCCATGTAGAGCGCAATGGCGATGTGGTGTGCATGACCAGCTATGCGCCCCTCTTTGCCAAGAAGGATGCCACCAACTGGAACCCCGACCTCATCTATTTTGACAATGAGCGTCTCTATCTCACCTGCAGTTACTATGTTCAGCAGATGTTCGGACAGTCGTCGGGACAGTATTACTATGGCGACTGCGTCCGTTTCGAGGGCGACGAGCCCGACGTCTGCCAGCCTGTTGACAAGAGCCGCTACGGCCAGTCGGTGGTACTGAACGTGAAGACGCGCCGCCTTTATGTGAAACTCTGCAATGCCGGCGACCAGCCTGTCGAGGCCCGACTGAACCTCAGTCGCTTCCCCTTGAAGAAGACCGCCACGAAGACCGTACTCACGGGTGCTCCCGATGCCGAGAACAACTACGAGGCACAGCCCGTTGTTCCGCAGACCACTACCGTGAAGGCACAGAAGAAGGCGACCCTCACCGTAGCCCCCTATTCGTTCGTGATGCTGGAATATCAGTTGTAAGGACAAAATCGACAATTTGCCTTGACGGCAAACCTTGATAAAACGAAGAGTCGGACTATCATTGAAATAGTCCGACTCTTTGTGTCTTTCGATAGTTTTAGTAAATTAGTTTTTCACTATTTGTTTTTTTCTTGTTGCAAAGGTACAAAAAAAGTAAATAACGGCCAAGCTTTTCTTAAAAAAACTTTTCAATGCCGAAAAAATTTAACATTTTACCCTCTTTATCACTTCATCTTTGAAATGACCAGACCTTTATAATTGCTGTTCACTTTCTGTCCTTTTAAATTATACAATTCCGACATTTCACCATGAGCAGAATGCTTTATCGTAGTCACCTTCAGGGTGGTCTGTTCTCTGGCATCTTGTGGTTGTTTCAGGGGAATAAAATCAAGATTTTCGTCAACGATTGACAAGTAGGCTTTGCCGGCAGGAACCTTCTCGCCTCTCTTCAGTCGGTAGAAGCCAAGTCCCTGACTTTTATCGGCAAGCACATAGAGCGTGCCATCAGCCTCTACCTCTTTGTCGCCACATCCTTTCAGTAGGTTGTTGCTATAAAAGGAAGGTTCCGTCTGGCTGAGAAAATGAAATTCATCACTTTCGGTCACATCAGTACAGAAGTCGAAATTGCCGCTGGCCTCACTCCTCAGCAGTACCCCGGCACCATGCGGAATGAAATCTACCTGTCGGGGGCTTAGCTCGTCACGCCATGTCCACACCAGAAAATAGGCTTTGATGTCCTGTCGTCCCTGCAGGTCAACGGCTTTCGTAGCACTGAACGTACGTGTGAGGGTGGGCCCCACTTCAACGGCATCCATTTTGAAATGGGCTGTATAGGCCACCCCTTCTTCAGCCGTAAACGTTAAGTTGGGGTTGGTAGTCACGGTCTTTCCCGCATCATCAGTCCACTTCACAAACGAGCATCCTTGACGAGGTTTCCCTACCGCTGTCACCTCGTCACCCTCGAAGATGACTTCGGGATGCTCAATACTGCCCATTGCCCCGCTTCCGTCGGGTTGCTGACAGTCGGCATAGCGAATGAGTCCTGTGAGCATCTTTTTATCACTTTTCTGTACAAACACGGCATAGAAACGGGCATCGGGCTCATCCGGCCAAGGTTCTTTCTGCCGGGCCACATTACGTGTTCTTTCCAGTTCTGTATCCGATGCGTCAATGGCCACCGCAGTCTCAGTTGTACGATCAATGGTAATGAACACCTTGGCCGGATTGTCCCTACTCACGAAGTCGCTGTTCTGATAGTTTCCGTCTTCACGCAGTATATTGGTAAAGCCAATGAATGTCCACCCCTCTTCAGGAATGGCGTGAAGCGTGACAGGATATCCGCCGCTGTTTTCGGTAAGGGTGCATTGTAACTCTGTCGTTACACCGGTTTCCGATTCTTTCTTCGGATTGGGGTCGTCACAGGTCATATAGACGGTACCGGCTCCGGTGGTGGCTGTTTCCAGTGTGGCCCACACGTTTTTGAAAGGTGTGGCACTGGCCATGATGCTGAAAGCCACACAAACAATTACTGCAAATATCTTTTTCATTTTCTGATTTCCTTTCTTCCGTTATTAATCACTATCCCTTTGAATTGAGAGTCCACCTGTTGTCCGACAATGTTGTACAGGCGTGTATTCAGTCTGTACGTTTGTTTCTGTTCGTGAATACTTGTATCGAAAGGCAAGTTCACCTCATGATGCCCCGACTGCAGCAGCATGTTCTCGGTCATTCCGTCATGTCTGCCTACGAGTGTAGCCGTAGCGCCAACGGGCACGTCGATACGATAGCTGATGCTTGCGGCCTCCTTTTCTTTTGTCCATTCTATTACGACGGGGCCAAAGGGGGTAGGCTTTGACATTTTCACATGAGTGATTCCGTCGGGGCATTGCGGGTCAATAAAGAAATGCTTATAGCCCGGTTGTGTCTCATCGGGAATCAGTCCTGCCAGTGCCTGATAGAACCAAGTGCCTATGCCGTTGTAGCAGTTGTGCAGATGCGAGCGCGACCCTCCCCACTCTTCCCAGGTGGCAGTGGCGTTATTGTCTATCATGTAGAGATAGCCTGGATAGTCTCGTTTTTTCAGCAGGGTCATCATCATGTCGGCCTGTCGCTGTTGTGTAGCCCATTCGGTGAACACCGGCACGCCCACAAGTCCTACGGCTATATGGCTCTTGTATTTCTCTTTTTGCAACGCCAGCAGTCTGGCCACGACAGCCTCACGTTCATTCTCCGGAACGACACCCGTCAGCAGGGCATACGACATATCCAGTGGAGTTGCGGCTCCTACGGTGTGTGCTTGCCGGTTGTAGTATTTGTCACGGATGGCACGGTTAATGGCGTTTGCCTTCTCTTCATACGCCTGTCGGTCATCCTCCTTACCCAATACGCTGGCCATTTTCATCATGGTCTGACAGGCATCGCTCACCACACAGTTGTTCACCAGTCCTTTGGTAGTCTCGCTGTCGGCATCCACCCCGTTTGGAGCCAGCCAGTCGCCCAGCCACCAGATACGCTGTTGGGTGTCGGGCCAGGGAGTGAGCAGATGATCCTTCGACCATGACTCCACATAATCCATCCATTTCCTGGCCTGGTCATAATAGCGTTCCAGCAGGCGTTTGTCGCCATAGTTCAGAAAGGTGCGCCATGGTGCCTTGACAAAGAACTCGCACCAGAACGGACCACCGCCGCCTCCACCGGCCGGAGCCACATAGGGCAGACTGCCGTTATCGTCCATCACGTCGCTCCATGCCTGCATCCAGTTATAGTACGTGTCGGCGGTGTTATACATGGTCTGCAGCGTCATGATCGAGGCATTGCCGTCACCGCCATAGCCCTGTCGCTCCAGATGCGGACAGTCCACCATATAGCCGCTGAAGGTGAGATTCTCTACCGTACGGTGTATCATGTCGTGTATCTGGTTGATGTCTTCGTCATTGCAGGAGAAAGTCGATGTCTCCTCTTCTGTACCGGTGATGGAAAATCCTGCTACTTCAGGTTTTTGCGTAACGGGCGCCCTCAGCGAAACGCCTCTTGCCAGAGCTTCCTCGCCCAAAGCCTCTTCAAAGGGAGTGATACGGGCATAGCGTATAACATGATGGTGAAACTTATTTAGGAATACATCATGTTCGGGAATGCCGCTACTGCTATATTCATCCTTTTCGCCCTGCGACTGAAAACCTTCGCCTGGCATAATGTGGTCGGTATATTCCACCCTGAAGCCATCACCCATTTTCATGTTTGGAAACGATACCTTCAACCACCCTGTAAACACCTTTCCCATATCTACCATCCACGAGCCGTCGCTCTGCAGTGTCACGCTCACCGGCTGGACGGTTTCTCCAATCCTGTTGCCACCAAACATCTGAGGCGTAGCCGCAATACCCATGATCTCGGCCACACAGGGACGGTGCCAGTCGCGCTCATCCAGTTCGGCCGTTGTCAGGGTGTGTGGATTTTTCGCTCCGTCTATCAGTTCGCCTCCAAAACCCAGTCCGTCCCAGCGACCTGTATCATAATAGCCACTGGCCGATACCTGCCAGTCAGCGCCGGTACTGGCTATCGTCCTCCAGCCGTCGCTACCCAACTGATCTATCTCGGCTTTCACCACCGGACCGTCATACTGGGTTTTGAACACCGTGTGCTTATACCATCCTTTTCCCAGCCAGATAACAATATCGTTGCTTCCCGAGTGAATATAGGGTGTCACATCATAGGTTACAATCAGCGAGCGTTTGTCCAATTGCGATACGGCAGGTTGCAGCACATGGTCGGTGGCTTTCTGTCCGTTGACATACAACTCATGATAGCCTAGCGAGTTGACGTGTACAAACACCATCCCCTCGGTGTCTATCTGCAACATCTTTCTCACCAGCGGCGCTTTCGCCTCATATTCTTCTTTGGCACCGATATAACTGCCAGCAAGTTCATTGTTCAGGATGCCAATACTGAACCGCTCCACACTACTCCAGTCGGATGCCTCGCCCTGGGCATCCCAAACGCGCACCCGCCAGTAGCAAAGGTCGCGTGAGACCAGACTCTTTCCTTCGTAATCTACCATCACACTTTGATCAGACTCTACCCTGCCCGATGCCCACAGGTCTGGACTCCCGTTTGTCAGGCTCTCAACCGATGTGGCCACCTGAACCTCGTAGGCTGTCTGATGGTTGCCGTTTTCAGTACTGCTCAGTTTCCAGGAAAAATGCGGATGGGTGTTGTCGATGCCCAGCGGACTGTGAAGGTTCTCGCACCTCAAGTCATAGATACTCGTCTGAGCCATCCCGCCAACTGCAAAAAGGCTAAAGACAAATAAAAAAAAGACTCTCCCATACAAAAAGGTTAAGTTACTGCTATTCATTATTCTCTCAAATAAGTTAGTTATTGGTACATTCGTTAGTTATTGAATCATTCGTCATGACGAAAACTTGCTGCAAAAATAGAAAATAAACGAATCGGAGTATATCAAAAACGAACATAACTGTATCAATATCAAGTTTTTGAGAACGAAATTTGTATGATTCAAGATTATTGCATATATTTGCAACCGAAGAGAAACAGAAATCTAAGCATTCAATCAAAATTACCTAAAAACAATTTATTGATACATGGAAACAACATTAGTATTGCTGAAACCCGGCTGCGTACAACGCCAGCTGATTGGTGAAGTGGTGAACCGTTTTGAGCGCCGCGGCCTGCGCATCTCAGGCATGAAGATGATGCAACTCAGCGACCAGATTCTTCGCGAGCACTATGCACACTTGGTTGACAAGCCTTTTTTCCCCGGACTGGCTGCCTCTATGCAGGCATCGCCCGTCATTGCCCTGGCCCTCTCGGGTGTAGAAGCCGTGAAGGTGGTACGCGCCATGGCCGGACCCACCAATGGCCGCGAGGCTGCCCCCGGCACCATCCGTGGCGACTATTCAATGAGCAACCAGCAGAACATTGTTCATGCCAGCGACTCGGTAGAGAATGCAGAGATTGAGCTAAAGCGTTTTTTCCGTCCGGAAGAGTTATTCGATTATCAGGCAAATGCCTTTCCGTTCGTCTATGGCGCTGGTGAAGCAAAATAGAATTATAGCTAAAATTTAAAGAATTATAGCTATAATTTTCGCGATTATAGCTATAATTTTTTTGTGGCCTCATCGTGTTCCTCCGCAAAACAAGAAGCATTCCTTTGAAACAGAACCGTACCTACGGTCCAAAAAAACGCTGAGCAGAGGCTAAGATTTTAAAAACCGCTGCGCAGAGGCTAAGATTTTGAAATCAGATTTTTCGTTCGATTTTAAGCGGAGCGCCCAGGAATTAAGGGTCGTCGTTTCACTCCTCAAAATCTGACGAAAAATCTAAAGAGAAAATCTTATAAAAATCCGTCCAATCAGTTCAATCCGTTCAATCCGTGGTCGAAATAAGTGGTATTTGTTTAAGAATACAAACTCAGGAATAAGTCGGTGAAAATAAATTTTGGCCATTATTTTTAAAATTTTGGCCAGAATTTTTCGAATTCTGGCCAAAATTCATTTTCGTGTCTTATCTGACAACCTTCCTTGCTTTACCTTTTTGATCCACTTCGATGAGCAAACCGTTGGCAGTTGTTGTGCGGCGGCGTCCCTGCAGATCATAGAGAGCGGAGGGCTCGGCGGGCGAAGCACTCATTCCTTCAATGCCCGAAGGCTTGCCCAGTTCGTCAACGACCCCGTAGATAGGCATCATCACTCCACCCCATTCATCGAGGATGTCCATACCCTTGGCCTTGATGATATAGGCCTGGTAGTAACCGGGACTCTCAGGCTCGGTGATACGGTGCCATGCACCATCGTCACGCAACAGGTAACTGCCGGCGGCGGCCCTGATGCTCGACTTGAAGAAGCCCGTGATATTGTTCTTTCCGCGGTTGACGGGGGTACGACGGGCATCACCATATACATAATAGGTCACATCCTTCTGGTCGGCTATAAAGATATAGGCCATACCGGGCTCGGCCT
The DNA here is from genome assembly GCF_022024015.1 of Prevotella sp. E9-3. Lineage (NCBI taxonomy): Bacteria > Pseudomonadati > Bacteroidota > Bacteroidia > Bacteroidales > Prevotellaceae > Prevotella > Prevotella sp. E9-3. Next base: position 3,685,540 of record NZ_CP091786.1, read on the forward strand.
CTTCCACCTCCTGCAGGGCAATATGCTGGTAGTCGGCCATCAGACCGGCAATCTCGTAGAGTTTCATACCCTTTGGCACACGATAGGCATAGGGCAGACAGATGGTGCCCCATCCGGGGGCGACCGTCTTCTTGATGAGCGGATGGAAAAGCAGACGGAAGTCGGTGGCGCACCACCATCCTTCGCGCTTGTCGCCGGTATTGGTGGATGCGTCATCGTATTTCACGCCATAGCTGCGCCATGCATTATCAACGGCACCTTTCTTCGAGCCCTTGAAACCGATGGTCACCTGACCGTCTTCAGCCACATAGACTGGAGTAGAGGTCATGGTCTGCCAGGCCGAGATGGTATTGGGAATATCCAGGTAGTCGCGTTTCAGAGTTGGGGTTTCGGATGATTCTGAATTTTCTGATTTATCCGAAGACACTACTTTAATATATCCGTGCTGGTCGCTGAGACAGTTGTGTTCGGTCAGGGCCTTGCACTCCAGCACATAGAGGCCTTCGGGCAGGTTGCTGACGGTTTGGCGTATCTCCATGGTCTGCTGTTCGCCCTCGGAAGCACTGATTCCGCTCCACCAGGCATTCCAGCAGGTGAGGTTTTCCTTCGTAGCCGTGCGCTGATCGCCCTTGGTATAAGTACCCACCTTCACTTCCCAGCCGTCGGTAGCACTGAAACTGGGCGATTTAGGCTGCGTAGCGGCTTCGGCGAGGGGCAGGAAGTCGTTGAGCATGTGTTGCAAGTTCCAGCGGGCATTGTTGATCTCGTCGGCAGAAACGGCACTGGAGGCCTCTTCCATGGCCTGCTGCAACAGCTCGCGCCCGTCGAAGTCCCAGTCGGCCACGGCACGTGCAACGATGAGCAGCGAGTCGATGGCCTGCTTGTTGACAATGGCCTGCTGCATGTTTTCCATGGCCTGGGTGATGGTGAAGAGGAGGTCTTCGGGGGAGAGGGAGGAGTGATGGGGTGAATGGGCGATTTGGGTTGAATGGGCAATTTGGGCAATTTGGGGTGAATGGGCCTGTGGGGCGGGTCCGGTTTGTTGCGACTGAGTCGCAACGGAGAGGATGGCCTGCAGTTCGGCATTCAGGGCGGGCAGCTGGGTGTTCCATTCCATCAGCATCTGTGCCTGCTTGCGGGTTTGTTCAATACCGTCGGCAATGGCCTCTTCGCGTGTGGGGAACAGGCGGTACAGTTCCATATCGCCCAACTGGGCTGTTCCGCCCAGCCAACGGAAGGCCAGTACAGCCTCGTTGTGACTCTCAGTATTGAAAATGGCCTGCTGCGTGGTCCAGAAGGTCTTGTTGGCCAGGGTGAGACGGTTCTTCTCGTTGTTCTCATCCCCCTTCGGACGAGTCACCACCTTGATATATTCACCCGCATTCTGACCGCCCATGCGAAACACGTAGTCGGCACCCGGTACCACCTCAAAGGCAGTGAGCAGAGAGGCCTCGTTGGTCTTGCCCTGATCGCCCAGGCACTGGAGGAAATAGCCATCGGTGAGTGCTTTCGGATAGACGCCGAACCAAGTCGGTGAGAGGGGTTGTCCCTGTCCGTTAGTCCATCCATAGAGACCCATACGGAAGTCGCCATTGGGCAACACATTACCGCCCACAAAGCACAGTTTTCCTTCACCCATATCGATGGGCTCGCCAGGTTCCATATCCTCTGAGCTCCAGTAGTCGCGACCGCTGAAACTACGTATATGCAGACGATAGCGGGTACCGTCGGTATAGCTGTCGTCAATGAGTGAGTAGTCGGCTTCGGCATCCTCCGGCTTCACCGTCTGCCACACCTGCCAGGCACCGTTCGGCTCTTTGCGCAGCACCTCCATCAACTGGTTGTACTCACCGTCGTAGTCGTGCCAGGTGATGGTGGCCTTGCCTGCAGCTGTGTTTACACGGAAGTCGCGATAGCCGCCACGCATTTTGGGCAGGTTGGGCACCTTCTCATAGCTCTTGTTATAGCCCATGCCCGAAAGCATGTTGGCATATTTCTTACCGGCCTGCGTGAGCGAGCCGCCACTATATAGCTTGCCTTTCGACTCGCTGTTCCAGTAGAAATAGCGCTCTACATAGCCATAGCTGTTCAGTTTGTTGTAGATCTGTTCCACCGCCCAGGCAATGTCGCCATCGGTTTTTCCGCTTTCAAAGGCACCGTTATTGTTCCATGAAGCGCCCCAGATCCATTCCGATATCCACAGCGGGCGCTTGTATTTCGAATGCATGGTTCCCAGGTTGTTGAAGTTGTCGATGAGCCAGTAGCAGTGCAGATCGACCAGGTCGCATCGCCAGCCACGTGCATCGATACTGTCGAGGAACTGTTTGATGAAGCCCGAGCCGTCGGTATAGTCGCTGCCGTCCCATGACGAGGGCGAGCAGAGGCGCATTCCGGTGCGCATCAGGTTTTGCCAGTTGTTAAGAATAGTAGTGAGCGACTGCGGATTATCGTCCGACGAGTTGCGGGGCTCGTTGTTGGTCTTCATGTGAGCCGACCACGTGACCTTTCCGCAGGCAGCCGATGAAGGATAGTCCTCGTAGATATGATTAGGCACACACTCCACGTCGGGATTCATGTCGCGACCGGTGTCCCATCCGTAGCAGCTGATGACGTTGAGGGCATCGCAGGCCGAGCCATCGGTATTGCTGGCCAGGCCTTTCTTGCCGGCGGTGTTCCATTTAAAGATTCGGTAGCTGGAGATTTTTCCGTCGAGAATCTGTGGCAGTGTGGCAAACTCCAGGTCTTCGTTGTTGGCAATAAAGCAACGCTGATAGCCGTAGCCGCTTTTCTGGGTGGCGAAGGTCACCATATAGCCGCGCTTGAGTCGGAACGAGCGGATGCGGTTGTTCAGTTTCTGGTCAGTGAGCGTCACCATATAGCCGCCATCGTTCTCCAGTCCGAAGTCGCTGCACTTTTCGCCTTGGAAGTTCTGTTCGCTATAGACGGTGAGAGGCTTGTCGGTAGAGGCGTAAGGCAGAATCATGGCACCGCGGGTACCATATAGACGCACCTGACAGTTCACATTATTCTTGGCCACGGCGCCCTTGATTTTCACACGGTTAGCCAATAGCGATGCGATGACCTTTGAGGGTTTTACGCGCTCAATGATGAGCACAGCATGGTCGGTATTCACGATGTTCACCACGCCATCGTCGGCAAAGGGAGTCTCACCGTTCACCACATAATCGATATCGGTGGTCAGTTCGACGGCAGTAGTCACCTGACTGACGGTTTCTTTCGTGTTGGCAGCCCATAGGCTCAGGGCAGACAAAGAGGCCAGTCCCCAACAACAGAGCATTCGTTTCAATTGCATATTGTTTTGATTTATAATTAGTGTCTTGTGCGTGCAAAGATAAGGAAAATATGCTAAAAATGATATAAATCAAGTCTAAATTGATGTACAATGGCACTTTTTTTTAAAAAAAATAGCCGTTATTTTAAAAAAATTCCTACTTTTGCAATGATTAATCGCTGTATAAATAAATACTTCACAGCTACTAGCACTGAACAACCATATTTATTTAGATAATAATATTATTATTTACTAACTTTATTTACTTATGAAAAAACTATTACTTTTCGCAATGGGTGCAATGATGGCATCGCCATTATTGGCACAGGAAGTGGATGTAACAAGTTACATCAAGAATGCGGGATTCGATGAGGACCTGACGTTCCAGGCTGACGGAACCATGAAGGAGAAAGCTTCACAGCAGTCACTGAGTGACCGTAGCTGGGCCTTTATCGCTGCCGACAGTACCGTTTATGCCCGTCCAAAAGAGACCAGCTCGCAGACCCGCGCCGACGGTCGCAAACTGGAAGCCGTGAACGGATTTGCCGGTCGTATCAATGGATGGAAGTACATTGGTGCTGACTTCCCCAAGTGTGAGTGGACCTATTTTGGCAGTGTCGCCTATGACTTGGGCGAGACTGCAGTGCCCATCGCCGACGACGGAACAACCTATCTGCTTGTTCCTGCCCGTCCTCAGAACGGAGAGTTCGAAGCTGGCGAAGGCTTTGTCTATCTGCGTGCCGGATGGGGCGGAAAAGCTATCTACAGACAGGATGTTAACCTTCCCCCTGCAAGATATCGCTTGGAGTACTGGACTATCAACATCAATCCTAACACTACTCAGACGGCTACTGACCTGACACAGATCACCTGTCGCCGCGATGTGTTCAAGGATGAGGAGGGTACCGGTTTGCAGAATCAGGAGTGGACCAAGCATGAGTTCGAGTTCGACGCTACTGCCAGCTTCACCATGCAGTTCGGCTATCAGGCTGCCAACGCCGGTTCTGGCGGTATGCCTATCGTAGGCCTCGACGGTATCAAGCTGTACAAGATTGGCGAGGTGGATCCCGAGGAACTGATCAATGCCGACCTGAACGCTATGGCTGACAGTCTTACCGAGCAGAGCACAATTGCCGATGATGCAGGTATGAAAGGATTGGCTGCTGAAATCTATGGCTATTCACAGGACCTCAGCGATATCATCGACGATGGCACAATGGACCAAAAAGAGGCTGCCCTGAAAGATGTTATCGAGAAACTGGCTTACTTCAAGGAAGCTATTGCTGCTGCTGAAAAACTGGATGCCATTGTGCTGCAGTTGCAAGCTATTTCCGACAAGTATAACTTCCCTGGAAAGAATGCCTTCGATGAAGCTGTTCTCCGTATCACCAATTATTTCGAGAATGGAACTTCTGCACAGATTTTCGGTGCTGAGGAAGAGGCCAAGAATGCTATCAAGGCTTACGTATTCTCACAGAATGCTTCAGCTGAAGCTCCTGCCAACTACACCCTCCTGATTCAGAATCCCTGGTTCATCAAGTCAAATCTTGAGCCTACTCTCAATGATGGTGTAGCTGAGTATGAGAACGCTTACACCGCAGGCAGCAGCAGCGACGACTTCACCAGCGAGGGCTGGTACAAGAGCGGTGAGTTCACTGGCGGTGACCAGCGTCTGAACTTTGCTCAGGGCCGTAGCTGCTGGAACGCTTGGGGTAGCAACATCACTACTATCGGTATTGCACAGGATCTGACCGACCTGCCTAACGGTTACTACACCGTGAAGGGTGATCTGATCACTCAGGCCGACTGGGTAAGCGATCAGCATGTATATGCTATCAGCGAACTGGGTACCTTCAAGTCAGGCGCTCTTACAAGTGGTGACTGGGCTGACTCTAACGATGGTCTCTGGAGCACACTTGCTGCTGAGAAAGTACTCGTTACCAATGGTAAGCTGACTATCGGTGCTATGGGTTCTGGCCTTGGCATAGGCGGTTCTGCCGGCTGGTTCTGCGCTACCAACTTCCAGCTGGAATATCTGGGCGAAGCCGGTGCTGATGCCCTGAAGGCTCTGCTGCAGAGCAAGCTCGACGCTGCTACCGCAATGGTTGACACCATGCACTTCGCTGCCGACAAGAAGGCTCTGAACGACAGCATTGCCAAGTTCAAAGGCTCTTCTGACTATGCTCCTGCTATTGCAGGCATGAACGCTGCCCTCGACGAGGCTGTGAAGAGTGAGAACAAATATGCTGAGTACTGGATGAACGGCAAGACCCTGCCCACCCTGCGTGACTCACTGAAGACTGAAGGCGCTTATGGCGCTGCCAAGGAACTGGTAGAGTTCGCTTACAACTATGCTATGAACTGGCTGAAGAGTGACAGCGCTTCTTATAAGAACATCGATGCTGAGGTAAACCTGACCAAGAACTACGTGAACAACTACGCTCCCGTATTCAACGAGGCTGCTGAACTGGCTGCTAAGTCTTCTAACCAAGGCAAGGACTACCTGGAGACTATGATGAACCACCAGAAGGAACAGCTGCTGATCAAGATGCAGGACGAGACCGTCGTAAACACCTACGTAAGCAAGCTGAAGGCTGCTATCGCTCTGGTAGAGATGCAGAACATCGCTGACGACAAGGATGCTACCGACTTCACTGCATTCATCATCAACCCGAACGCTGAGGGTACCGACGGATGGAACATCGAAAAGGGTAACGGCGACGGCCCAATCAAGACCTCTGGTCAGTGGATGGACGACAGCAAAGCTCCTTTCTTCGATTCTTGGAACGGCAACGGTCTGAGCGGTCACAGAGTTTCTCAGGATATCGCTTCTCTGCCTAACGGTACTTACACACTGGGTGTATATGCACGTACTCCTGCCGAGGGTGCTTACCTGTTCACTAAGGTTGATAATGACACTGTCTTCGTTGAGATTCCTCTCTACACCTATACAGAAATTGATAGTGAGACACAAGAAGAGGTTGAAAAGGTTGCCAGCGATTCTCACGGTCCAGTATGGGAAGAGGCTAAAGCAAAGATCGACGAACTGTCTGAGGAAGATGACGAATATGCTTACTACTATGCTATTGCACAGGCTAACGGCGGTATTGGCCGCGGCTGGCAGCATCTAGAGATCAAGGATATCGTAGTTACTGACCACAAGCTGACTATCGGCTTCCTGGCTGGTGGCGAGGCTTTCGGTACTGAGAAGACATTTGCCGGTTCTTGGTACAGCGTAAACGGTTTCACCCTGACTCGCACCGCTGAAGGCAATAACGATGGCTGGGCTGGTCCTATCGCCGACGGTATTGAGAATGTGAAGAACAACGCAGTTGCTCTGGATGGCATCTACACTCTGAACGGTGTACGTGCAGCCAAACTGCAGCGTGGTTTGAACATCGTGATCAAGAATGGCAAGGCCATGAAGGTAATTGTGAAATAACATACTCTCTTATAGTCCTGTGCGCTCGCAGCGAGCGCACAGGACTATTCAAAAAATCAGAATAATCGGAATAATCGGAAAATTCAGAATAATCAGAGTATTCAGAGTATTCAGAATAATCAGAATAATCAGAAAATTCAGAATAATCAGAATATTCAGAATAATCAGAATAATCAGAGCAATCTGAACAATCAGAGCAATCAAAGCTCTAACAGAAACTGGCAGCTCTCCGGGCAGCCCACCAAAGAAGAAAACAACGAAAGCCACCTTATATATATAGCGCGTACGCGCGAGGAAAGGCTTCTTAAGATAAAGACTATTGAGGAGATAGTGACTATAGTACCTATAGTACCTATAGTTCCTATAGTTCCTATAGAAAAAATAAAAAAAACAACAAGAATAAAATACAAATAACTTATCAAAACGTATGAATAACCACTTTACTCTACTGGCCAGGCGAACCTGTATGGGATTCTGTATGGCCATTGTTTGTGGAGGATTCACCGCCTGTAAGGACGATTATGATCTGGACGATGAGGGTAACTATCCCTCTTGGCTGGGTGGCAGCATTTACGAAACGCTGCAAAATCCAGAAATGGTGAACACCGACGAAAAGGTCATTCTCTCGGGAACCTTCAAAAACTACTTGCGGCTCATCGACGATTTGGGGTATGACGAGACATTGGCAAAAACTGGTTCGAAAACCATTTTCCCTGCTAATGACGAGGCTTTTGAGCGTTTCTTTGCCAACAACCAATGGGGAGTGAAAAGCTATGAGGAACTGACAGAGCCCATGAAGAAACAACTGCTCTATGCCTCAATGCTCGACAACACATTGTTGGTGGAAATGCTTTCGAACATTCCCAACGACAACACCTCAGTAACTCAGGGCCAAGCCATGAAACACCAGACGGCTGCCAATATTATTGACACCATCTCCTTCTGGAACACAGAGGAAAAAATGCCCAAGAACAATAGTTACTGGACAAAATATATAGACCGCGGTATTCACCTGGTAATGGACGCCACCCGTCCGATGATGGTGCATTTCACCGAGGAACAGATGACCACCAACGCTATCACCACACAGGGAAAGAACAGCGACTTTGAGGTGATCACCGGTACGCCTTATAACGCACAGGAACATTCGGCCTACATTTTCCGTAACAAGATTATCGGTCCCGATGTGACCTGTAAGAACGGCTATATACACCAGATGCAGGACGTTCTGGTGCCACCGGGAAACCTGGCAGAGCTGATTCGCAACAATGGCGAGAGCAACCTGTTCAGCCGTATGCTCGACCGTTTCTCCGCCCCCTACAAGAACATGGGTGTTACGAAGAACTACAACGACTATGCCCAGGCCAACAACCTGGCACTGGTAGATACCATCTTCGAGATGCGCTATATGAGTGTGTACTCACAGGGCGACTCTCTGAACAAGGACCCCAACGGCATCAACTTCCCCGAACTGTTGCCTTACGATCCAGGATGGAACAACTATAACAATGGTACGGGCGAGAACAGCTATAAGGATATTGCAGCCATGTTCGTGCCTACCGATGACGCACTGGCCAACTTCTTCCTGCCCGGCGGCGAGGGTGAGTTCCTGATCAAACAGTTCGGCAAACAGGCCAACACACTTGGAAACCTGTCTGAGAACATCGACTCTATCCCCTTGAAGAACATCAACCAGCTGGTGAGCAACCTGATGAAGAAATCGTTCGTGAACACCGTTCCTTCAAAGTTCGGACACGTGATGGACGAAGCCAGCGACCCCATGGGCCTCTCGCTTGACGTGATCAACAAGAACGCCGACGGTTCGTTCGACGTGAAGATTGCCAACAATGGTGTGGCCTATATGCTGAACAAGATGTTTGCTCCACCCTCACTGGTGGCCGTATCAGCTCCTGTCACACTGAAGGACAACATGAAGGTGATGAACGAGGCAGTGTATGACGGTAAGACCCGTAATGTGATTAAACTGGGTCTGAACTACTATGCCTATCTGCTGGCCATGAGCGCCAACTACGCTTTCTTCATTCCTACCGACGAGGCTTTTGCCACCTATTATGTGGACCCTGCCTACCTGAAGGAGAGTCAGCCCCGCGCCCTGAAGTTCTACTGGCAGAACAAGACTCCTTACCTGTTCTGTGAGCAGTATGAGTACGACCCCGTGAACAAGACCATTGGTAATCTGATTCCAAAGTCTGTTTCGGCTTCGGAATACAAGTCACAGCTCATCGATATTCTGAACTACCACACCGTGGTACTCGGCAACGGCGAGACCATTGGTTCGAATGGCAACAAATACTATAAGACCAAGCACGGCGGTGCCATCTGTTATATCCATAACAACGAGAAGGTGCCCACTACCGACGGCAAGGTGATCTATAAAGGCGGTACCGTTACTGGCGGCGCTCCCATTGACGGCGACATTGTACTGCCCAACGTGACAGAAGCCGAGAACAAGCAGAACGGTGTGGCCTATACGCTGGACCACATTATTCAGGCTCCACAGCAGTCGGTGCTCAACGTACTGCAGGACAACACGCAGTTCAGTGAGTTCCTGAAACTGTGTAACTGGCATATTGACACCACCGATGAAGACTTCAGCATAGAAGACCTGATGGAGTTTGCCAGCGACAAACTGGTGAAGGAGAGCAATATCACCCACAAAAAGGGTATGGATGCCTATCGCACCTTCATTGCCAAAGGTGGTCTGACCGACAATGTGAACTATTTCAACACCTATAACTACACTGTTTATGCGCCTAACGACAATGCCATGCAGACCGCTTACGGACTGGGACTGCCCACTTGGAACGACGTGAAAGCCGTTTACGACGTATGGTCAGAACAGTGGAAGAACGAGAAAGCAGAAGGCAAGAAGACCGGTTCGTTCAGCGAGGATGTACAGAATGCCCGCAACCAAGTGCTGGCCATGGTGGAGGAAATCAACACCTTCGTGCGCTATCACTTCCAGGACAACTCGGTATTTGCCGACAATGTAGTGGAGAGTGGTGAGTATCCCACCGCTACTTCCGATACACTGGGTATTCGCCAGAAACTGAACGTGAGTGGCGGCAGCAACAAACTGGTGGTCAAAGACCGTCGCGGTCAGACCATCACCATCAACGCCAATGATGCCAGCCACTTGTCGAATGCACTGACACGTGACTACATATTCACCAATCATGCCATCTCAACCTCATCGTTTGCCACTGTCCATGAAATCAGCACTCCACTGAACACCCATACCAACCGCGGTGTGGCCGGACAGGACAATGGTCGCTATGACTTTATGTGGAAGGCCAAGGGAGCTGCTGCCCGACTGAACAAATTCAGGAAGCAGTACGAGAGCTACTTATGGAAACGATATATTAAGGATTGAAAAATGGAAATTAAGAACCTAAAAGATTGAAGACATTATGAAACGACTGATATTATTCATATTTTCATTTTTTAATCTGATGATGGCCATGGCCCAGGAAGTGCGCGTCTCTGGTACGGTGAGCGACGACATGGGTCCTATCATGATGTGTAACGTGGTCGAGATAGACAACAACAACCGTATCGTGTCGAACGTACAGACCGACTTCAACGGTAACTTCTCGATGACGGTAAAGAATGCCAAGAACAAACTGAAGATATCGTATGTGGGCTACAAGACTCAGGTGCTGCCCATCGGCACACGCACCAAGTTCAATGTAGTGATGAAAGATGCCACTCAGATTCAGGAAGTAACAGTTACCGCTAAGCGTAAGTTCAACAGCGGCGGTCTGGCCATTCCCGAACGTGAGGTTTCAGTAGCCGCACAGACTTTCAACATGAGTGAAGTGGAAGGTCTGGCCTTCACCTCTGCCGACGAGGCCCTGCAGGGTCAGATTGCCGGTCTGGACATTGTGGCCAATTCAGGTAACCTGGGTGCCGGTACTTCCATGCGCCTGCGTGGTGTGACCACCATCAACGGTTCGTCAGAACCCCTGATCGTTGTTGACGACAATATCTTCGACAACCCCGACGAGAACTTCGACTTCCAGAACGCCAATGAGGAGACCTATGCCTCACTGCTCTCTGTGAACCCCTCCGACATTGAGGATATCCAGGTACTGAAGGATGCTGCCGCTACGGCCATCTGGGGTTCGCGCGGTGCCAACGGTGTGATCAGCATCCGTACCAAGCGCGGCGCCCGCGGTGCTACCAAGGTTGACTATTCGCTGCGTGTGCAGGCCTCTTGGCAGCCAAAGGGCTACAACCTACTGAATGGTGACGACTACACCATGATGCTGAAGGAGATGTACTACAATCCTGCTCAGAGTGCTAACGCCACTACAAACATCAACGAGATTAACTACAACAAGTCGTGGGCAGAGTTTGAGAACTGGAACAACAACACCGACTGGGTGAAGGAAGTGACACAAACGGGCATCAGCCAGTATCACTACCTGACCATCACCGGTGGTGGTGAGAAGGCCAACTTCCGTATCTCGGCCGGTTACGACCACCAGAACGGTACCATTATCAAGCAGACCCTGGACCGCTTTACCACTAAGCTGGCCTTGGACTACTTCGTTTCTGACCGTATCAAGTTCTCGACAACCTTCCCCCTGACCTATACAGCCAACAACCGCAACTATGACGACAACATTCTGGGACGCGCACAGACCACGGCTCCAAACATGAGTGTATATCGTCAGAATGCCGACGGTACAGACACCGACGAGTATTACATCATGCTGCCTTCGGGCGAGAACAATGAAATCGGTTCAAGTGTGGCAGGCACCTCAGCCAAGCAACTGAGCGATATTCGTTCAAAGGGTAACCCTGTGGCTATTGCCAATCAGGCCTGGCGCAAGGAGAAAACCTATCGCATCTCGCCTGAGTTCAAGATTGACTATGAGCTGTTAGGCAAGAGCGACGACAAGACCCGACTGAAATATACCGGTCTTGTTTATATCGACATCTTCTCAAAGAGCGAGCCTAAATACTGGCCCGGCTCACTGAACACCGACGGATGGACCTCAAGCGACTACAACAAGTCACAGGTATATGACTATAACTCACTGGCACTGACCACCCGTCATCAGCTGACCTTCGTTCCTCATTTCAACAACGAGGACATCAAGGCACAGATGCTGGCCAAGTGGGAACTGATTACCGGCAACGATAACAGCCAGAACGTGGTGACAGAGAACGTGCCCAACGGCACCACCTCACCCACCCTCGACACCTACCTTTCAGGCATGTCAACAGGCAACGGCCAGTGGCGCTCCATGTCAATGGTCTATACCGGTCACTTTGCCTATAAGGAGCGTTACATCCTCGGTCCGTCACTGCGTGCCGACGGTACTACAAAGTTTGGTGACTCTAAGAAATGGGGCTGGTTCCCCGGATTGTCAGCAAAATGGATTATCGGTGACGAACCGTTCATGAAATGGATGAAGCCTGTGGTCTCTACCCTCGCCTTCCGTCCTTCTTGGGGTATCGTAGGCCGTCAGCCAGGATCTCAGTACCTGCAGTATGCCAAGTATAACACTTCGGGTGTTTACGGTAACGTCAGCAATACCCGTCCTGTTACCTACCTAGAGGGTCTGCAGCTGAACAAACTGAAATGGGAGCGTACCACACAGATCAACTTGGGTGGTGACTTCGGATTCCTGAACGACCGTATCACCGGCGACTTCAACTACTATTTCAAACGCACCCGCGACCTGCTGATGTCGGGCGTACGCATTCCATCAACCGCCGGTTACACCTCACTGGCTTGGGCCAACGTGGGCGAGATGACCAACAAGGGTTGGGAACTGAACATTCAGGCCAACAAGTTCATCAAAGTGGGCAAGTTCAGTGCATCGGCCAACTTCAATATCTCTCAGAACTTCAATGAGATTACTGAAATGGACGAGAGCGTGCTGGAAAGCATCAACTCTACTTGGGACTCGAGCAAGCGCGGTCAGTACCTGAACCGTATTCAGAAGGGCAACCCACTCGGTTCTATCTATGGTCTGCGCTATAAGGGCGTTTATCAGTACACCTATGAATACCTGACCAACCTGAAGAAACGCAATGGTTGGGATGGCGAGCAGCTGCGCAACTTCATCAACAACGAGTTCCTGCCCAGCGGCAAGACAGCTCCTATCGCCATCGACAACAACGGACAGGTGATGATGGACTCAAGGGGGCTGCCCATCCGCATGGTTTACAACTATAGCGGCAGTGGCGATGATGCCTACAAGTTCCAGGGTGGTGATGCCATCTATGAGGACGTGAACAACGACGGACAGATCAACTCGCTGGATATCGTTTATCTGGGCAACTCGAACCCCCACTTCAATGGCGGTTTCGGTTTCAACCTCCAGTATGCTGACTGGTCACTGAAAACCAGCTTCAACTATCGTGAGGGTATCAAGATTGTGAACTCAGCGAAGATGAACCTGGAACAGATGTTCAATGCCTACAACCAGAGCTCGGCTGTAAACTGGCGCTGGCGTAAGAACGGCGATGTGACCACCATACCACGCGCCATGTTTGACACAGGTTGGAACTTCCTGGGCAGCGACCGATACGTAGAGGATGCATCTTTCATCCGTATGAGCTATGTACAGTTGAGCTATAACTTCAACAAGAAACTGCTCAAGCCTCTTGGCCTGCGCCGTCTGACAGCCAGTCTGTCGGGACAGAACCTGCTCTGCTTCAGCAAGTACAGCGGCACCGACCCTGAACACTCACCCGGTTCGTGGGGTATTGCCTACGATAACTCGCAGACTCCACGTTCTAAGTCAGTAACTTTCAACCTGCAGGTGGGATTCTAATGATAGACTCTCCCCCGGCCCCTCTCTATGAGGGAGGGGAGTAGATAGAAGGGGAAATTCATCTATCGTTTAAAAATAAATAAGAAATAAACATTGTAATAATTAATCAAGTATTGATTATGAAAAAATATATCACAAAAAAACTCAAGGAATCACTCAGTCGCCGAGTCTTTTCACTCCCCTCCCTCGCAGGGAGGGGCTGGGGGAGAGTCTTGGGGTTAGGTCTTCTGGCCATGACCATGACTTCCTGCAATGATTTCCTTACCATATATCCCACCGACCGCATTGTGGGTCAGGACTTCTGGAAAACGAAGTCGGACGTGGACCAGATGGTTGACGGTGTTTATAAAAGCATGCTCGACTACTCTATCCAGACACGTGCCATCATGTGGGGAGCCTATCGCTCCGACGAACTGGTGAAGCGCAGTGATTTGAGCGACCAGACTCTCGATAATATCGATGCTGTGAACCTGTTGCCTACCATGAGCTATTGCTCGTGGAGTGCCTTCTATCACGTTATCAACAACTGTAATGTGGTGTTGAAGCATGCGCCTGAGGTGATGGAGGAAGACCCCGAGTTCACTCAGGGCGACTATCAGACAGTTCGCGCACAGATGCTGTCACTTCGCTCATTGTGCTATTTCTATCTGGTACGTGCCTTCCGCGATGTTCCCTATATGGAGGAAGCCATCGAGGACGACAGTCAGATTGAACCGGTGGCTCAGAGCACGCCCGCTGTGGTACTGCAGCACTGTATAGACGACCTGAACGAGGCCCTGCCCTACCTAATGAAGAGCGGTGCCTTCGGCTATGGCGACTGGCGCAACTACGGATATATCACCCGCGATGCCGCTAACGCCCTGTTGGCTGATATCTATCTGTGGCGTGCTGCAATGACACACAGTAAGAGCGACTACCAGCAAGTAGTCACTTTGACCGAACGTGTGATTACTGCCAAGGATGAGTATTTCAAAGCCAACAGTACTTCCAGCAACATCGGTACTGGTTTTGTAGATCGCTACCACTTACTGGAAGAATATATGTACATGTACATCTTCACCAGAGGAAATGCCCCTGAGAGCATTCTGGAATGGCAGTACAACGGTCGCAACAATGCTAATACGGCCATTCGCGACTATTATTATAATAATGATGAGAAGGAGCGCAAGAACAGTATTGTCATGGCTTCGCCCGTGTTCAACTCTGCGGCCGACAATGCCGATACCGAACAGGGACAGAAAATCTATCTCTCGACCAACGATTACCGCATGTGGAACAATGTGTATGATGCCGGCGAGGCTGAAGCTGAACAACTGGGCGTTCGCAAGATGGTGACCACAAGTCCGCAACCCATGCTGGAGAATACCTCAAAGACCTACAGTCGTGATTTCAAGGAATTCCAGCAAAACTGGGTGGTATATCGCCTGACCGATGTGATGCTGATGCAGGCCGAAGCTCTTGTGGAACTGGCCACCGACGATACTGATCAGGCTACACTGCAGAAAGCCTTCGACCTGGTTGACGCCGTGAACAAGCGCGCCATGACCGAAAATGCTACCGATGTGCTCGACTTCACCAAATACAACACCAAGGAGAAGATGGAAGTGCTGGTACTCAACGAGCGTGAGCGTGAGCTCTGCTTCGAGGGCAAGCGCTGGTTCGACTTGTTGCGCTATAGCTATCGCCACATGACAGGTACCGACATCAACAGCCTGATGGCCGATCAGACCGTATGGCCCGAGACCTATCAGCCCATGCTGAAAATGATTGTCCGCAAATACGGCGATGGCGGTCTGGGAGCTGCTGTCTATAAGATGAAGACAGAGCCCTTCTTCTACTGGCCAATTCAAGAGTCTGAAACGAAGGTGAACAGCCTGCTGAAACAGAACCCCGTGTGGGAGCAGGAGAAGAGCACTTCGAAGAATTAAAGACCCTCCCCTCGCTCGGCCGTAGGACGCTCGCAAGGCGAGAACCCCTCCCTGGAGGGAGGGGAATGGATATTATAACAAAATAATCAAAAAAGCTTAAGAAATTAAGAATATGAAAAAAAGTTTGTTACAGATAATACGGAACTATATACTCCCCTCCATCACAGGGAGGGGTCTGGGGGTGGGTCTCCTGTTGCTTACTCTCAGCTCCTGTAAGGAAGACATTGACGAGTCGAACCTATATACCTTTACCGGTGAGACCATCGAAGACTATCTTGTTAACCGAAATGATCAGTTCAGTGCTTTCAACCAGATTCTGACTCGCATCGGCTATGACAAGATTCTGTCGGCCTACGGCAAATATACCTGTTTTGCTCCTAACAACGAGGCACTCAACAGCTATATTGACAGTCTGTATAACGACATGAGCAATAAAGACCTGCCCCACAACGGCATGAGTGGTCCTGGTCTGGACGGACTGACCGACTCATTGTGCAAGGATATTGCCCTGTTCCACCTGGTGAGCACAAAGGTGTTCACTGTCAACATGGGTAACGGTATGACCATACGCACCATCCTGGGTCGTGACATCAACACCAAGCTCGACACCATTACCCATAATGTGGTAATCAACCGCGATGCCTTCATCAAGGCCAATGCCATGGATGTTGAGCTGGAGAACGGTGTTGTGCACGAGATTAATCATGTTATTACCCGTTCAAACAGCCTCATCAGCGGTGAGCTGGCCGGACTGGAAAACCTGAGCATCTTTGCTAAAGCCTTGCAGCAGACAGGTTTGATGGATTCACTTACCGCCGAGAGCAACACCAACTATGAGGCGCCCACCAATACTTACGACTTCTACGTTCCTGAAGAATGTCAGATGGGCTACACCATCTTGGCTGAAACCAACGATGCCCTGACGGCTAAACTCACTGCCGAAGGTTTCACACCCGACTTCGATGGACTGGTAGCCTATGCTAATAAGGTGTATGGAAACTGCGCCAAGAGCAAAGATACTGAAAACAAAGAAGGCTGGTACGACTACTATCGCAACCACGGCATCACTGTGAGTACCAGCAGCGACTTTGAAAAGAGCAACAACGCACTAAACATGTTCGTACGCTACCACATCTTGAAATGTAAGGTTCCTTACGAGAAGTTTGTATATGCCTATAACGAAACGGCCGGTATGACCCGTTTCGAATATTATGAGACCATGCTGCCCTACACCCTGCTGAAGGTGACCAACGTAAGCGGCAAGCGCCTCATCAACCGCTGGATAGCCAACAACACCCTGACCGACCGTGTAGGACTGCTGGGAACCAGCTCTATGCACAACGTGATGCCTGGAAAAGAAGGCATCGAGATTCTGAACAACCAGACAGCAGCCAAGAACGGCTATATACACCCCATCAATGGTGTACTTGTCTATGACTGGGACGTACCCAACGGAGTACTGAACGAACGCCTGCGCTTTGATGATGCAGCCCTGTTTGGTGAAATGATGTCCAACTCGTTCCGTCAGGTGAAAGACTCATTGGTAAAAGCCATGAACGGCAACAAGAGTGGTAAGGACGGTGGTCTGGGTGGCGACTATATCCGCATTCCCTCAGGCTACTTTGAGAACCTGCGTATCTATAACGGTGAAGATACTCGCCTGTACTACCTCTCCGGACAGGTGAACAGCTGGAGTAACTACCAGGGTGATGAGTTCAACTGCATGGGCTCGTACGACTTTGCCATGCGCCTGCCACCCGTTCCTGACGGTACCTATGAGTTGCGTCTGGGCTATACTGCTGAATCATCACGCGGTATGGTACAGTTCTATTTAGGCTCATCGCCCGAACTGACCTCAATGCGCGCACTCGACATCCCGCTCGACATGCGTATCATTCCTGCTAACAACAGCGACGGCACTCCCGACGTACAGACCGGATGGTGCAATCCCAACACTACCGACGACCAGGGCGTTGCCACTGATATCAGTATGCGCAACCTTGGTTATATGCGTGGTCCGCTCTTCTACCGACTGGGTGCTCAGGGAGTACAGGCCCGTTTCCACTATAAAGACCTGCGTCGTATTCTGGTGAAACAGAAGTTCGAACAGGGTGAATACTGGCTGCGCTTCAAGAACGTGATTGAAGACGACAAGGCTCAGTTCCACCTCGACTACATCGAACTGTGCCCCGAGAATATATACAATAACTCACTATACGTGGAGGATATGTATTAAGAAGAAAACTCTCCCCCAGCCCCTCCCTGTGAGGGAGGGGAGTAGATAGAAGTGAAATAAAGGGGAATATATCTATTTCTCAAGAATAAATAAGAAATAAACATTGTAATAATTAATCAAGTATTGATTATGAAAAAATATATCACAATAAAGCTCAAGGAATCAGTCCATCACCGAGTCTTTTCACTCCCCTCCCTCACAGGAAGGGGCTGGGGGAGAGTCTTGGGGTTAGGCCTACTGGTCTTCTCCATTGCTTCCTGTTCCGACTGGGACGACCACTTCGATGCCAATACTTCGGTGACGGAATCACAACGTGGATCGCTGCTGACCAACATTCAGAAGAACGATCAGCTCAAACAGTTTGCCGACCTGCTCGAGAAGACCGGATATAGCAGTCAGCTCGACCAGGCACAGACTTTCACCGTATGGGCACCAAAGGACAACACGTTCGATTATGAAGCCTTGAAGAACGAGCAGAACGACCGTGTGCTGCACCAGTTCATTGAAAACCATATAGCTCGTAACAACTATCCTGCTTCAGGACAGATAGACGAGCACATCTATATGCTGAACAAAAAGGTGATGAACTTTGCCTCGGCTGCCGGCGGCTACACCATTCAGGACGTGGCACTGCAACTGCCCAGTATTGGCGGCAACAACGGCATCATCCACATGATCGACGGAAAGATTCCATTCCTGCCTAACATCTACGAGTCACTGAACAACGAACAGTTTAAGTTAGACTTTATCAGCAAATTCTATCATAGCTTTGATACACTGATGCTCGATGAGAATCGCAGTGTGAAAGGTCCGGCTGTTGATGGCGAGATTACCTATCTGGATACCATCTATACGGCGCATAACGACCTTTATAGTTTCTTCAACGCTTACATCAACCGTGAGGACAGTAGCTACTCGATGCTGATGCCTACCGACGATGCATGGAAGAAGGAATATGCACGCGTCAGCGAGTATTTCAAGTATCCCGATGAGTTCCGCGTACGTAAATTCGTTGATATCACCACGAAAAAGGATACCACCATCCAGATTGTTGACCCTGTACACCTGCAGGACTCTATCTCAAAAATGTGGATACTGGAGAATCTGTTCTTCAACAACCGTTTGTATGACAATAAGAAACTGGCAAACCTGAAAGATGGTGAGCCCTTGGTATGTGACTCATTAGTAAGCACTACGGGTAGAATTTTCACTGCCAAAGATGCTGCTGAAATGCTGAAAGGAAGCACACGTGTTGACAAGAGCAACGGTAACATCTTTGTAACAGATGAAATTAAATCTCCTGTATGGTACGGCATCTGTCCGCCAGTGAAAGTGGAGGCCGAATACAGCAACTGGCTGGCCAGCTACGAGAACACCTACGGCACCCCCAGCCGCGAATCGGTGACAGCGGCCAACAGAAACCCTGATGTGCCTGGCACCGTTTCAAATAACTACTATCTGGAGGTACAGCCCTATAGCTCTACTTCCGATGAGAAAGTGACGTTCTATCTGCCCAATATCCGCTCGGCTACTTATCATGCCTTTGCTGTGATGCTGCCCAGCAACATTACCAACCGCTATGCAACAGAGGTACTGCCCAACCGTTTCAAGCTTTTCTTTGGCTATAGCAACACCAATGCCACTTCAGGACGTCTGGAACTGAAAGAAGAGCAGATGAGAAATTCTGAAGGCTCAGCTAACTTCCTTACCAACCCGAATAAGGTTGATACCCTCGATCTGGGCGAAGTGACCTTCCCCACCAGCTACTATGGCTTGGGCGAGAATTATCCTTTCATCCGTTTTGAGAGTAACCCACGCCGAGGTGAGCACGATCGCACCCTGCGCATCGACTGCATCATCCTGTTGCCCAAGGAACTCTATGAACGGTTCTTGGAGGATCCCAACTATAAATTCATTATGTAACCTCACAGTAGAAGATAGAAGATTATGAAACGATACGGAATATTGCTTTTTGCATTCGTTAATGCTTTTGCTTTCCAGACGGTCTATGCTCAGGACAACACGGCCGATGATGAAGACTTGGCTGTTGCTGTAAAGAAAAAGACTGAGATCAAAGTTCCCGACTATCCCACTATGGAGATAAAGGGTATCTGCGTAGATGCCGTCAACAAGGCACCATTGGAGGGTATCATGATACGCACACTGAACGATTCGCACTACACCGCCATGAGTGAGGAGGACGGTTCGTTTACCATCAAGGTACCTTTGTTTGCCACTGCACTGTATGTGCATGCCCCACAGTACCTGAGTCAGCAGGTGGGTCTGGGCGGCCCCGATGCTTTTGTACGCATCGAGATGCTCCCCGACAAGTTCCGCACCATGTATGAAGACGGAACGAATATCACTGCCTCACAGACACAGGCTTTCGGCAACACTACCTCGCTCACCGTTGAAACAGATATTCAAGGTATATTGGGTGCTGATGTGCGCGCCATCGGTCGTTCAGGCGGTCCTGGCTACGGCGCAGCCATGTTCATCCGCGGTTTGAATTCGCTCACCGCCAATGCCCAGCCTCTCATCGTCATCGACGGTATTCCACAGGACATGCAGCAGACACGTTCATCGCTCCACATGGGCGACTACACCAACTTGATGCTGAACCTGAACCCTGAGGATGTGGAGAAGGTTACGGTATTGAAGAATGCTACCGCTATCTATGGAGCCAACGGTGCCAATGGTGTGATTCTTATTCAGACCAAACGCGGTCACTCTATGGCCACACGCATCGATGCCAATATCGGCGTAGGAGTTACACTGAAGCCCAACATCCCTTCAATGATGGATGCTTCGCAGTACCGACTCTATGCTTCGGAAATGCTGGGAACCTACCCCAACATCAATAAATACACCGATGCCAATACCTTCAAGTTCCTTGTAGAAGACCCTTCAAAGTATTATTATAGCACTTATCATAATGATACCGACTGGAGTAAGGAAGTCTATCACTCGGCTCTCACCCAGAACTATAACATCAATGTGCAGGGTGGTGACGATATCGGTATGTACAACCTCTCACTGGGCTATACCGACGGACAGTCAACAGCCAAGGAAAACGGTTTTGACCGCCTGAACGTGCGCTTCAATACCGACATCAAGGTGATTAAACGACTCACTACCCGTTTTGACATGTCGTACACCAAAATCAATCGCGACGTGTTCGACGATGGCGCCCCCGAGGATTTCACTCAGGGTGTGGTATCATCGCCCACCTTCCTGGCTTTGATCAAATCACCGTTCTTGAATCCCTATACTTATAATAATGTGACGCGCCAGTTGTCGTCAACCCTCTCTGAGGCCGACGACTTCCTCACCATGCTCGACGGCGACCTGTCGTTAGGCAACCCCACTGCATTGTTGACAAACGGATCGGCCATCAACAAGAACCGTGTGGAGATGACCCATTTCAACACCGTCATCGCTCCACGTTGGGAAATCAACGACAACCTCTCGCTCACCGAGGCATTCAACTACACCCTCGACCGTATCTCACAGCGCTACTACCGTCCGAAAGGTGGCATGCCTACCTTCCTCATCGATGGTATTGGCCGTGTACAGACCAAGGCGATGTCTATGTTCTCTAAGGAGACAACCATTATCAGCGACACCCGTCTTGAATTCAGCAAGCAGATGCGTGAGCACTATCTGAAAGCTTTTGCCGGCTTGCGCTTCTCTTCTTTTGCCTTTGACGACAACCAGCCGCAGGGCCAGTACTCTACTGCCGGTAACGACAAGACGCCAAATATCTCGACCAACATGGACTTTGTGGAAGCTTCCGGTGCCAACGATGAGTGGCGCTCACTGAACTGGTATGCCAACATTGACTATAACTTCCGCAACCGCTACTTCCTTGAAGCAACCCTTTCGATGGAAGGCAATAGCCGTTTCGGTAAAGAGGCCAACGGTCTGAAACTGGGCGGTGTACGCTGGGGACTCTTCCCCAGTATTCAACTGGGTTGGGTGATGACCAACGAAAAGTGGTTCCCCAAGACCAACCTGCTGAACTATCTGATGCTGCGTGCCGGATGGGATCTGAGCGGCAACGACGATATCAACAACTATGCTGCACGCACCTCATTCAGCGTAAGCAAGTACTTGTGGCGTACCACTGCTGCCCAGCTCGACAATATCGGCAATGAGAACATCTCTTGGGAACAGACACGCCGCATCAACCTCGGTTTCAAGGCCAACCTGCTTCAGAACCGCATCAGCATTGACTTCGACTACTACCAGAACCACACGTCGGACCTGCTCACCCTGAAGCATTTCGACAATCCTATTGCCGGTATCAACCAGTATTGGAGCAATGGCGGCGAATTGGACAACAAAGGTTTTGAGCTGACCTTTACCGGCAAACCCTTGGTATCGAAAAACCTGAACATTGAGGTAGGCGCCTCTATCGGCCACTACGTGAACGAAGTGAAGGCCCTGCCCAACGACAGTAAGCTCTACGTGGACGGGCAGCTCTCGGCCAATGGCTATACCAACAGCATCTATGGCACAGACAATGTGGCTACCATCATCGGACAGCCCGTTGGCGTGTTCTACGGCTATCGCACCCATGGTGTGTTCAGCACCGATGCCGATGCTTTGGCAGCAGGAAAAGGCGGTTATCTGTATCAGTTGGATGCTACCGGCGCTCCTCAGTATTTCAAGGCTGGCGACGTATGGTTTGACGACTTGAATGGTGACGGTATCATCAGCGAGGCCGACAAGACCATTATCGGCGATCCCAATCCCGATATCTATGGTAACATCTTTGCAAACGTAAGTTGGAAAGACTTCACGCTGTTTGTCGGACTGAACTACTCACTCGGAAATGATGTGTTCAACTACCAGCGTAGCATTCTGGAGGGAGGCTCTAACTTCTACAACCAGACCACTGCCATGACCAACCGCTGGCGCATCGATGGTCAGAAGACCGATATTCCCCGTATCAGCTATGACGACGCCATGGGTAACTCACGCTTCAGCGACCGCTGGATTGAGGACGGTTCATACCTCCGTCTGAAGACCGTTCGCCTGAGCTATAAAGTTCCTGTGAACTTCGAATGGCTGCAGGGTCTCAGTGTTTGGGCCGAAGCCAATAATCTGCTCACCCTGACTCATTATCTGGGCAATGATCCCGAGTTCTCTATCAGCAACCGCGTGCTCTATCAGGGCATCGATGCCGGACAACTGGCCATGGGACGTTCGTTCACTGCCGGTGTGAGAATTAACCTGTAATTTTTAATTGAAAATTGAGAATTGAGAATTATGATTACTTTCAAAAATAATATTGCCAGTTCTGTTTGCTGCGGCCTCTTCGCAGCCCTACTGGCCATGCCACTTTTTTCTTCATGCTCCGATTTCTTCGAGACCGACTCTGACCGTCAGATTTTCGATCCTGCACTCGACCAGAAAACGGACTCCATGTTCTACACCCTTGGCATTCTGAAGGGTCTGCAACAAGTGGCCGACCAGTATGTGCTGACGGGTGAGATGCGCGGTGACCTTGTTGCTGTGAACAACTATACCGAGACCGACCTAAAGAAACTGGCCGACTTCACTGCCGATGCCACCTGTAAGTTCGACTCGGCCTACAAGTACTACCGTATCATCAACAACTGTAACTACTATCTGGCCCATCGCGACACCTCATTGCTCACGGGTAGCCGCAAGGTAACCATTCCCGAGTATGCCGAAGCACTGGCTGTTCGTGCATGGTCCTACCTGCAGTTAGCAAAGAACTATGGCGAGGTGCCTTTCTATACCAATCCGCTGACCAGTATCGGCGATGCCAACAGTTCTATCCCTACCAAGAACCTGCAGGCTATTGTTGACGAACTGGCCCCCGAAATGATAAAGTATAGCGGTACCCCCGTTCCCAGCTATGGTGAAGTGAGTGCCGGTGTGCTGAACAGTAGCGACAGCGACAATCCAACCGAGAAAAAGATACAGTCGAAATATGCCATGCTGCCTATCGATGTGGTACTGGGCGATCTCTTTCTGGAGACTCATCAGTATGAACAGGCTGCTCACTACTATTTCCAGTATATCAAAAACAACAATCTGGTGGCCAATCAAGCCAAGGTTAGTCCTACCACAAAAATCATGATGCTCCTTGAAGAGAAATGGCCTTCACAGTTTTCTATCATCGGTACTGGTTTTACATGGCAAGGTATCTTTAACGGCGGTACCAACGATATTGTTACCTATATTCCACTGGCTGCCAACCGCCTGCGCGGTGCCGTGACCGAACTGCCCCGCTATTTCGGCTACGACTTCTACAGCACAACCAGTGGACAGTCTGAGTCGAACGAGCGTTATCTGCTGGAACGTCAGGTAGATGCTTCAGCCTCTTATATTGCACTGGCTGAAGCTCAGGATTTCTACTACACTCCAACCAACAGCACTACAGGTACCATCAATGTGAATATTGCTCAGTTGGGCGACCTGCGCCGTCGTGTCACGATGAACCAGATTTCGAAGAACGATTCCACCTATTCGGTGATGATCAAGTTCAACTCGGCCAATATTCCTCTCTACCGTTCAGCTACCGTCTATCTGCGACTGGCCGAGGCCATCAACCGCATGGGCTATCCCGACGTGGCTTTCGCTATTCTCAAGGACGGTATCTATGATGGTTTAATCGACTTTATTATTAAAGAGGATGGCCAAGATGATACGAAAAAGCGTTATATTCGCAAAGACGACTTCGTATATAACGGTGCCACCAAATCCAGTCCTGAGAAGTTGCTCACCTCTACCCTGCCCTTCCTCTCACCTGAGAATATCAATAAGTTCAAAAACAACTGGGGCATCCATGGCCGTGGCTCCAACTATACCCGCGGCACTGAATCGCCCTATCAGATGGACAGTGTAGTAACGAAGAAGATAGCCGAACTGCAGACAGTCTATGGCATTACCACTACGGGAACACTCAACGACACCATCAATGCCATGGAAGATATCATCTGCGACGAGATGGCACTCGAACTGGCCTACGAGGGAACCCGTTTCGGCGACCTCACCCGTATTGCCCGCCATAAGAATCAGGAAGCGCTCTATGGAGCCAACTTCGGTTCGGCCTGGATGGCAAAGAAACTGGGATACAAGGCTGCCGGTCTGGAAGAGCGTCTGAAGACAGAACAGAACTGGTATTTGCCATTTAAATGAATCCTTTAAGGAGTCTAAACTCTTAATAAAACCCCTATAAGCGCTGCAAAAGAGATTTGCGGCGCTTATTTTATTAATAAAAACAAAAAAACAAAGTGATTCTTCACGTATCACGATTTTATGCGTACCTTTGCATGAAAATGCATAAAAAAGTGTTTTATAAAACAATAATAAACTAAAAAAATGAAGAAACAACAAATCGTTTTGTTATCAGCAGCTGCTTTGTTGCTGACATCATGCTCCGGAAAACTGGGAGCTCTCTCTGCTGACAATTTCAGTGTAAACCCTAACCCCCTTGAGACCCAGGCTGGCGAAGTGCCTGCTACCATCAATGGTCTCTTCCCCGAGAAGTATTTGAAGAAAAAGGCTGTAGTAACCGTAACTCCTGAGTTGCGCTATCAGACTACTGCCGGTATGAAGTCTGTACGTGGTGAAGGTGCTACCTTCCAGGGTGAGAAAGTACTGGGCAACGACCAGACCATTTCTTACAAGACTGGCGGTCGTTACACCATGAAGACCAACTTTAAATATCAGCCCGAAATGCAGCAGAGCGATCTCTACCTGACATTCCAGGCTAAGGTTGGCAAGAAAGAAGTAGAAGTTCCTGCTGTAAAGGTGGCTACTGGTATCATTGCTACCAGCGAACTGTACAAGCGCACTCTTACTCAGGCACAGCCCGCTATTGCTCCCGATGCTTTCCAACGCGTTATCGAGCAGAAGCAGGAGGCCAACGTGAAGTTCCTTATCGGTCAGGCTCAGCTGCGTAAGAGCGAGCTGCAGAACAATTCTGTACAAGAGTTCGTTCGTTTGCTCACTGAGATTGCTAAGGATCAGGAAGGTAAGGTACTTAATGGTATCGAAGTTTCTGCCTACGCATCTCCCGATGGTGGCTATCAGCTGAACGAGAAGCTCGCCGGTCAGCGCCAGAAGGTGACCAGCGACTTCTTGAACAAGCAGATGAAGAAGACCAAGAGCGACGCTCCTGTTGACAACAAGTACACCGCTGAGGACTGGGAAGGTTTCCAGGAGTTGGTAGCTGCTTCAAACATTCAGGACAAGGACGTGATTCTGCGCGTGCTCTCTATGTATCAGGATCCTGAGCAGCGTGAGGAGCAGATCAAGGCCATCTCTTCAGCTTTCCGCGAACTGGCCGACGGTATTCTTCCTCAGTTGCGCCGTGCTCGTCTGATTGCCAACTACGAGCTCATCGGCCGTGACGACGAACAGATTCAGTTCCAGCTCAGCAGCGATGCTACCCAGCTCTCTGTAGAGGAACTGCTCTATGCCGCTACTCTCTATGACAACGAGCCCGCTTCTGCTGAGAACGCTTACAAGAAGGCAGTTGAGATCTATCCTAACGATGCTCGTGCTTACAACAACCTGGCTGTTCTGGCTTACCAGAAGGGCAACTATGCCGAGGCTAAGGTTTGGGCTGAGAAGGCTCTGAAGGTGAACGCCAACCAGGCTGAAGCCAATGCCAACCTTGGTCTGCTGGCTCTGCAGGAGGGCAACCTGAACAACGCCGAGGCTCTGATTGCTAAGTCTTCAAGCGCCAACGGTGTAAACGAGATTCTGGGCAACCTGCACCTGGCTCAGGGCAAGTATGCACAGGCTGAGCAGGACTTTGGCAAGGTAGCCAGCAACTCAGCTGCTCTGGCTCAGATTCTGAACAAGAACTATGCCGCTGCTGCTCAGACTCTGAAGCAGATCAAGAATGGCGATGCCACTACAGAATATCTGAAGGCTATCCTGGCTTCTCGTCAGGGCAACAAGTCTGAGGCTTCCAACGCTCTTCAGGCTGCTTTCGCCAAGGATGCTTCTCTGCGTCAGTATGCTGAGAAGGATCTTGAGCTGAACAAGTAATTCATTTACCCTCTATAGGACTTACCCCCTCACTTGCCATTATGGCAAACGGGAGTAAGTCCTTTTCTAAATATAGTGGCTATAGTAACTATAGTATCTATAGTATCTATAGTACCTATAGAATTTATAGCTACTATTCCTATCAAAAAAACTACTTTTATGCAACGTCGTTATCTGTTTTTACTCCTCCTTGTACCACTGCTTCTTTTCTCCTGTAAGAAAGAGGGCAGGAATTTTCGTATAGAGGGAGAGTTCAGAAACATGAACCAGGCCCAGTTGTTCCTCATCGATCCCGCCACAGGCTATAAAGATACTATCAATGTAGAGCGTGGACGGTTTTTCTATGAGAGCGAACGCCAGGACACTACCCTCCTCTTGCTCATGTTTCCAAACTTCTCGTTCATGCCCGTTTTTACCGGACAAGGGATATCGCTGGAGTTGAAGGCCGATGCCTCTCATCTGAAAGAGGCCACCCTGAAAGGTTCTGACGATAACGATGAGATGACGGCTTTCCGTCTGCGTGCTGCTCAGATGACTCCTCCAGAAGAGATTCAGGCAGCTAAAGAGTTTATCACTGAAAATCCCGCCTCACTGGTCAGTCTGTTTTTGTTGCGCCATTATTTTGTTGATGTGGCCGAACCAGACTATCACGAGACCCTCCGTTTGTGCCGCCTCATGGTTCAGGCCAATCCCCGTCAGCAGGCCGTTCTGCAATTGTACAGACAGTTGCGCATTTTGAACAATGGTGCTGTTGGCAACAAGATTCCCCTATTTGCTGTACTTGATATCAAGAATAGGGTTCTCACCAACGAACAATTTCGCAAGGATGTCAACGTATTCTGTTTGTGGAGCACATGGAACTACGAAAGCCGTATGCTGGTCAATGCCGTTCGCAAACTTCAGAAGAAACACCCTGGTCACATCTCCCTGATGGCTATCAGCATTGATGCCACCCGTCAGGAAGGAGCCGACTGGTTGCGCCGTGACACCATCGGCGACTATGTGGTGAATGACGGCCGTATGTGGCAAACACCAATGGCCAAGGGACTCGGTTTCACCACGATGCCCTCCAATGTCATTGCCGACCGTCATGGTCGCATTCTTCTCCGCAACCTGACGAAACAGGAATCCCTGGAAAAAGAAATAGAAAAACTCCTCACTTCCAAACCCTAATATACATCCACCTCTCATCTCTCACCTCTCAATTATCAATTATCAATTATCAATTATCAATTATCAATTATCAATTATCAATTAAACATGTCCTCCACTCTCAACATCAACGGTCGTCTTTTCGACCTCAGCCGTCCCTGCGTGATGGGCATACTCAATGCCACACCCGACTCCTTCTATGCAGGAAGTCGTACCCAGACCGAACAGGCCATTATAGAGCGTGTACATCAGATTATCGATGAAGGAGGAGCCATGATTGATGTCGGTGCCTACTCTACCCGTCCTGGCGCCAGTGAGGTGAGCGAAGAAGAAGAAATGAAGCGCATGCGCTTTGCCCTTCAGATTATCAATTCCGAATTATCCACCCTCCATTCTTCCCTCCCTATCTCCATCGATACCTTCCGTCCTTCCGTAGCACGGATGACGGTAGAAGAGTTCGGTGCCCACATCATCAACGATGTCAGTGAGGGTGGTGACGAGATGTTCCGTATGGTGTCTCGCCTTGGAGTCCCTTATATTCTGATGTCGGTACAGCCCGACCTCCGTCAAACCCTTCTGGCTTTTTCCCGGAAAGTTCAGCACCTGCGCGACCTTGGTCAGAAAGATATCATCCTTGACCCCGGTTTCGGTTTTGGCAAGACCCTCGAACAGAATTTCCAGCTTATGAACGAGATGGAGAAACTATTGGTCTTCGACCTTCCCCTACTGGTAGGCATCTCGCGCAAGTCCATGATATTTAAAACGCTCAACTGCACGCCTGCCGAGGCTCTGAACGGCACTACGGTATTGAACACCATATCGCTGATGAAAGGCGCCTCCATCCTTCGTGTCCACGATGTCAAAGCCGCTGCAGAGTGCATCACGCTCACCCAATTCCCCTAAAAAAAATGTTCCTACAATTCAGTTTAAAAGACTTCATCGACATTCTCCTGGTAGCACTGATGCTCTACTACCTCTATCGTTTGATGCGCGAATCGCGCAGCATCAACGTCTTTGTAGGCATCATGATATTTGTGCTGGGATGGTTTTTCGTGTCACAGATTTTTGAGATGCGCCTGTTGGGTGGAATACTCGACAAACTGGTCTCTGTGGGTGTGATTGCCCTGATTGTGATTTTCCAGGACGATATTCGCAAGTTCCTCTACGATTTAGGAACACGCCAGCGCATTCAGACTTTTTTGCGATTCTTCTCGTCTGGTCATACCAACAAGCGTAATACTGAAGGCCTGAAGCGTGCCATCCTTCCTATTGTGATGGCCTGTATCTCCATGTCGAAGGGAAAGGTGGGCGCCCTCATCATCATCCAGCGCCATTCCCCCCTCACCGATATTGTGACCACGGGTGAGACCATCAATGCCGATATAAACCAGCGACTCATTGAGAATATCTTCTTTAAGAACTCTCCCCTCCACGATGGTGCTATGATCATTGCCAACCAGCGTATCTGCGCTGCCGGCTGCATCCTGCCCGTGAGCCATAGTCTCGATATTCCCAAGAGCATGGGATTGCGCCACCGTGCCGGACTTGGCATCACACAGGAGAGTGATGCACTGGCCATTATTGTTTCTGAAGAGACAGGCAGTATCACCGTAGCGCAAAACGGACAGTTCCGCAGGCGCATCTCGTCAGAAGAACTGGAGTCCATACTCACCCAGGAAATGATTTAGACCATGCCCTCATCATCGCCTATCCTTGAACTGCAGCACCAGCAACTTTTGCTGCAGATGGAATACGAAGAAGAGAAGAAGGCTTTCCAACAGAAAGTTGATGCCATCGGTTTGCAGCGCCGTATTCAGCGTGGTGATGCCTGGTGGCCCATCCGTGTTGGCCGCAGTTATTACAACTCCTTGAACCAACTCTGTGTGGAAGTGTTCCGTGCCACCAACTCCGATGAAGACATTGAACACAATTTTGAATACGGCCGTCCGGTGAGCTTCTTTAGAATTGATAATTCAAAATTGACAGCTGACAATTACTCTCAGGGCGAGAAAAACGTCGGCAAAACTAATCATACCTCTCAACTCTCACCTCTCAGTTCTAAATTCTCCGGCTCCGTCTCTTTCTGCGATGGCGACCGCATGGTGGTTGTAGTGCCCGACAATTTTCCTGTTGGCAACCTCCAGCAGGAAGGAATTGGCATACAGCTAAGTTTTGACGAAACTTCCTATCGCATGATGTTCGATGCCCTTGAACGTACCATGCGAGCCAAGGGACGACTGGGCTATCTGCGCGATCTTTTCTACAGTCCGTCCATGAAGGCCGAGACCTTTTCCTTCCCCGATATGCATTTCCCCTACCTGAATGTCACCCAGGAGCAGGCTGTCAACAAGGTGCTCAGGGCTAAGGATGTAGCCATCGTCCACGGTCCTCCAGGAACAGGCAAGACCACCACCCTTGTAGAAGCCATCTACGAAACCCTGCGCCGTGAGAGTCAGGTACTGGTATGCGCACAGAGCAATATGGCCGTTGACTGGATATCAGAGAAACTCGTTGACCGTGGTCTGAACGTGCTACGCATCGGCAATCCCGTACGTGTTGACGACAAGATGCTGTCCTTCACCTACGAACGGCGCTTTGAGGCCCATCCCGACTACGAACTGCTGTGGTCTATCCGAAAGACCATCCGCGAACTGCGCAAGAACCGTAAGCGAGGCGATGAGAAGTTCCACCAGAAACTGGAGCGCCTGAAAGAACGCGCTACAGCCCTCGAAATAGCCATCAATCAGGAATTGTTCGGTGAGGCCCGTGTTATCGCCTGTACGCTCGTTGGAAGCGGTCACAGGCTCCTTGACGGTATGAAGTTCGGCACGTTGTTCATCGATGAAGCTGCACAAGCCCTTGAAGCTGCCTGTTGGATTCCCATTCGCCGGGCCTCACGCGTTATCTTTGCCGGCGACCACTGTCAGCTGCCTCCCACCGTGAAGAGCTATGAAGCCCTGAAGGGTGGTTTAGGCAAGACCCTCATGGAGCGTATTGTTGACCAAAAGCCCGATGTAGTCACCCTGCTCACTCTTCAGTATCGTATGAACGAAGAGATTATGCGTTTCTCCAGCGACTGGTTCTATGATAATATGGTGGAATCGGCTCCAGAGGTGAAATACCGTAGCATCCTCGACCTGGATCTGCCGATGACATGGATAGAAACGAGCGCCTTTCTAACTGAGAACTCCGAACTTGGAACTGAGAGGTATGATCACCTTCCAGATTCCAAAACTAATCATACCTCCCAATTCTTGGACAAGTCAAGCGGCAAAGCCGAAGGCTCAACTCCCGATTCTCATTTTTCCAGTGAAGAATTCGTCGGTGAGTCATTTGGAAGAGTGAATAAGGTTGAGGCCCGTCTCACGCTCCTTGCCCTTCAGGCCTATTACGAAATGATTGGTAAGGAGCGCATACTCAGTGAGCGCCTCGATGTAGGTATTATCTCTCCCTATCGCGCTCAGGTACAGCTGTTGCGTAAGATGATCAAGAAGAGTGAGTTTTTCAAGCCTTTCCGCAGTCTTATCACGGTAAACACCATTGACGGTTTTCAGGGACAGGAGCGCGATATTATCGTTGTATCACTGGTAAGAAGCAACGACGAAGGCCAGATAGGATTTCTCCGTGACCTTCGTCGTATGAATGTGGCTATCACCCGTGCTCGCATGAAGTTGATTATTCTTGGCGACCGCCACACCCTTTGTCGCCATCCTTTCTATCGCAAGCTTTGGGAGTATATTCAGGGACTGAGAGGTGAGAACTGAGAGATGAGAGGTGAGAGGTATGATTAGTTTTGCTATGAGGGAATAAATGGAAAGCAAACTAATCATACCTCTCAGTTCTCAGTTCTCACCTCTCAATTATCATCTCTCAATCGTCAATTTTCTCCGCAAACGCTGCCGCCTCAGCAGCAGCAATAATATCCTCTTTATCCAGTTCGGTGGTATTGTGGGAAATGTCTGAGAGGTCGAAATCGTCATCCTCGGCAGCTTTCGCTACTACAGATTCCTCTTTCAGTTCCTTTTCCTCTGCATCCTTCTCAACTGTTTTGGCAGCCTTTCTGGTCTTTTTCTTGTTGTTTGCAGTATGCTCTGAAGACTCTTTGACCTCTTTATTTTCAGTCTCTTCAGAAAATTCTGAATACCATTCAGAAGTCTTGTTCTGCTCAATGATGAAGTTCGTTTTCTCCGCCTCCAGATTAGGAGCAGCCATCGTAGGTTCTTCCTCCATCTTTGTACGGTCGCTCTTGGCAGCAAAGATAGCATCGATAAACTGGGGTTCGCGGCGCAGTCTCTGAAGTGTCTCTTTCGAGGCTATCTGCTGGGCCTCCTTCTTTGAGTAGCCCTTTCCGCTACCGCCTTCCACACCTTCTATCAGCACTTGGAATCCGAAGGTTGGCGAACCCTGACTGTCCTTTTCCTGATTCAGCATCTTGAACTCCATGCGCACACGGTTCTTCTGCGTCCACTCCAACAGTTTTGACTTGAAGTTCACCTCCTTATACGCTACCTTGTCGATATTCACCATCTGAGCCAGAATGCGCTTTTCCATGAATCGCATAACAGCTGCATACCCCAAATCCAGGTAGATGGCGCCTACGAGAGCCTCGAAGGCGTTGCCAGCCATGTAGCTGTTGTGCGAGCGCGACTGTCCGCGACTCTGAATCAGATCGGTCAATCCCATTTCCTCGGCCAGTTTTCCAAGCGTCTCTCGGCTCACCAGCTTCGAGCGGGTATTGGTAAGAAATCCTTCACGCTTGCCTTTGAAATGTGCGAACACGATATGTCCCACCGTAGCATCGAGGATAGCATCGCCCAGGAATTCCAATCGTTCGTTGTTCAGTGGTTTTCCCTTATCGTTGCGTTGTCCCGAGCTTTTATGAGTCAGTGCTGTCTTATAGTAACTGATATCGTTGGGGTAGAATCCCATCACCTTATAAAGAGACCTACGCAACTCTTTATCCTTTCGAAAAGGCAGACGCAAACGCTCAAAAAAAACAATCATATTAATTGAGAATTAATAATAAGAACCGAGAACTGAGAATTGAGAATTGAGAGGTATGATTACACTGTACGCAATAAACTTGCCATCAGCAAAACTAATCATACCTCTCAACTCTCAATTCTCAGTTCTCAACTCTCAATTTTCGTATTTCTTAAACACTACACAGGCATTGTGACCGCCGAAACCGAACGTGTTTGAGAGTCCGGCGCGAACAGTGCGCTGCTGTGCTTTGTTGAAAGTGAAATTCAGATTATAGTCAATCTCCGGATCCTCATCGCCCTCTTCGTGGTTGATAGTGGGAGGAATGATGTCGTTCTTCACTGCGAGTACGGTGGCCATAGCCTCTACAGCGCCGGCAGCACCCAGCAGGTGACCAGTCATTGACTTTGTTGACGAGATATTCAGCTTGAAGGCTGCATCACCGAACACTTCCTTGATAGCCTTGGCCTCTGAGATATCGCCCACATGAGTTGAAGTACCATGTACGTTAATGTAGTCGATGTCCTCGGGCTTCATGCCGGCATCTTCCAGAGCGTTCTGCATCACCAGCTTAGCACCCAGTCCTTCGGGGTGAGAGGCAGTGATGTGGTGAGCGTCGGCACTCATACCGGCACCTACCATCTCGGCATAAATCTTTGCACCGCGAGCCTTGGCGTGCTCCAACTCTTCAAGAATCAAGCAACCGGCACCTTCAGCCATGACGAATCCGTCGCGGCTGGCGCTGAACGGACGGCTGGCCTTCTGAGGCTCGTCGTTACGGGTTGAGAGAGCGTGCATGGCGTTGAAACCGCCTACACCTGTCTCGCAGATAGCTGCCTCGGCACCACCGGCCACAATAGCGTTGGCCTTGCCCAGGCGAATCAGGTTGAAGGCATCGGCCAGTGCGTTCGATGAAGAAGCGCAGGCAGAAGCCGTGATATAGTTGGGGCCGTGCAGGCCATACATGATCGAAATCTGTCCGGCAGCGATGTCGGCAATCATCTTCGGAATGAAGAAGGGATTGAATTTAGGTCCCTGTTCACGGTGTGAACCATAATAGCACACCTCATCCTCGAAGGTCTTGATACCACCGATGCCTACACCAAATACCACACCGATGCGGTTTTTGTCTTCTTTCTCCAAATCCCAGCCACAGTCCTCAACGGCCTGCTTGGCTGCAATCAGAGCCAACTGTGTGTAACGGTCCATCTTGCGGGCCTCCTTGCGGTCCAGGTATTGATTTACATCCAGATCCTTCACCTCACAGGCAAAAGTGGTCTTGAAGTTGGTTGTGTCAAAATGTGTAATAGGAGCAGCACCACTCACACCAGCCAACATGTTCTTCCACATATCTTCGGGGTTGTTGCCCAATGGAGTAACGGCGCCAAGTCCTGTCACTACTACTCTTTTCAGTTCCATAATAATTGTGTTAAAAGCCCCCTAAGTTAGGGGTTGGGGGTCTGAACAATAATAATGTTCTTTTGACCTTTGAAGATCTGTTCAGACCTGAGCCCTAACTTAGGGGGCTTTTTGTCTGTTCAGACCCCCACCCCCCCTCGCTCGGCTCAGCCGCTTTGCGCAGCTAAGAACTTAGGGGGCTCGGAAATACTTTTTATTATTTTGAGTTCTCCTCAATATAAGAAATAGCGTCGGCAACGGTGCCAATCTTCTCAGCCTTGTCATCGGGAATGCTGATACCGAACTCCTTCTCAAATTCCATGATGAGCTCTACAGTATCCAGAGAGTCTGCACCCAGATCGTTAGTAAAACTAGACTCAGGCTTTACAACAGCCTCGTCAACACCCAGTTTGTCTACGATGATTGCCTTTACTTTGCTTTCAATTTCTGACATGATTTTTCTTGTTTAAAATGTTAATAAATAGATTCTTATCGTGAAAAACGGTGCAAAGTAACACATTTTCTTTGAGCTACACAAATTTTTTAAATAAAAACTACACTTTCTTTGCACACACACTACCGATTTGTGCAAAAAAAGGAGTTTAGAAGTGTCTTTGCACCACTAAACTCCCCGAAATACACATCAATTTCTATATAAGAAGATAAGAAACTTCAGCAACCATAATTACTTAGCTCATGAACATTGTGGTGGCCTCAGCACCTCCCAGTGCTCCCAACAGGGCCGAGGCAATGGCTATCACCACTTTTATCACAATGCTCCACATTTTTCTATTTGTATTTTCCATGGTATCAATTCTTTATTTAAGTTTTTGTGAGGTTGTTCCCGTTTAGGGCTGTTCCACTACGAGGCCATCGTTGCCGCCCTGACTCTCAGGAGTTACCTCTACCCCACCTTTTCCTTGACCATTCTCATCATCGTCACTGATCACTTCGCTGAACAGGTTCTTAGGCAGGATGGCAAGCTTGGAGCCGCGGACGAGTTCCTTGACGCGGTGGCCCTGATCAACGGTGGTCTCAGGAATGAACTGAACCTTGAGCGCCTTCACGTGCTTACGCACATCGTAGTCCTCGATATTCTCAACGCCCTCACTCTTCATTGACATCTTAAAGACGCCCAGATAAGGAATGCGCACCTTGAACGATTTCTGCAATTGACGCTTGATGGCAGGTCCCATTTCAGAGAGCACAGCCAGGATGTCGGCACGCTTCAGCGTAGAGTTCTCTTGAATGATGTCGGCCAACTCTTCGATGCCTACTTCGCTCAGGATGGCTACTCGACCGTAATACTTTCCGAAACTCTTTTCGTTGCTACGGATGTTGTTTTGAACTTTCTTTACAAATACTGTCATAATTTTTTTGTGTGTTTTTTAAATTGTTAAATTAATAATGTTAATTGTTTCTCATGGTGTCTCGCGCCCTTGTTTGGCGTTCAACAAGTCCCTCGGCCGTTTGGACATTGCAAAGGTACGATGATTTTTCTTTTCCGCAATAGCCTATATGGATAGACATGCGGATAGACATTAGGATAGAGACTTTGAAATGTTACTCCACAGTGTGTTTTCCATTGTTTCGCGTTCACTCATTCTGAGGTAGCGCTTCATGAAGTTCACACTTTTCACTCCTTTTCTGTTCTGTCCTTTCTCTGCCATTCCATAAGGGTTGTTGGGCACTTTAGTGTGAAGCACTCTGCAACAGCGTTCCACGATACATCTGAAAGTGAGCGGAACCCCATACTCATCAATGATGGTCATCTGGTTGTAGGCATAGTACAATGCCTCCATCAGATCGGTCTTGGTGGCAGTCCACGTCAGTTGTTCTTCCTCACTGTGATTCATAATCTGTTCCACTTCCAGGGTCAGTTTCTCTTTGGCAATGCGCAACCGCTCCATTCGTTCATTGGCAGCGGCTACAGTAGGTACTGTGTACTTTTGCATGGTTTGGTTTTTGTGATACTATATAATATAATAAGGTGTTATCCACCCATCTCTTTTCGCCTACAAAGTTACTCATTTCTTTAATTATATTTTTCAATTATTCTATTAAAATAGTTTAAATTGCAAATTTTATATTTAATTTCTGTTAACTATCAGGGATAATAGTTGTAACTAATACAATTAATCTCTATATTTGCAATTGAATTGACATAAATCAATCAATTCATACCTTCATTGGTATCATGTGGTTTATAGATTGACGATAGTCTGATTATCATTGATGGCACACACTAACAACTACAAAATACTTTCAAGACGAACAAAATATATAAGAACTACATACCGGTAAAGAAATAGAAACTTACTAACATGGAGAAGTCAAAACATTATG
This sequence comes from Prevotella sp. E9-3, assembly GCF_022024015.1. Taxonomy (NCBI): domain Bacteria; kingdom Pseudomonadati; phylum Bacteroidota; class Bacteroidia; order Bacteroidales; family Prevotellaceae; genus Prevotella; species Prevotella sp. E9-3. The sequence goes on from NZ_CP091786.1 coordinate 3,722,171, forward strand.
CTAACTTTACTTATCGAGAGAGAAGTGTACACCAATGCTCCTCTTTCTCGATATTGTGTACTGTTATTTGGTGAATTAATCCGCATCTTTTTTTAAAAGATTACTCATTATTTTTGCCACGTTAAGACGATTACCATTAAATACTTTTTATCAAAACATTAATACTAACTATTTATGCGTAAAATTAAACTTTTATTGTCTTTTCTCACCCTGTTCATGGGGGGAAATTATGTGAGTGCGCAGGAAACACCAGAAAATAATGGTGTTTACTACCTGTACAATCAATCCAGCGGCCTGTTCCTGACCCGCGGTAACAACTGGGGTACACAGGCAGTGGCAAGACCCGTTGGTCTGCCTTGGAAAGTAGCCTTGAATGATGGTAAATACACGCTTCGCATGTATGACCTTACTGTTGCTGGAATTACTTCTGGTTTTGGCAGCAACGCTTATACCGATAATGGCAGTCCCATTGATTTCACTCCTGCCGGTAATGCTACAGATGGTTTTACTCTGCAGAATGGAAGCAACTATATCACTTGTCCTGCTACTGCCGGTGATATAACCCTCTCATCAACATCCAGTGCATGGCAATTCCTCACTCAGGCACAGTACGATGACATTCTTGCTGCTAAGGCATCAGATCAGGAGAGTGCCGTTGCTGCTGCTAAAGGTATTGTTATTCCTGATGGCAAGACCCTGAGTGAAGTAGTGAGCGATGCCAATAACTGGGCTTCTACTACAACAAATGACGGAGTACCCACTAAGGAAAAATGGACAGCAACAAATCATACATCTCGAAAAGAACAATATATAAACTGGGGTAATTATGGCTCTGAAATGTATCAAGTTTGTAATGGCCACTATACCCGTACCATTTCTGGATTGAAGAAAGGTATCTATAAGATATCTGCACGAGGCATGAAGCGTATGGGTTCTAATGCCGTTTGTACCACCATGGCAAATGCCGGCTATCCTGTTAGCGACACTTATCTGATTGCAAACGGAAATATCATTCGTTTCAAGGCTTGGGCTGAAGACCGAGTTTCTGACTCTAATCCTAACAGCACTGGCGAATTTGTAAACATCGTAAATAATGGCGGCTACACAACTGAAGGCTTCGTTTATGTAGGTGATGATGGTAATCTGAACTTGGACGCTTCTTCCGAGGCTTACTGGGGAACCTGCTGGTTCCTGTTCAATGGTATCTCATACACATTCTACAACGATGAGGTTTCTGATGATGATGCCACCACTATCCTTACTACTGCTAACAGTATCAAAGACAGCAAGATGGGTAGTGCTATCAAGAGCACTCTGACCTCTGCTATCAGCACTTTCGATGCCAACAAGACCATTGCTAACTTCAATGCGCTGAACGATGCCATCAACGCTGCCAATACTTCTATTGCAAGTTATCTGGCACTCGCTACAGCTATTGCTAATGCAAACAACAACACCATTTACAAGCCTGCATTTACTGCCAGTGCAACTCTTTACACAGATGCAGTCAGCGCTGCACAGAGCGTTTATGACAACGCTGAAGTTGACGATTGTGCTGCTACCATCAATACATTGACCAATGCCATCTATGGTGTTTACGAAAACGACTATTCTGTATTTGCTAATAACTATAAATACGACTACTCTACCCTGCTCAATCAGGATATGACAAAGTGGGCTTCTACCGACTATGTTACAATGACTGCCAATGAGCACTGGAACGGACTGACTGGTCAGCGCTATTATGAGCAGAGCGGTGCAGAATGGGGCAAGAACTCTTGGAGCCACGCTGCTTCTGAGACAGCGATCTTGCCTGCCGGAAAATATGTGATGAGTATCACTGCTCGTGCTTCTGTTGATGTAACATCGACTATGAGCGTAAAGGTTGGCAACAATGATGCTATCACTGTATCACTAACCAACAAGGGTGCTGATGGCCGTGGTATTATGACCAACGGTACTGGTAGCTATCAGGACGGCACATACGCTAAAGGCGGCGTAGGTTACGGTTGGGAGTATCGCTTCATCTCTTTTGAAGTGACAGAAAACAATACACCTGTAACCATCAGCTTTAGCTCATCTACCAATGCAAGTCATAACTGGGTAAGTATAGCATCACCATTGCTGAAAGGTGATGTACACCCCAACCAGATCAAACTGAACCAGATTAATTCTTTGCTTACTACCCTGACTGGCTATGAGAATAAGATTTCATCTGAAACTTACGCTACATTTGCTGACCATATTTCAGCTGCCAATGCTGCTACTGTAGAAAGCACAAATCTGGATGCTATCATCACTAATTTGCAGGCCGACATTGCTATTGCAACAGAAGAGTTTGCTGCCTTTGAGCGTGGCGCTGCCATGAACGATCTCATTGCTGGTGCCAACTCGGTTGTTCTTTCCGACGAGGCTACTGCTGCCAACTGGAAACCAACACCTACCTACAACGACTGGAGTACTGAGGCCGACAACACTGGTATGGTAACTCCATTCCTGCAGAACTGGATTGCTAAAGGAAACACTTTGGCCGACAATAGTCTTGCTTATCATTCTATCAGAGGCATTCAGGATGGTTTCTACGAAGTGTCTGCTCTGGTACGTATCTACTCAGAGAGCGGTGAAGAGCCCAGTGCTACTTCTGCCGTATTCACTGTTAACGGTACTTCTGTTGATCTGCTCGATGGTACCAGCTTCGTATTTAACAATATGAAGGGCGTCTATAAGAACGTTAGCGTCAAGCTGCAGATTAAGGATGCCCTCAACATTGGTATTGCTTACAGCGACGCAGGCTTCAACTGGATTTCTTGGAAAAACCTGAAAGTTACCTATCTGGGTACAAAGGTTGCCGACAATGAAGACTACACAGCACTGAACAATGCTATCACTACTGCTGAAGCAAAGGTTCTCGGTTTCGAAAAGGACGAATTTGCTCCTTACAACAATATCGATGCATTGGCTGCACTTGCTGCTGCTCAGGCTATCAATCCTGCCGAAACAAATATCAAGGAATCTGTAAATGCTGTTACCGATGAACTGAACAACGCTGTTTGGACTGCTAACGCTGAAGAGGTGAACGCCATTGCCTTTGGAGACCTTTCTACCTACGAGACTGTTGATGGTAAAGACTATCCTTATGGTTGGAGCAAACTGAATGACGGCTCACGTATCATGGGTGGTTCTGAAGGAACTGAAAATGCTGGACTTTCAGCTTCTTCTACCAAAAAGGCTATGCTTCTGAAGTATAATGCTTCTTATGGTGAGACCACTGGTTATACACTGCCTCTGAAGGCTGGTAAGATTTACAAGCTCACATTTAAGTATTGCGGATGGGGCAACCAACCTACAACAAACATCATACTGACCGATCCTAATGGTAATCCTATCGCTTTGGCTCCTGGCTTCTGTCCTGCTACTAACAACGGACATAGCGATGCTGCCAACTGGTATGACTACACTGGCTACTTCACTTCTACTACTGCCGGCGATTATGTACTTACACTCAAAAAGGTAGAAAGCGGACAGCAGCAGATAGCATGGGCTGATATGGAACTCAAGTCTGCTTCTGAAATTGTATTCGCTGACGGTGATGTTCCCACTTATGCTCCTGGCAACTATCCCGCAGTGAAGATTGCTCGCAACCTGGCTACTAATAAGTGGGCTACTGCTGTATATCCATTCGCTGTAAGCGGTGTTGACAAGATTGCTGTTCTCGATAATTATGCTGCTTCAACAGGACAACTCAGTTTCGTATCTGCAAGCAACAGCACTGCTAACGTGCCATTCCTGATGCGTTCAAATGCTGATGTAAGCGAGATTGCTCTGACCGATGTATATGTAGAGGCTATCAATAATAATCCTTCTGCTACTGCAAACGAAGTTCACTTCATTGGTTCTTACACCAAGAAGGATATCACCAATGCCGAGAAGAACTACGTGCTGAGCGATAACACCATCTATCCTGTTGGTGAAAATGCTGCTACCATCAATCCTTATCGCGCTTACTTCCAGGTTGATCAGGCAGCTGAAGCTCGTGCACTCACTTTGTTCATCGATGGCGAGGTAACTGGCATCAGCGAACTGGTGAAGATGAGCAACGAACAGCAGGGTCAGGTTTATGACCTCCAGGGCCGCAAGGTAGAGAAGACTGCCAAGGGCCTCTACATCAAGAACGGCAAGAAGGTTGTAGTAAAATAATACAACATATTAGTCGATACTAAAAAAAAGATTATGAAGAAGTATATTAAACCAAATTTCAGCTATGAGGATCCTGAAATGGAACCTTTGCTGAGTAGTAATTCTATTCTTGGAGTAGATGGTGCTGACAATTTGAACGTAAGCAATGAAGATTTCAGCGGCGGTAATGCCGACAGCCGTAATAATCTTTGGGACGACGATAATTTTTAGTTATTAAAATATTATTAGTAAATTGTTAATTGAGGCGGCTCCACTGAGATAGTGGGGCCGCCTTATTTTTTGTGTATTTCCCCTCTTCATAGGTTTTCCAGTCTGCTTCACGATTCCTCTACTTCACAGTTTTTCAAGTCTGCTTTACGATTCCCCCACTTCACATAGCTTCCGAGCCATATTGTTCAAAGCCAGACATTGCTGTCGGGTGATGGTGGTACGTTCGTTATGGTGCGCCCAGGGTGCCAACAGCAGCAGGCGCCCCTCAGCACAGGCCTCCATCAACTTGGCCCCTTTCGGTTTGTCCAGATCGGTAAAGCCATTCTCCTGCAGCACAATCAGGGGCAGGCCTTCCGCAAAGGCAGCATTGAGCACCGCCTTCTCGCCACTCGATATCTTCGGTGACACCAGTACCGCTCCGTTCCTGGCAGCAGCAAGAAAACTCTGCACCACCCGTTCCACCTCCTGTTCAGTGAGGCGCCTTGACAACTGCACCTGTTTCAGTTCCGGATGTTTCAGCAACTGCACATTGCCGATAGCCGAAAAGGTAATCCCAGCAGCCACCACATTGCGCTGCACCCTCAGGTACTGCGGGTGCTCGCGTCGCATCAACAGTCGTCGCGGGTTGTCGTGCAGGTAGTCCAGCCACCGCTGCAACTGCCCCCTCCGAAAAAGTATCTTGTCGTTGTACCCTATAGAAAAAAGGAGGCCCTGCGCCGAGGGGCTGCTGGCTGTGGGGCTACCGGCTGTTGTGGGGCTGCTGGCTGTTGTGGGGCCTTTGTAGTTTGTGAGGCCTCCGCTGGCTGTTGTGGGGCTGGTCCTGTTTGTTGCGACTGAGTCGCAACGTACTGTACTGGGCGGCTGTCTTGGATGGGGAACGCCCCGTTGCCATACAGGCGCTTATAGTGGCGGTTGCATCCGGTTTTAAAGCCGGCTATCACCTTACTAAGATGACAGGGCAGCTTCTCCCTCACCCATAGAATGCCATGCAGGTGGTCGGGCATCAACTGAAGGGCAATCACCTTAATCTGAGGATAGTAAGAGGGAATACCATACCACTCCTCCATCACCAAACGCCCCAACTCCGACGGCTCCAACCGCGGCTCGTCACTATGAACTATGCATTCTGAACTATGATCTATGCATTCTGAACTATGATCTATGCATTCTGAACTATGATCTATGCATTCTGAACTATGATCTATGCACTCTGAACTATGATCTATGCACTCTGAACTATGATCTATGCATTCTGAACTATAATCTATGCATTCTGAACTATGAACTCCAGAAGCATCTGAACGCCCTACCACCTGACCAAACAGGGGACGGCGCCCCTCAATGGTCAAAGTAATCATATACATGCTGGACTCGGTATAGTCGTAATCTGCACAACGCCGCTGCATCGACTCTTTCTTGTCGCCTGCAAAGGGGCGATGATTCTCTGCAAAGGGGTGATGATTCTCTGCAAACGGGTGATGACTCTCTGCAAACGGGTGATGATTCTCAAAAGTTTCTTTATCCATTTATTGAAGATATGAATGGTAATAATACCACTTTTGCTGATGTTAATGGTTTTTGGTTTTGCAAAGATAATACAATGTTTGCATTTAAAGGGACCTTTATCCGGTCGATACTTATCATTTTCGAACCTTTATTGTTGCATTTGTTACAATTTATCGATATAATCCCATTATTTATCGATATAATCCGTATAATGTATCAAAATTACACTTATTTTTGTAGCACCGATTAAACTTTAGCTTACCGAAAGCAAAAACTATCAATATATATTATTACTTATTAAAATCTTAACATTAATTTTTCACTATGAATATTAATAATCTTTGGATTTAAATAATCCTATCCGTCGGTAGATGAATGGCATCAGCGACCTGCAGATCTCTTAAAGATGTCTGAGGGTTCGTATGAACGAATGACATATACATTGACAACGGTAAAAAGACTGTTAGATAGTAATGTTCAAAAACTATTAAAGTGATTATTATTAGTCAGTAGTTTAAATTAAATTTCCATGAGGCGATACCACTGTGAAGTGCTATTCGCCTATTTTTGTGCATAACCGATAACTATTTCAAGTTTCGCATGTTACGAAGATATAGGAAGATAGAGGTAGATAGCCGCTTTTCAGCAGCAGAAGATAGAGGACATTACTCCATCTGTGGTGATTCTGCAGAAAAACTATTGTCATTTATCTCCTTCTGTCTCCCTTTATCTTCAAGGCAAGCGGAGCTTGCGAAAGTTAAGTAAAGAGGAAAATATCGATTTTATACTATTAAAAAGCACTATATTCAGGATATCATACAGAAAATGTCGTTATTTTTGCACCAAATACGATATTACTGCAATTCAACAATGAAGAAAATTTTTACTGTTTCAATGCTGCTACTGGCAGCTACTTCTATGAGTGCCCAGCTGGCTGATATGGCCATTGAGCAAGGTCCGTTTGACAACTCTTATGAGAGTGCATCCAACTGGGAATGTCCTGAATGGTTCAAGGATGCTAAGTTTGGCATCTGGGCCCACTGGGGACCTCAGTGTCAGGCCGAGGATGGCGACTGGTATGCCCGTTTTATGTACTATTCGGGCACCGGACAATACAACTACCACGTGAACCATTTCGGCAACCCGAAGAACTTCGGTCTGAAAGACCTGTGCAATGCCTGGAAGGCCGACCGTTGGGATCCGCAAGAACTGGTGAGCCTGTACAAGAGTGTGGGTGCCCGCTATTTCATGGCCTTGGGCAATCATCATGATAATTTTGATATGTGGAACTCACCCTATCAGGAGTGGAACACCGTAAACGTGGGTCCGAAGAAGGATATCATCAAAGGCTGGAGCGATGCCTGCAAGGCTGAAGGACTGCCACTGGGTGTGTCTATCCATGCCTCACATGCCTGGACCTGGCTGGAGCCCTCGCAGAACTATGACGGCAATCTGACCAAGGCCGACGGCACCGGAAAATGGTGGGAAGGAATGGATCCGCAGGAGCTGTACGCCCAGAACCACCCCCACTCTACCGGATGGGCAAACAGCGGCACCATTCACAGTCAGTGGGAATGGGGCAACGGTGCCTCACAGCCTTCTGAGGCCTATAAGAAAAAATTCCAGAACCGCGTTTTGGAGCTCATCAACGACTACGAGCCCGACATGATTTATTTCGACGACACGGCCATGCCTTTCTATGGCTGTGACGACCAGGTAGGCAAGAACATTCTCCAGCACTACTACAACCACAGTGCTGCCCAGCACGATGGCAAGCCCGATGTACTGGTGACGGGCAAACAGCTCACCGATGCACAGAAGGAATATATGATGTGGGACGTGGAGCGCGGTGTGCCCGACCGTCCGCAACAGGCCTACTGGCAGACCTGCACCTGTATAGGACAGTGGCACTACGACCAGAATGTGTATAATAACAACAGCTATAAGAGTGGAGCTACCGTGGTGCGGATGCTCATCGACGTGGTGTCGAAAAACGGCAACCTGCTGCTCTCTGTGCCCGTGAAGGGCAACGGCACTATCGACGACAAGGAGAAAAAGGTGCTAGCCGACATCAAAGCCTGGATGGACATCAACAGCGAGAGTATCTACGGCACCCGTATGTGGAAAACCTTCGGTGAAGGACCATTGGCAGAGGCCGTGAACCCCATGAACAACCAGGGTTTCAACGAGGGACAGAACTACTCATCGAAGGATGTGCGCTATGTCACTAAAGAGGATGCCGTTTATGCCACCATCATGGACTGGCCCGCCGCCGGACCCTTCACCTTCAAGGCATTCTCTATTGCCCAGCCCTCGTACAGCGGAAAGGTACAGAGTGTATCGCTGTTAGGCTATGGCGAGGTGGAGTTCAGTCATACCATCAAAGGACTCACCGTGACCATCCCCACCACCAAGCCAAATGTCATTGCCCCTGTGTTCAAGGTTACCTTTATTACCGACAACCGCACAGCCTACGAGAAACTGCAGGGAACCATCAGCGAGGTAGAGACTACCCTCAACGAACTGCAGTCGCAGGTGCAGGCCTATAACACCGGCAAACTGAGTCCGGCAAAATACGAACAGTTGCGCACGGCCATTCAGCAGGCTAAGGAAACTCCCGAGGAGGCTACCGACCAGCAGTATGACGATGCCTGCGAGAAGCTCATCTCGGCATTCCGCAACTTTCTGAACAATAGTGTGAACAAGGGTGGTGCCTTCACGGGCGTGATAGACAACAACATCACGAAAGAGCAACTCATAGAGGCTGAAAACTTTACCCGTTCGGCCGGTGGTACCAAGCGTTTCGGAGCCCCGAAATACTGGACGGTGGAGAATTTCAACATCCCCAACGGCAACGACGGCACCAAACAGGGACTCGACAAATACACAGGAAAGGAGTCGCTCATGATCGGCGTGTGGAACGACCGTGAGAATAACACCTCCGGCAGTCTGGAGCATGCGCGTATCTACCGCAAGATTACTCTCCCTGCAGGCAAGTACTATTTCGGAGCCGCCTACAATGTGACCCACAACCTGAACGAAGAGGCCTATATGTTTGTGAGCCGTGAACTGAGCAACAGCGCCGAGATTCCACAAAAGAGCATCGCCTTCTACAACCTTAACAAATGCAGCAGCGACAAGAATATTCAGGGTCTTTACTTCCAGCTGGACGAAGAAACCGAAGTATATATCGGTTTTCAGGCCGACATGCTGAACGGTTCGCCCACACAGGAGTTCAGAGCCGAACAGGTGTGCCTCTATACGCTGAAAGAACTGGGCGAACGCCACAGCGAGGACAAGGGATGGAGCAAGATCGAGGCCCTGCCCGACGACGTGAGCCAGTATTTCTTTGCCCTCTACGACCACGATACCGACAACGGTCTGGTGCTGTCGGCAGGCAACAAGCAGGGTGCCAGTTATCAGACCATGTGGTATGAGGAGGATGTATATCCCGAAGGCAACAAGAATGCCCTGTTCACCTTTGATGCTTTCAACGAGGACAACAACTCGGGCGTGAAGGGCGACAACCTGAAATGGCTCATCATCACCAGTGCCGGCAATCCCAATGTGTGCCTGCAGTCGAACGATGCCCCCAACGACTGGAACTTCCGCACCGAGAACAACGGCGACGGATGGACCGACCGCGCCTATGTGAGTCCCGCCTATGTGAAAAACGACCTGCCCTCCGGCTACTGGACCTTTACCAATCATAAGAGCAATGCTCTGCTGGGACACTTAGACGGTACCAACGAGATAAGCGGCAGTGCCACCGCCGAGAACGAGGGCCACTACGACATCTATGCCATAGAACGCGGAAAATACGTGAGTGCTGTTGAGAACATCGACAAAGCTTCTGAACAGAACCCCATCGATATATCCTACGTCATCAACAATGCCGATGGCACCCGATATAATAAGTTCCATGCCAAACAGCCCGTGGGATGGACACTCTCGCTGGAGAATGCCTTCGAAATAGAATACGGCAACTACCTGGAGGCCAGGGTGGGCACCAGCTATTTCAACAAATGGCAGAGCTCGGGCAACCTGACCGACCGCACCATCAGTCAGCAGCTGACGGCTCTCCCCATAGGCAAGTATCGGCTCAGCGTTCGTACCAGTTCCAATGTGATTCATCCGGGAGCCTACCTCTTCATTAACAGTGAGAAGGCCGATATGACCAAACTGAAAAACAACACCATCACCGTCACTGCCGAGACTGCCGACGGCACCCTCACCTTTGGTGTGGAACTGAAAAACTACCAGAGCTTTGACTGCAAGTTCGACCACTTCACCCTCGAATACCTTGGCAATCCAGCTACCTCCGGCATCTCCGATCAAACTCTCAACTCTCAACTCTCCGCTCGACCTTTGGTCGCTCGCAAGGCGAGAACTCACACCTCTCAACTCACCGACCTCTCCGGCCGACGTGTCACCAACCCCACCAAAGGCATTTACATTAAAAACAGGAGGAAAGTAATACTTTGATAGTTCATAGTTCATAGTTCATAGTTATGTCATCATAACCCCTCCTTCGTGAGGGGTTTATTTTTTAATTTCTACTAAACCACGGACTCGTTAAAACAGTTTAATTCAAAATTTTTTCTACATGGAAGTATTGGAAAACCGATTGCGATGACTTACCTTTGCACCCGAAAAACGAACCACCAGCCCCGGAGGTGAAGCGTGCCAGAAGGGGGATGGAACGTAACACACTAAATAACAATAACTACCATGTACACACACACACAAGAGGGCAACGCCTATTGCCCGACATTCAATGTCAATGAGCAACTCACCGAACATTTCAACCTCAGCGAGATGCTTTATTCCTACACTTGCGAACGCATCGGAATGGTAAACCGACTGGACAACCCGGAAGAAATTATTCCCCGACTGCGTACTCTCTGCCAACGGGTGCTCGAACCACTGCGCCAAGAGTTCGGACCTATCCGCATCAACAGCGGCTACCGTTCAGAATGCCTGAACTATGTAGTGGGAGGTGTCAGCTACTCACAACACCTTTACGGAGAAGCTGCCGACATCTACACGCCCAACGAGGAAACAGCCCTGAAGTATTTCAACTTCATCAAGGAAAACCTCGAGTTTGATCAACTGCTCATCGAGCGGCAGAACCGTACGGGCATCGTCTGGGTACACGTCAGCTATTCAGAGCGACACGCCAACCGTAGGAAAATTCAACCCATCATCAATGTATGATGGGTTTTTTATTCTACTGTACTGCAATAGAACTTCCGTTATGCTGCAATAGAACTTCTATTGACGTATAATAGAAGTTCTATTAATTTATAACTGTTAT